>JAFBAG010000244.1 GCA_019247925.1 Pseudolabrys sp.
GCACAAGGGCGAAGGCGTCGACCAGGTCGTACGCTTTATCGAGGAGAAAGGCGGGGTGAAATCCGCCAGAAAAGCTTAGCGGCCTTGATAGCTCGGCGTGCGGACCACCAATCCGTCGAGCGCTTCCGTCACCTGAATCTGGCAGGACAGGCGCGAGGTCGGCGTCACTTCGAAGGCGCCGTCGATCATGTATTCCTCGTCTTCCGACGGCCCGCCGACTTTTTCATACCAGGCCGGGTCCACATGGACGAGGCAGGTGGCGCAGGTGCAGCCGCCGCCGCACTCGGCGACGATGGAGGCGACGTCGTTCTTGAGCGCCGTTTCCATGACCGTCGAGCCGACCTCGGCATCAACGGTGTGCACGGTGCCGTCATGTTCGATGAAAGTGATTTTCGGCATCGCGCTGATCTCGGCTTTTTCCGCGGTCTTGGTCTCGGTTCCGTGCATAGCTTTTATCGGCCCTGTTGCGAAGCGGTAAGGTGGTCAAGCTCGGCGAGGCTCTGCTCGGGCGCCCGGCCGGTTGTGTCGAGGCTGGCTTCTGCTTTGGCGTAAAGCGGTTCGCGGCTCTGCAGGATGGAGAGGAGGTCATCCATCGCCCGCGGATTGGACGCCATTGGCCGCATATCGCCCTGCGCGATCACCCGCGCCATGTGCTCGCTCGGTGCCGCGCGCACCCACACCGTGAAGCAGGCGCTGGTCAGAAGTTCGAGCGTTGCCGGATCGGTGACGATCGAGCCCGACGTTGCCATGACGAAATTTGTGTGGGTCTTGAGGACGTGCTGGAGCGCGTCGCGTTCTGCGCGTCGAAACGTCTCCTGGCCGAACATTTCGAAAATCTGGCCAATAGGGCTGCCGGTGACTTTTTCGATTTCCCGGTCGAGCTCGATGAAAGGAACGCCGCGTTTTTTCGCGAGCGCCTTGCCGAGTGTGGATTTGCCGCTGCCCCGCAGGCCGATCAAGGCCACGCGAGCGCGGCGGGCATCGGTGAGCGCGCCACCAAAATGTTTCAGGACAAGCGCGCGTGCTTCTTTTGCCGCTGGCGCGGGGAGACGCTCGATGAATTGTGAGAACAGGAGCGCATCGAGCGGCAGCTCCGTTTGCTCGGAAACAAGCTGCGCAACCTCGATGTTCATGGCGCGCGCGATGCGGCGCAGCAGCACGATCGAAACATTGCCGTCGCCGCCTTCAAGCTGAGCGAGATAACGCTCGGAAACATCCGCGTGCTGCGCCAGCGCCTTGCGCGTCATGCCGCGCTGATTGCGCAGCCGCCGCACGCGTTCGCCGAGCCGGTCGAGATAGCCAGCGTCGGGCGCGGAACGTGACTTTTCCCGGGGGCGGGTTTTTACGGCCATTTTGATCGATCTGCATTATAATGCTCATAACTAGCTCAAGCTGCGACTAATTGCAATTCGCATTGCCGCATGGGGCGTGCGGTGCTACAGAATATGAAAAATAATACCGGTTGTGCAGGGAGGCGCCTCGTCGCGCGCGTCGATGATTGATTTTCAGACCGAACCCTCGCGCTACAAGCATTGGCGCATCGAGTTCGACGGGGACGTCGCCTTTCTGATCATGGACGTCGACCCGAAGGGCGGCCTGTCCGGCGACTACGAACTTAAGCTCAATTCCTACGATCTCGGCGTCGACATCGAGCTCAACGACGCGATCCAGCGGCTGCGTTTCGAGCATCCGGAAGTGCGCGCCGTCGTCATCAAATCAGGCAAGGACAATGTGTTCTGCGCCGGCGCCAATATCCGCATGCTCGGCAAGGCGACGCATCAGCACAAGGTTAACTTTTGCAAGTTCACCAACGAGACGCGGCTCGCGATGGAAGACGCCAGCGAAAATTCCAAACAAATCTACATGGCCGCGGTGAATGGCAGTTGCGCGGGCGGTGGCTACGAGCTGGCGCTCGCCGCCGATCACATCATGCTGGTGGACGACCGCAAATCCGCAGTGTCACTGCCGGAGACGCCCCTTCTTGCGGTGCTGCCGGGGACCGGCGGCATCACCCGCGTGACCGACAAGCGCAAGGTGCGCCGCGACCGCGCGGACTTTTTCTGCTCGACGGAGGAGGGACTGCGCGGCACCAAGGCCGTCGAATGGCGGCTGGTCGACGAGGCGGTCCCGCTGTCGAAATGGAATGACGCCGTGAAAGCCCGCGCGCACGAGCTTGCGAAGCAATCGGACCGTCCGGCAGGCGCGAAGGGCATTACCCTCAAGCCGCTCAAGCGGGAGATCGCCGATGGGCGCATGGCCTATAGCCATGTCGAGGTGACGATCGAGCGCGACAAATCGATTGCGACTCTGCTGGTGAAATCGCCCGCGCAGGCGGCACCCAAATCGGTCGAGGACGTTCACAAGCTCGGCAGCGATTTCTGGCCGTTGGCGCTAGCCCGCGAATTTGAGGATGCGATCCTGAATTTGAGGACCGGCGAAGGCGCGATCAATCTCGTCATTCTGCGGACCGAAGGCGATGCTCAGGCGGTGCTCAATTACGACGCGCTGTTATCGGGCAATGAGAATGATTGGCTGATCCGCGAAATCCGTCATTACTTGAAGCGAACGCTCAAGCGCCTTGATGTCACCCCGAAGAGCTTCATGGCCTTGGTCGAGCCTGGCTCGTGCTTTGCCGGCACTCTGGCGGAGTTGATCTTCGCCGCCGACCGTTCGGCCATGATGATCGGGACGCGCGAGGGCGACAACAAGAAGCCGGCCACGATCACCTTGAGCAAAGCCAATTTCGGTGCCTATCCGATGGGCAACGGCCTCACTCGTCTGCAGACACGCTTTCTCGGCGAACCCGACACGCTGAAACAGCTCGAAAGCAAGGTCGGCGAACCGCTTGAAGCGGACGACGCCAACGAGCTTGGCCTCGTCACCTTCGCCTACGAAGACTTCGACTGGGACGATGAATTGCGTGTGATGATGGAGGAGCGCTCAAGCTTCTCACCCGACGCGCTCACCGGCATGGAAGCCAATATCCGCTTCGCCGGTCCCGAGACGATGGAAACGAAAATTTTCGGCCGGCTGACCGCGTGGCAGAATTGGATCTTCCAGCGGCCCAACGCGATCGGCGAGCAGGGCGCGCTGAAACTTTATGGCACGGGCGTGAAGCCGGCCTTCGACAAGCAAAGGGTGTAGTCATGAATATCGAGAAGGTCGACTACGACGGCCTCATTCCTAATAATGTCGGCCTCAACAATGACACGCGCGTCAAGC
>JAFBAG010000313.1 GCA_019247925.1 Pseudolabrys sp.
CGATAGCGCGCGACCTCTTCCCAGGTGAAGACGCCGCCCATTTCCTGCCGCGCGAAGCGAATCGTGTCATTCGTGGTCGCGTTTGCTCCCGCGTATTGCCGGATCGTGGCGAAGCGCGGATAGCCGTTGCGCAGAAGCGCCATCAGCCATTTCGGCCGCAGCAGCATTTCCTTGATCATGCGCGGCGACGGCTTGAACTCGCCGCCAAGCCCCGCATAGCTCTCGCGCGTGCGGGTGGTGCGAACCGGCACGTCGACGGTCAATGCGAGCACGTTGACGCCTGCGGCAGTGGCGCGGTCGCACAAATCCATGCCAATCGCGTGCTCGTTGCGCCAGAACCGGTAAAGCTGCAGCCAGAACACGTCCCCGGCGACATCGGCGACCTGTTCGATGGTCGCGCCACCCGCAACGCCGAGCGTGTAAGGCACGCGTGCCTTCTGCGCAGCGCGCGCCATCGCCAGATCGGCAGCGGGCCACACCAGCGACGGTCCCCCCATTGGCGCGATACCGACTGGTGCCGAGTAGCGCTTGCCGAATAGATCGACTTCCACAGGCGGTACGGTTGCCATCGCGCCATAGCGCGGCACGATCTTGATATTGTCGAAGGCGGCCCAGTTGTGCGCGATGCCGGTGTCGGCACCCGCGCCGGTGTCGCCGTATTCATAAGCGAAGCGCGGCACGTTGCGCGGCGCGCCGCGGCGCAAATAGGCCGAGGACGGGAAAGATTGATGGCGCAGCTTGTAGTCGGCGTGCTGGGCGTAGGCATTGAGGGGCTGCGGCGCATCCGCCATCACCTTTCGCGCCCGTTTTCCCTTTTTCGGTGTCATCCCGTGCATCGAAGTCGTTCCTTCCCTTTGCCCGCACTATAGCGCGTCAACGCCGATCAGAAATGGCTGTATGACGCATGCGTGAAATGCATCGGCTTGCCGGCGGCGTCCAGAATCCGGGCTCCCGCACCCGCCTTCACGGTGCCAATTGCGGTCAGCGGCACTTTGGCGGCTGCGGCGGCGGCCTGGAGAGCGGCGGCCTTTTCCGGAGCGGCGGTGCAGAGGATTTCATAGTCGTCGCCGCCGGTCAGCACGCTGTCTTGCGCCGATGAATCGAGCGCCAAGACCGCACGCGCGGCCTCCGACAGTGGCACCTTCCTCACGTCGACTTCGGCAGCGACGCCGGACACGCGGCATAATTTTGCAAGGTCGCCGGCGAGACCGTCCGAAATATCCATCGCCGCCGAGGCGTTGGCCCGCAACGCTTCCGCCAGCGCAAGGCGCGGTTGCGGCAGCCGGAAACGCTCGACCAGGTATTCATGATTTGCGGCGGCGATCTTCCAATCCGCCTCGCCGCCGCGCAGGCGCACGCCCAGCGCCGCGTCGCCAACAGTGCCGCTGACAAGGACGAGATCGCCTGGCTTGGCGCCAGACCTTTTGACCATCGTGCCTTTGGGTACGCTTCCGATCATCGCGATATTTATCGAGAGCGGCCCGGTCGTGCGGTCCGTGTCGCCGCCATAGAGTGGGCAATCATATTCCCCGATATCGGCCGCCAGCCCGCGTGCGAACGCGTCGAGCCAGTCCTCGGTGACCGAAGCCGGCAAGGCGACCGACATCAGGAAGCCGAGCGGACGCGCGCCTTTTGCCGCAAGGTCCGACAGGTTCACCCGCAACGCCCGGCGGGCCACGCCATCGCCTGGCGCGTCCGGAAAGAAATGCACGCCTGACGTCACAGCGTCCGTGGTCAGGACAATGTCGTAACCTTCCGGCGGCGTAAGAAACGCCGCGTCGTCGGACAGGTTGAGCGCGCCGGGCGCGGTTGCAAGTGGCCGGAAGAGCCGGGCGATCAGCCGGTCCTCGCCAGAGCCTTGGTCGTCCCCGTTCATGTCAGCCGCTGGCGCGCTCGAATTCCGCAGGCCGCAATTGCCGCGCCAGGCCATCGAGCACCGCATTGACCATGCCGGTCTCCTCGCCTTCGACGAAGGCGGCGGCGACGTCGGCATATTCCTTCACGATGACCCGCGCGGGAATGTCCTTACGCGCGGTGAGCTCAAAGGCGCCCGACCGCAAAACCGCGCGCAGTATGGTTTCAATGCGCTTGAGGGGCCAGCCCTTGGCCAGCGCGTCGTCGATCAGCGGGTCAAGCGTGCGCTGGCCGGCGAGGACGCCATGCACGATCTCGCGAAAGAATGCGGCCTCGGCGGGAAGATATTGCGCGCCTTCGACTTCCTGCCCGATCCAATGGCTTTCGAACTCCGCCAGGATTTCGTTCACGCCGGTGCCGGCGAGATCCATCTGGTAGAGCGCCTGCACGGCGGCGAGCCGGGCCGCGCCGCGTTTGTTGGCTTTGCGGCCCTCCTTCGATGGGGTGGGCTCGCCCGCGCTCATTGCGTTCCTGTCTTGAGCGCCAACAGCGCAAGGGCCGCGCGCGCGGCCTCGGCGCCTTTGCCGCCTTTGTCATTCTGAGCACGGGCAAGAGCTTGTGCCTCGTTGTCGACGGTGAGGATGCCGTTGCCACACGGCAGACGCTGCGCCACCGCAATGTCGATGAGCGCGCGGGCCGACTGCATGGCGACGATATCGAAGTGAAAGGTTTCGCCCTGGATTACGCATCCCAGCGCGACCGCGGCGTCGTAACGCTCGCGCTCGCAGGCGATGGCGATGGCCGGCGGAATTTCCAGGGCGCCCGGCACGGTGACTTTCGTGACCGCCGCGCCGGCCTCCTCCAGCACGCGCATTGCGCCATTGAGCAGCATCTCGGCGATGTGATCGTAGTAACGCGCCTCGACGAGGAGGATGCGTGGTTTATTCGGTTTTTTTGCTTTGGGCGCCGCGCGCCGCTTCTTGGCCATGAAAGTCTCCGCTTGGGCGCGCGTCCTACCAAGCGCACCGCGCGCGAACAAGTCCGCTAGCGCAATTCGGCCAATCGCGCGGCGTAACGGGCCATCGTGTCGACCTCGAGATTGACGCGGTCTCCGGGGCGCAAAGCCGCGAAGGTCGTCGCCTTGAGCGTGTGCGGAATAACGACGACTGAAAACGTGGCGGTAGCGACCTCGTTGACGGTGAGTGAAACCCCATCGAGGGCGATCGAGCCTTTCTGCGCGATGAATTTCATCAGGGCGCGCGGCGCACGAAAGGTCATGCGCGCACTATCGGGCAGTTCCTCGCGCGCGGTCACTTCCCCGACGCCATCGACGTGCCCGGCGACGAGATGGCCACCGAGTTCGTCGCCGAACGCCAAAGCGCGCTCCAGATTGATGCGGTCCCCCGCGCGCCATTCCCCCGCCGT
>JAFBAG010000086.1 GCA_019247925.1 Pseudolabrys sp.
TTCGACGGCTCCTGGGGCTATCAACCGACCGGCCTGTTCGCGCCCACGAGCCGCTTCGGCTCGCCCGTCGACTTTGCGCACTTGATCGACGCCCTGCATGAAAAGGGCATCGCCGTGCTGCTCGACTGGGTGCCAGGTCATTTCCCCGACGATCCGCACGGCTTGGCCCGCTTCGACGGCACCGCGCTCTATGAGCACGACAACCCCGCGCAAGGTCGCCACCTCGACTGGGGCACCTTGATCTACAATTTCGGGCGCACGGAGGTGCAGAATTTCCTCATCGCTAACGCGCTGTTCTGGCTCGATCGCTACGGCATTGACGGACTGCGGGTCGATGCGGTCGCCTCGATGCTGTACCTCGATTACAGCCGCCCGGCCGGCGGCTGGATTCCGAACAAGCATGGCGGGCGTGAAAACCTCGACGCCGTTTCCTTCCTGCGTCGCGTCAACACCCAGCTGTTCGGCCATTTCCCGCAGGCGACCACAGCCGCGGAGGAATCGACGGCGTGGCCGCAAGTGTCACGTCCGGTGGAATTCGGCGGACTCGGCTTTGGCTATAAATGGAACATGGGGTGGATGCACGACACCCTCGATTACATTTCAAAAGACCCGCTCTATCGCCGCCACCACCATGGCAACATCCTGTTCGGCCTGCACTACGCGTTCTCGGAAAATTTCATTCTGCCGCTCTCCCACGACGAAGTCGTTCACGGCAAGCGTTCGATCCTTGGCAGGATGCCGGGCGACGACTGGCAACGCTTCGCCAATCTGCGAGCGTATTACAGCTTCATGTACGGCCATCCGGGCAAGAAGCTGATGTTTATGGGCAGCGAATTTGGCCAGGACACCGAGTGGAACCACGACATCAGTTTGCCTTGGCATCTGCTCACGCATGAGCGTCATGCAGGTGTGCAACGTCTGGTGCGCGACCTTAACAAACTTTACCGCGATACCCCGGCGCTGCACGTCCTCGATTGCGATCCGGCCGGCTTCGAATGGCTGGTCACCGACGACGCCAATAACTCCACCTACGCATGGCTGCGCAAGGGTCGCGCGGCGACCGAGCGCTGTGTTGTCGTCGTGAATTTCACACCGCAGGTTCTGCGCGACTATCGGGTGCGCGTACCGTTCGCCGGGACGTGGCGCGAGGCATTCAATTCGGATGCAGCTCTGTACGGTGGCAGCAATGTCGGGAACGAGGGCCGGGTCTCGACCGTTCTCACGCGTAACAGCCCGGAGCTCCATCTTGTCGTCCCACCGCTTGCTGCCCTCTTTCTCGTTCCTGAAATCTAACGGACAGGTGAAGGCGGGAACGCCCTATCCGCTCGGTGCGACGTGGGACGGCCGCGGCACTAACTTCGCGCTGTTCTCCGCGCACGCCACCAAGGTTGAGCTCTGCCTGTTCGACCGCGCTGGCCGCCGCGAAGTCGAACGTATCGCGCTGCCCGAACGGACCGACGATGTCTGGCACGGTTATCTCGCGCACGTATCGCCAGGGCAGCTTTACGGCTATCGCGTCCACGGTCCCTACGAGCCCGACGCCGGACACCGGTTCAATCCGAACAAGCTACTGCTCGATCCTTACGCCAAGGATCTCGCGGGCGAGTTCGTGTGGAATGACGCGCACTTCGCCTATCGCACCGGCCACAAGCAGGAAGATTTGTCCTTCGACCGCCGCGACAATGCGCGGTTCATGGTGAAGGGCGTTGTCGTCGACGATGCCCATAGCTGGGGCCATGGCAGCCGCCCGCACGTCGCGTGGGAGGACACATTTATCTATGAAGCCCACGTCAAGGGCCTGACTCAGCAGCGGCCGGACATTCGCGATGGCTTGCGCGGCACTTACGCCGCCTTGAGCGAGCCGGCCATGATCGCGCACCTGAAGGGCCTCGGCGTGACCGCGATCGAACTCCTTCCGATCCATGCCTTCGTGCCGGAGCGTGTCCTGGTCGACCGCGGGCTGACGAATTACTGGGGCTACAACACGCTCAATTTCTTCACGCCGGACCGCCGATACGCGCGCAGCGACGCGATCAACGAATTTCGCGCCACCGTTGGCGCGGTGCACGATGCCGGCATCGAGGTGATCCTCGACGTCGTCTACAACCATACGTGCGAGGGAAATCATCTTGGGCCGACGCTCTCCTACCGAGGCATCGACAATCTTTCTTATTATTGGCTGACGCCCGACTCCGCCCGCTACTACGAAAACTTCACCGGCACGGGAAACGCGCTCAATCTCGCACATCCGCGCGTTCTCCAGATGGTGATGGATTCGCTGCGCCGCTGGGTGCAGGTCTTTCACGTCGACGGCTTTCGCTTTGATCTGGCGAGCACACTGGGGCGGCGTCCCGGCTTCGACCGTGACGCGCCATTCTTCGCGGCGATCCGGCAAGACCCCGTGCTCGCCGACATCAAGATGATCGCCGAGCCTTGGGACATCGGGCTCGGTGGCTATCAGGTGGGCGGATTCCCCTCGGGTTGGTCGGAATGGAACGACATTTATCGAAAAACGATGCGGCGCTACTGGCGCGGCGAAGGCAATCTGCTGGGCGACGTCGCCCATGCGATGACCGGATCCGCGGCGCAATTCCAGCACGACGGCCGTGGGCCGAGGGCCAGCGTCAATCATGTCACAGTGCACGACGGCTTCACGCTCGCCGACCTCGTGAGCTACGACCACAAGCACAATGAGGCCAATGGCGAGGAAAACCGCGACGGCTCCGACGACAATGCCAGCACCAATTGCGGCGCCGAAGGCGCGACCGATGATCCGGCGATCCTCGCCCACCGGCGGCAGCGACGGCGCAATCAGCTTGCCACGTTGCTGCTGGCGCAAGGCGTGCCCCTGATGCTTGCCGGCGACGAAGTCGGCAACAGTCAGGGCGGCAACAACAACGCATATTGCCAGGATAGCGAGATTGGCTGGGTCGACTGGTCAAAGCTCGGCAGCGAAGACGATCTCAGCAGCCTGGTGTCCCATCTGGCCGAGATGAGGCACCGCTTTCCGCAGCTCAAGCCGCACCGCTGGCTCGAGGGCAAGCGCGCCGACGGCAGTTACGATGTCAAATGGCTGGCTCCGTCCGGCGCAGAGATGACGGAAGCCGACTGGAATTTTCCGGAAGGCCGCTACGTCTCCTTCATCCTCGGCCCGGTCGAACCGGGGGGGCAGCCGCTTTTCATCATTCTCAATGGCGCGCAGGAGCCGGTGCAATTTACCGGGCCGGAATGGCCCAACGTGGCCGCATGGTCGACCGTTCTCAACACGGCGGGCGATGATCTGTCTTTCACCCCCGGCGAAATGGCCAATGCTCCGCCGCTTTCGGTGCTCGTCCTCGCGGGCGGACCATGACGACCGGCCAGACGTTCGGCCCGCTCACCGCCTCGGACGGCACGACGTTTCGTCTCTGGGCGCCCGGCGCAAACACGGCGCGGCTGGTCTTGGACGAGCCCATCCCGATGGAACGGCGGGGCGAATGGTTCAGCGTTTTCGTCAAGGGCGCGGGCGCCGGCACACGCTACCGCTTCGAAATCGACGGCGAATTGCGCATCGCCGATCCGGCGTCGCGTTACCAACCGATGGATGTCGCCGGTCCGAGCGAAGTCATCGATCATCGCTATTCGTGGTCATGCACCGATTGGCGCGGCCGCCCATGGCACGAGGCGGTGTTTTACGAATTACACACCGGCACCTTCACGCCTGAGGGCACGTTTCGCGCGGCAATCGACAAGCTCGATCACCTCGCCGCCGCCGGCATCACCGCCATCGAGCTGATGCCGCTCGCCGACTTTCCTGGCCGTTGGAATTGGGGCTATGACGGCGTGCTCTGGTTCGCGCCGGATTCACGCTATGGCCGCCCCGACGATCTCAAAGCCCTGATCGACGCCGCCCATCAGTGCGGCCTGATGGTATT
>JAFBAG010000024.1 GCA_019247925.1 Pseudolabrys sp.
TGATCGCGCGCGCGCCATAAGCGAGCCGCTTGCCGCCGGCGAATGTGTCGCGCACGAGCGGGTGTGTCTTGAAGCGCTGAAATTCTTCGAAGGGCGACAGATAGGGGTTGGCATAATTGAGGTGCAGTACAAAGCCGACCGACACCAGATTGTCGTCGAGGTGATAAAGAAACGAGCCGCCGCCGGTCGAATTGTCGAGCGGCCAGCCGAATGAATGCTGCACCAGCCCTTTGCGGTGCTTGTCCGACGCGACCTGCCACAGTTCTTTCAGGCCGATGCCGAATTTCTGCACGTCGCGGCCTTCGCCGAGACCATATTTCGCGATCAATATCTTGCCGAGATTGCCGCGCGCGCCTTCTGCGAACAAAGTGTATTTGGCGCGCAATTCCATGCCGCGCGCGAAGCCGTCTTTGTGCTCGCCGTTTTTGCCGACGCCCATGTCGCCGGTGGCGACGCCGGCCACCGCATCGCCCTCGTAGAGCACCTCGGCAGCGGCAAAGCCCGGATAGATCTCGACGCCGAGCGCCTCGGCCTTGGTCGCGAGCCAGCGGCAGACATTGCCAAGCGAGACGATGTAATTGCCGTGATTGTTCATCAGCGGCGGCATCAGCATGCCGGGCAACCGCAGCGCGCCCGAAGCGTTGAGATAATAGAAGCGGTCGTCAGTGACCTGGGTCTTGATCGGGGAGTCGTCGTTGCGCCAGTCCGGCAGCAAAACATTGAGTGCAGACGGGTCGATCACGGCACCCGATAAAATATGCGCGCCGACCTCCGAGCCCTTTTCGACGACGACCACATTGATATCGGCGCTGAGCTGCTTGAGCCGGATCGCCGCGGCGAGGCCCGCTGGCCCCGCACCGACGATCACCACGTCGAATTCCATCGCCTCGCGGGCGGGCAGTTCGTCGGCCATCGCGCTCTCCCGATCCTCCACTCATAGCGGACGCCTTTTGACCCGCCTAGCGGCAATCCTGACCGCTTTGCTTGTGAGCGCGGCCGCGCTCGCGCAGGAGACCGAACCGGAAACGCCGCAGACCCAGCGCACCGACCCGGCCGCGGCGAAGCAGCCGCTCGTCATCGACGACAGCACGATCGGCGTGCTCCGCACCCGTCAAGCCGGTTCGATCATCCTGCCGGACGGCAAGCCACCCTTCCCCGCCGTCGTCGTCTTGCACGGCTGCAACGGCATTGCCCCGAACACCCGCGTCTGGGCGCGCCGCCTCGCCTCCTGGGGCTACGCCGCCTTGATCATCGACAGCTTCACGCCGCGCGGCTTTCGCAATGTCTGCGCCCGCGGTCGCGATTTTTCCGGCCAGGAGCGCGCCAAGGACGCCTTTGCCGGCGCGGCCTATTTGCGCACGCGGCCGGATATCGACGCCGAGCGCATCGGCGTTCTCGGCTATTCGCACGGCGGCTGGACGGCGCTGGCGGCCTCGGTGCGCAGCATCGCCGAGGCCAATGGCGGCAAGCCCTTCGCGGCCGCGGTCGCGCTCTATCCGAACTGCCCGCCGGTCGCACCGCCGCTCGCCAGCGACGTGCTGATCCTCGCCGCGGAAGCCGATGACTGGACGCCGGCGCGCCGTTGCATCGATCTTGTCGCCCGCTATGAGCAAGCCAGCGAGCACAAACCGCTGTTGAAAATCTATCCCGGCGCCTATCACTCGTTCGACGCGGCCGCGCCAGAGCGCGTATATTTCGGCCACCGGCTGCGCTACGACGCCGCGGCGGCGGACGATTCCTTTGCCATGACCAAGCAGTTCCTCGACCAGCGGCTCAAGCGCCCATGATGCAGAACGAAGCCGCGCGCGAACTGCTCGCGTTCTACGCAGAGACCGGTGTGGATGCGGCGCTCGGCGAGATTCCGGTCAATCGTTTCGCTGAGCCGCCGGCCCCTTCTCGAGAGTCGCCGCGCGAACGCGTCCACTCTAGGGCTGGGCAACCGGAGCTGCTTGGGCCGAGCGTCGCACCATTGGCAGCGGCAGCACCCGACGCCGCGGCGCTGGAAGCGCGCGAAGCCGCGAAATCCGCCGCAACGCTCGATGACCTGCGCGCCATTCTCGGCAAGTTCGAAGGCTGCGCGCTGAAGGCGACCGCAACGCAGATGGTTTTTGCCGACGGCACACCCGGCTCGCGCGTCATGCTGGTCGGCGAGGCGCCCGGCCGCGACGAGGATATCGAAGGACTGCCCTTCGTCGGGCGCTCAGGCAAGCTGCTCGACCAGATGCTCAAGGCGATCGGGCTAGACCGCAGCAAGGTCTATATCGCCAACATCGTTCCGTGGCGGCCGCCCGGCAACCGCACGCCGACGCCGCAGGAAACAGCGATCTGTCTGCCGTTCATCAAGCGCCAGATCGAACTCGCCGATCCTGAAATCCTCATCTGCCTCGGCGGGCCTTCAGCCACGACGCTGCTCAATATTCGCGAGGGCATCACCAAGTCGCGCGGGCGCTGGGTGACATTCGATACCGGCAACCGCGAGATCAAAGCGATGCCAACCTTCCACCCGGCGTTCCTGCTGCGCAGCCCGCTGCAAAAGCGGCTGGCCTGGCGCGACTTCCTGGCGGTTCAAAAGGCTTTGGAAGGCTAGGTCTTCATGTAAGGCGGCGGGCCGCCCTTGAGGAAGTCCTCGCGTGGCGGCGCGAACACGTCGATCACTTCCGTGTCTTCGGGAAAATAGCCTTCGTGCTCGACCCCGCCGGGCACCACCGCGACGTCGCCTGCCACCATCGTGCGTTTGTCGTCGCCAATGCGGAAATCCATCTTGCCGGAGAGCATGTAGACGAGCTGCTCATGCGGATGCTTGTGCGCGGCGGCGTGGCCGCCCTTCTTGATGCTCCACCACACGATCATGCCCTGCTCGCCCGACAGGATGCGGCGCTTGATCTTGTCGTTGATGGTTTCGGCAGGAAGCGACTTCAGGTCGGAAAATCCCTTGATCTGCGGCATGGCGGTCACCCCGATACGACGAACTTGATGGCGAACAGCACGGCGAGGATCATGACGGCCGGCGAGGCATCGCGCCAGCGGCCCGCCAATATCTTGATGACGGCGTAGGTGATGAAGCCGAGCCCGATGCCGCTGGCGATCGAATAGGTCAGCGGCATGGTAACTGCGGCCACCACCGCGGGCGCATATTCGGTGACATCGTCCCAATCGATTTCGGCGAGCCCGCGCGCCATCACGCAGGCGACGTAAAGCAGCGCCGCCGCCGAGGCATACGCCGGGATCGTCCCGGCCAGCGGGGCGAAGAACAGCGCCAGCAGGAAGAACAGCGCGACAAACACCGCAGTCAGGCCGGTGCGGCCGCCGGCCGAAACACCGGCCGCGCTCTCAATGTAACTGGTCGTCGTCGAGGTGCCGACCAGCGAGCCGAACATCGCCGCGAAGCTGTCCGACACCAGCGCTTCCTTCATGCGCGGCAGCTTGCCGTCTTTCATCAGCCCGGTGCGATGAGTGACGCCGATCAACGTGCCGGCATTATCGAAAACATCGACGAACAGGATCGAGAACACGACGATCACAAAGGTAAGCTCGAAGGCCCGCGAGAAATCGAGCTGCAGGAAGGTCGGCGCCAGCGACGGCGGCATCGACACGAAACCGCCGAACTTGGCGAGCCCGAAGGGCAGTCCGATGACGGTCACGGCGAGAATGCCGATCAACGTGCCGCCGATGATGCGCCGGTAATTCAGCGCCGCGATCAGCACAAAACCGAGCAGCATCAGCACCGGCACCGGATTGCGCAGGTCACCCATTGTCACCAGCGTCGCGGGATGCGCGGTGATGACCTTGGCTTCCTCAAGCGCGATGATGCCGAGAAACAAGCCGACGCCGGCCGACACCGCGAGCTTGAGATTATGCGGGATGGCCTCGATGACATATTGCCGGATGCGGAAGATCGAGATCAGGAAGAAGATCACGCCCGAGCAGAACACCGCGGCAAGGGCCTGCTGCCATGTGTAGTTGTAGGCAAGCACCACGGTGAAGGCGAAGAAGGCGTTGAGCCCCATGCCTGGCGCGAGCGCGATCGGATAATTGGCGTAAAGCCCCATCACCAGCGTCGAAACCGCGGCGGCGATGCAGGTCGCCACGAACACTGCGCCGGTGTCCATGCCGGCCTTGCCGAGGATCGAGGGGTTGACGAAGACGATGTAGACCATCGTCAGGAAGGTGGTGAGGCCCGCGATCAGCTCGGTGCGGACATTGGTGCCGTTGCGCCGCAGATCGAAAAAC
>JAFBAG010000216.1 GCA_019247925.1 Pseudolabrys sp.
CCCTTTGCCCTTCGGCCGAAATCAGCCAGTCGATGAACTGCTGGCCGAGCTCTTTCTTGACGCTCGGATGCTTGGCGGGGTTCACCAGCGTGACGCTGTACTGGTTGAACAACTTCTTGTCGCCCTCCACCGCGATATCGAGATCACCTTTGTTCTTGAAGCTGAGCCAGGTGCCCCGATCGGAGAGCACATAGGCATTGCTGGCGCCCGCCGTGTTGAGTGCGGCGCCCATGCCCTGGCCGATCGACTTGTACCAGTCGCCTTTGTCCTTCTCGATATCGATGCCGGATGCTTTCCAAAGATTGAGTTCGGCGCTGTGGGTGCCGGATTTGTCGCCACGCGAGATGAAAGAGGCCTTGGCGGCCATAATCTTCTTCAGCGCCGCGGCCACGTCCTTCTCGCCCTTGATCCTGGCGGGATCGTTCTTCGGCCCGATGATGACGAAGTCATTGTACATCACCGGATAGCGCTTCACGCCTTCGCCGTCGGCGACGAACCTTTCTTCCTGGGCTTTGGCATGCACGAACACAACGTCGGCATCGCCGCGCCGTCCGGTGTCGAGGGCCTGCCCGGTGCCTTGCGACAACACTTTCACCTCGATGCCGGTCTTGGCCTTGAACATCGGCAGGATGTGGTTGAACAGGCCGGAATCGACGGTGGAGGTCGTGGATGAAACGACGATCGACTTGTCCTGCGCGAGCGCCGGAGCGCCGAGCGCGAGCGCGGCAAGCGCTGCCGCGGCGAGAAAATAACGGCGGGCGGTCATGAGATCCTCCATGCTTTATGATTTCTTGTCAGACCAGCAGATCGCCGGCCGTGAACGTTTGCGCTTCTTTGGTTTTAGGCGTGTTGAAGAAATCAGCCGCTTGACCCATCTCGACCACGCGGCCGCGGTGCAGAAACACGATGTCCCCGCCGAGCCGGCGCGCCTGGCCGAGATCATGCGTGGCCATCACGACCTTGACGCCGCGCGCGGCGACGTCGCGGATAATGTCTTCGATCGCCTTGGTGGCAGACGGATCGAGGCTTGCGGTCGGCTCGTCGAGCAACAGGACCGCGGGATCGCGCGCCAGCGCGCGGGCCAGCGCGAGCCGCTGCTGCTCGCCGCCGGACAAGCGCCGCGCGGGCCGCTGCTCGAAACCTGAAAGCCGCACAAGGGCCAGCAACTCGTTGACCCGAGCCTCTGAGCGCTCCCTGCGCGGCAGCGCGTAGCGCAGATTGGCGGCGGCGCTGCGCCGGAGCATGGCGGGCCTCTGAAAGACGATGGCGCGGCGGTGCGGCGGCGCATGCAGACGGCCACCCCAGGTGATGGTGCCGGTGCTCGGCCCGATCAGGCCCATCAAGACCCGCAGCAAGGTGGTTTTTCCCGAGCCATTGGGGCCGATCAAAACGGTCGCCGGTCCTTGCGTGACGGCCAGACTCACACCGTCGAGCAGGGCGATGTCGCGCGCCCTGACGCTCACATTGTCGAGCACGATCGGCAGATCGGTGTCGGGCGCGCGCATGATCATCCCGCGTAGCGTTCGCCGACGCGGCGCGCGCCCCAGGCCACGGCGTTAATCGCCATGACAATCGCGATCAGCACGATGCCTAAACCGACGGCGAGCGGCAGGTCGCCTTTCGACGTCTCGAGTGCGATCGTGGTGGTCATCGTGCGGGTAAAGCCCTGGATGTTGCCGCCGACGATGATGATCGCACCGACTTCTGCGGCGGCGCGGCCGAAGCCGGCGAGTAGCGCCGTCACCAGGCTGAACCGGGCGTCCCAGATCAAAGTGAGCACACGTCGCGCGGGCCCGACATTCATCGCCGCCAATTCATCGCGATATTCAACCCACAGATCCTCGATGGTCTGGCGCGCCAGCGCGGCGATGATCGGCGTGACCAGAATAGTCTGCGCGATCACCATCGCCGTCGGTGTGAACAGCAAACCGAATTCCCCGAGCGGCCCCGAGCGCGACAGCAGAAGATAGACCGCGAGGCCGACGACCACCGGCGGCAATCCCATCAAGCCATTGAGCACGACGATAACGCCTTCGCGGCCCGCAAAGCGCGTCAGGGCGATCAATGCGCCGAGCGGTATGCCGATCAACGCCGCGCAGAAGACCGCCGAAAGGCTGACGAGGAGCGACAGCCGCACGATCGCAAACAGCGCGGGGTCGCCGGTGAGCACGAGCTGAAGAGCGGTGACGTTGTCGGGCATGATATTCGCGCGCGTGAAAACGCATTAACTCTTGCCGAACCGTGTTGCGCAAGCATGATCGTTACAAAGCGCGCGCGATGTGCGTGCTCCATGCTTTGCAAAAAATGGCGCGAGCGATTAGGAGAATGGCGCTGAAGAAAACCGCGACAAATGCGGGCTTGCATTCACATAGCCCCGGGCTATGTCATTGATGCGCTGGTGAGGAGAGGTGGCCGAGTGGCTGAAGGCGCACGCTTGGAAAGCGTGTGTACGGGAAACCGTACCGAGGGTTCGAATCCCTCTCTCTCCGCCAGCGTTAGCCACAAGGACAATCAGAGAGGGATATCGAACCCTCGGTCTTTTTCCCGCACCGCGCGTAAGCGCGGTGCGAAGAACGCGCTCCTGCGCGAGCGCTATGGGGTTCGAATCCCTCTCTCTCCGCCAGCGTCAGCCACAAGTGACAATCAGAGAGGGATATCGAACCCTCGGTCTTTTTCCCGCACCGCGCGTAAGCGCGGTGCGAAGAACGCGTTCCTGCGCGAGCGCTATGGGGTTCGAATCCCTCT
>JAFBAG010000329.1 GCA_019247925.1 Pseudolabrys sp.
TACATGATCGGCATCACAGAAGGTGCCACCGACGTATCGTTCCCCGCCATGGCGGAGCGTCAGCGCAAGGTCGCCGATCTCGTTCGCCAGGATCCGGCGGTCGAATACGTGAATTCCACTGTCGGCGTCGGCGGTCCGAACCAGACCGGCAATAGCGGGCGAATGCTCGTTGCGCTCAAGCCGCGCAAGGAGCGCGACAATCTGCAGATCGTCACCGCGCGCCTGCGGCGCAATGCGAACGTCGTGGCCGGCATCCAGATCTTTTTCCAGCCGATTCAGAACATCAATCTCGGCGGGCGGCTCAACAAGAGCCAGTATCAGTACACGCTCACATCCAACGACACCGAAACGCTTTACCGCGTCGCGCCGGAGATGCGCGACAAGATCGCGAAGCTCGAAGGTCTGCTCGATGTGACCACCGATCTCTATGTCAAGAATCCGCAGTTGACCGTCGAGGTCGACCGCGAGAAGGCATCTGTCTACGGCGTCAGCGTCGATCAGGTGCGCCAGGAGCTCTACAACGCATTCGGCTCGCGTCAGGTGGCGACGATCTATACGCCTGCCAATGATTATCAGGTCATTCTGGAAAGCTTGCCGGAATATCAGACCAGCACCAACGACCTGTCGAAACTGTATCTCAAGACGACGAGCGGACAGACCGTGCCCTTGTCGGCCGTGACCAGGTTTGTGCCGACGGTCGGTCCGCTGCAGGTCAATCATCAAGGCCAGCAGCCCGCCGTGACGATTTCGTTCAATCTTCTCCCGGGCCATTCGCTCGGCGACGCGGTCACCGCGATCCAGCGCATCGAGCGCGACGAGCGTCTACCGGCGACAATCGCCAGCGGCTTCCAGGGCACCGCGCAGGTGTTCCAGGATTCCTTGCGCGGGCAGGGCATCCTCATCCTCGCCGCGATCTTTGCGGCCTATGTCGTCCTTGGCATTCTGTATGAAAGCTTCATCCATCCGATCACCATCATTTCCGGCCTGCCGTCGGCCGGCATCGGCGCGATCCTCACGCTCATCCTGTTCAAGATGGATCTGTCGGTCATCGCCATGATTGGCATCGTCATGCTGGTCGGCATCGTGAAGAAGAACGCGATCATGATGATCGATTTTGCGCTGGAGCGCCGCCGCGTCGGCTTGAGCGCAGAAGCTGCGATCCGGGAAGCCTGCATATTGCGCTTCCGTCCCATCATGATGACGACATTCGCCGCGATTTTCGGCACGTTGCCGATCGCCCTCGGCACTGGCGCGGGCGCCGAACTGCGCCAGCCCCTCGGCATCGCGGTCGTCGGCGGTCTGGTGCTCAGCCAGCTGCTGACGCTCTACATCACGCCGGTAATTTATCTTTACCTCGACCGCTTCGACCGCATGCTCAAGCGCCGCCTCGAGCCGCAGGAACAGGCCGTCGCACAAGCGCCGCCGGCCGTCGCCGCCGAGTAGCGCCGTATTCTGCCGACGCTTCGCTCTCGCCGCATTAGGTCGCCAATTAGAGCGAGAAGCTCGTCCCGCAGCCGCAAGACGCCGTGGCTTTTGGATTTTTCACCTTGAACGACGCGCCGATCAGGTCGTCGACAAAATCGATTTCTGAGCCCGCCATATAATTGACGGAGACGGGATCGATCAGCACCGTCGCGCCCTCGCGCGCAATTACCAGATCATCCGGCGCTTTGATTCGCTCGACGTCGAATTTGTACTGGAAGCCGGAGCAGCCGCCGCCTTCGACGCTGACGCGCAGCATCGTGCCGGCAGGTTCGGACTTCAGGATCTCGCCGATCTTGCGGACCGCGCGATCGCTGACGGTGACAGGATGCGCCATGCGACTTCCTATTGGCAGAAGCTTTGCAGCTTAGTTAAGTGCGAGACCCGGCAAGGTCAAATCGCAGCGGAAAGGCCGCAAAATGGCAATCGAGGCGCCTCGCGCGCGCGCCGCTTACGCCGCAGATCCAGCGCAAAGCCGCGGCCGGCTCCATGCCGAGGCTCTCACGGGCACGCGCAACCCGTTCCGCCGCGACTGCGACCGCATAATCCATTCGACCGCCTTCCGGAGGCTAGCCTACAAGACTCAGGTCTTTGTCTTTCACGAAGGCGACCATTTCCGCACCAGGCTCACCCATACGCTGGAGGTCGTCCAGATCGCGCGGTCGCTCGCGCGCGCGCTGGGTCTCGATGAAGACCTCAGCGAGGCCTTGGCGTTGGCCCACGATCTCGGCCATCCCCCGTTCGGCCATGCCGGGGAGCGCGCGCTCGATCAGTGCCTCGCGGCGCATGGCGGCTTCGACCACAATGAGCAAGCGTTGCGGATCGTCGCCGAGCTCGAGCGGCGCTATCCGGATTTCGACGGCCTGAACCTGACTTGGGAAACGCTTGAGGGCCTGGTCAAGCACAACGGCCCACTTCTGGATGCAACGGGGCAACCGGCGGCACGCTATCGCGAACGCGGCGTTCCCGCCGCCGTCCTGAGCTATTCGCGGCGCCACGACCTTAAGCTCGCCGACTATGCCAGTGCCGAAGCGCAGGTCGCCGCCATCGCCGACGATATTGCCTATGATGCTCACGACATCGACGATGGGTTGCGCGCCGATCTATTCACGCTCGACGCCATCGCGGACGTTCCCATCATCGGGGACATCGCGAAAACCATCAAACGGCAATATCCGGCGCTCGAAGCGGGTCGTCGTGTGCACGAAACAGTGCGGCTCCTCATCACGCGGATGATCGACGATGTTGTCGCTGAAACCGATCTCCGGACGAGAAAGCTCGCTGCGCGCTCAGCTGACGAGGTGAGGGCAGCACGCGAGCCGGTGGTGACGTTCTCGGCGGCGATGGCCAAATCTGATGCTGACGTTAAGGGGTTTCTCTATCCGCGGATGTATCGTCACCAGCGTGTGGCGGCGATCATGGCCGATGCCGAAAAAGTCCTTCGCGACCTCTTCGATTTATATGTCCGGGAGAAAGCCGCGCTGCCTGCGGAGTGGACGAGCGATCTGCCGAAGGGGGACGAGGGCGCCCGAGCTCGCCGCATCGCCGATTACATCGCGGGAATGACGGACCGCTACGCACTGATCGAACATGCGCGCCATTTTGACTCAACCCCGGAATTACGTTAGCCGCAGCGCGACATGGCCTCGGAAAAACATCTGTTCGCTTTGATGCTGGAGCGCGTTCAGGCCGCGGCTGCCGCCGTGCTTGGGGCGACCGCCGATTTGTCACGGGTCGTGGTCGAACCGCCGCGCGATGCCGCTCACGGCGATATGGCGACCAATGCGGCGATGGTGCTGGCGAAGGACGCCGGCGTAAAGCCTCGCGAACTGGCCGACACCATCGCGCAGGCGCTCCGCGCCGACCCGATGATCGAGACGGTGGATGTCGCAGGGCCGGGCTTCATCAATATGAGATTGAAACCGGCCGCATGGCTCGGCGAGTTGCGCGCCGCGATCGAGAGCGGCGCGAGTTACGGCGAGAGCCGCATGGGCAACGGCCAAAAGGTCAATATCGAATATGTCTCGGCCAATCCGACCGGTCCGATGCATGTGGGTCACGGCCGTGGCGCCATATTCGGGGATGCGCTCGCGAGCCTCCTTGCCTTCACCGGCTTCGATGTGACGCGCGAGTATTACATCAACGACGCCGGCGCGCAGGTCGATGTTCTGGCCCGCTCCGCCTATCTGCGCTACCGCGAAGCGCTCGGCGAGACGATCGGCGCCATTCCCGACGGGCTTTATCCTGGTGATTACCTCAAGCCGGTGGGTGCGGCGCTGGCCAAAGAGTTCGGCGCGAAACTACAGAACAAGCCGGAATCGGAATGGCTACCTGCGGTACGCGCACGTGGGATCGCGATGATGATGGATCTCATCCGCGAGGATCTCGCAGCGCTCAACGTCAAGCATGAAGTCTATTTTTCCGAGCGCTCGCTTACGGCGCCGCAGGATCAGGTCGCGGCGACGATCGATCTGCTGCGCAAACAAGGAAAAATCTATGAGGGCCGCCTGCCGCCGCCGAAAAGCGGCGCGGTCGAAGATTGGGAGGATCGCGAGCAGACCTTGTTCCGGTCAACCGATTTCGGCGACGATGTCGACCGGCCGCTGAAAAAGTCCGACGGGACTTACACCTATTTTGCCGCCGACATCGCTTACCACAAGGCGAAGATCGACCGCGGCTTCAACGATCTGATTGACGTGTGGGGCGCCGATCATGGCGGCTACATCAAGCGCGTCCAGGCCGCGGTGAAGGCATTGTCCGGCGGTAAGGCCGCGCTGGACGTCAAGCTGGTCCAGCTCGTCAAACTGCTGCGCGCCGGTGAACCGGTGAAGATGTCGAAGCGCGCCGGCGATTTCGTGACGCTCCGCGACGTCGTGGACGAAGTCGGCAAAGACGCGGTCCGCTTCATGATGCTTTATCGCAAGAACGACGCCGTCCTCGATTTCGACCTGGCCAAGGTGATCGAGCAGTCCAAGGACAATCCGGTCTTCTACGTTCAATACGGTCACGCGCGTGCGCACTCGGTGTTTCGAAACGTGCGTGAAACGTTTCCCGATTTTCCATCGGAAGCGAAGGCGCGGATCGCCCGGCTGCACGACGCGAAACTAGACTTGCTCACCGACGAGGCGGAACTTTCGCTGATCAGGAAAATGGCGGTTTACCCGCGGACGCTCGAAGCCGCGGCCCTGGCGCATGAGCCGCACCGAATCGCTTTCTATCTCTATGAGCTGGCGAGCGAATTTCACGCGCAATGGACGCGCGGGAAGGACTTGCCTCATTTACGCTTCATTATTCAGAATAATCCAGAACTCACCGAAGCGCGCCTCGCTTTGGTGCAGGGGATAGTGACTGTGCTGGGTTCCGGCCTTGGCTTGTTAGGGGTCGATGCGCCAGTGGAAATGCGATAAGTCCTTTTCGGATAGCGGCGTCGCATAAGTCGCCGGGGTGGCCTGCGGGCTTGAAGCAATATGGCTGATCAGACGTCGCGACCTTACGGCTCTTCACCCGCGCGCACTGGGAATGGCGCCGCGCCGCAGAATGCCGTTGACCCGCTCGCCGAGCTGGCGCGGCTGATCGGTCAGACTGATCCCTTCGGCGAGTACATGCGCGACAAACCGCGGCAGGCTCCCGCCGAGCCGGTGCGTTCGTTTCCGGATTCTCCCGCGCCCCCGCGTGCGCCCCGCGAGCCTTCGCGTGAACCGTCATGGGAGCAGGCGCGCGGCTTTGGACAACAGCCGGCACCCTCCGTTCAGCCGCAGTATTCATATCCCGAACAGGGTTTTGCCGCCGAGACCGCAGCGGCTGGCTTTGACCATGCTGGGCAGCGCTATCAAAGCGAAACCTCGACGCCGGGTTACTATGACGAACGCTCGGCGCATGCCGGTGACGATGTTTATGACGACGCGCCGCCCGCAAGGCGCCGCATCGGTATCTTGGCGATCGCAGCGGTCTTCGCCCTTGCCGTTCTGGGCACGGCATCCGCGGTCGGTTATCGCGCTTTGTTTGGTTCGTCGGGCTCGACTCCGCCTCCAGTCATAAAAGCAGACACCGCGCCGTTGAAAATCGCTCCGGCGCCGACCGCCGAGCCCGCTTCGAACAAACTGATTACTGATAGGGTCGGGGCGGCCGGCGAGCGCATTGTGTCGCGCGAGGAACAGCCGATCGATCTGCGCGACCGCGCGGGGACGAGCGCGTTTCCGGGTGTCGCGTCTGCACAGACCGCTTCGGTCACGCCAGTTTCCGGCGTCGTCGGCGAGCCGAAGAAGATCCGCACGATTCCAATCAGGCCCGACCAGCCGCAAGGTGCTGAACCCACACCGTCGGCGACAGCGGCAAGCGCGCGCACCGCGCCGTCACGTGCGACCGCGCCAGCGCGCACGGGGGACAATGACGATGCAGCCGCGGCGCCTGTCGCTCCACGCCAAGCGGCCGCGCGATCGGCGCCTCCGTCGAGCAACGCGCCGATGTCTCTCAATCCTGATTCCGCGGCTGCCGCGCCGGCGCGTTCTGCTGCACCGATGCGCACCGCGTCCGCTCCGGCCGCAGCACCTGCGGCAAGCGCGCCATCGAGCGGCGGTTATGCCGTTCAGGTCTCGTCGCAACGCAGTGAGGCCGACGCCCAGGCGTCTTATCGCGCCTTGCAAGGCAAGTTCCCCGCTCAGCTCGGCAGCCGTCAAGCTTTGATCCGGCGCGCTGATCTTGGCGACAAGGGTGTCTACTACCGTGCCGTCGTCACCGTCGGCAACGCCGACGAAGCCTCCCAACTCTGCAATGCCCTTAAGGCTGCGGGCGGGCAGTGCATTGTCCAGCGAAATTAACCGCCTCTTGCTTGCCTTGATGGTGGCTGCGGGCTAATCGCCGCTAATGGCGCCACGCGCATTCATCACGGGTCTAGCGGGACCCGTGCTCAGCCCCGACGAGAAAGCCTTCTTTCGCGAGAGCGATCCTTGGGGCTTTATCCTGTTCAAGCGAAACATCAGCGCGCCCGCTCAAGTGTCTGAGCTGACGGCTGCTTTAAGAGAAGCGGTCGGCCGCGATGCGCCGATCCTGGTCGACCAGGAAGGCGGCCGGGTGCAGCGGCTCGGACCGCCGCATTGGCCGGCCTATCCGCCCGGCGCAACCTACGCGCGGATTTACCAACGCAACAAAACCGCCGGGCTGGAGGCGGCCCGGCTCGGCGCGCGGCTGATCGCCTATGATCTCGCCGCCGTCGGAATTGATGTCGATTGCCTGCCTCTCGCCGACGTGCCGGTTGCCGGCAGCGACGCTGTCATCGGTGACCGGGCCTACGGTACGGACCCGGAGCAAGTTGCCGCCTTGGCTGGCGCCGCGGCGGGTGGCCTCCAGGAGGGCGGCGTTCTGCCGGTGCTAAAGCATTTGCCGGGCCATGGCCGCGCCACCGCCGACAGCCATCTGGCTTTGCCCACAGTCGACGCTGACCGCGCCACGCTCGATCGCACCGATTTCGCCGCCTTCAAGCCGCTTTCCGCGCTTCCCCTTGGGATGACCGCGCACGTCGTCTTTTCCGCCATCGACCCGAAGCACCCGGCCACGACTTCGGCCACAATGGTGCGCGAAGTGATTCGGGGCTTCATCGGGTTCCAAGGTCTCCTTATGAGCGACGACGTCTCCATGGGCGCGTTATCCGGCACGCTGGGCGAGCGCAGCCGCGCCGCGCTGGCCGCGGGCTGCGACGTCGTCCTGCATTGCAACGGTAAACGCGAAGAAATGGACGCGGTGGCGCAGAACAGTCCCGAACTTGCGGGCGAGGCCGCGCGGCGCGCCGACGCGGCCCTTAAAGCGCGGCGCAAGCCGCGGGATTTTGACGTCATCCAGGCGCGTGCGCGTTTCGCGGTCCTGATCGGCGAGGGCGGAGTGGCATGAGCGAAGCAATGACCGAGACCGCGATCACCGCCGAGCGCGGCAGCGACGAGCCGGCGCTGGTTGTCGACGTCGAGGGCTTCGAAGGGCCGCTCGATCTTCTGCTCACGCTGGCGCGCCAGCAGAAGGTCGACATCGCCAAGATTTCGATCCTCGCTTTGGCCGAACAATATCTCGCCTTCGTGGAAGCCGCCCGCAAGCTGCGGCTCGAACTCGCCGCCGATTATCTGGTGATGGCGGCCTGGCTCGCCTACCTCAAATCGCGGCTCCTTTTGCCGGAAAGCGCGCCGTCCGACGGCCCCAGCGCCGAAGACATGGCAATGGCGCTCGCCATGCGGCTGCGCCGGCTAGAAGCGTTCCGCAATGTCGCGACCAAGCTCATGGAGCG
>JAFBAG010000049.1 GCA_019247925.1 Pseudolabrys sp.
TCGGCAGCGAAGCGTTCGGCCGCTATGTCGCGCAGATTTGGGCGGACCTGCGCGAAGAGGCGAGCCGCGGTATGCGGGACGAAGAACAGCACGCTCGCGATGAGAAGGCGGCGCCCGGATGACCACGCAGCGCACTGCGCGCTACACCCCGCAGCTTGTGGGCGCGGGCTCGCTGCTTGCGTTCCTGGCGGTGCTGGAATTGTTGATACGGGCTGGCGTCATCACACGTTTCATCGTGCCGCCGCCCAGCGAAATCATAGCGAGCTTGGGCCGGGTCATGGTCGAAGAACATGTCCTCACCCGTTTTCTGCTGACCTTCGGCGAGTGTCTGGCGGCCGGGATCATGCTCACGGTGGTCGGCGTCGCAACCGGGGTTCTCATGCACCGCTATCGGCTGTTGCAGCAGGCTTGCGAGACCTGGGTCGCGGCCATGGCATCTGCGCCCATCGTGCTTGCCTATCCGCTGTTCATGGTGATCTTCGGCCGCAACGCGCTGACCATCATCATGATGGGGTTTTTCGCCGCGCTGCCGCCGGTCATTTTGAAAACCATTGAAGGCATCGCCGGGACGCGCCGCGTCCTGCTCAATGTTGGCAGGAGTTTCAAGCTCACGCCCGCGCAGCAATTCTGGAAAATCCAGTTTCCCGCGGCGCTGCCTACAATTTTTGTCGGCATCCGGCTGGGATTGATCTTCGCGCTGATCAACGTCGTCGGCGTCGAATTTCTGATCAACTTCGGCGGCCTCGGTCAGCTAATCAATGAACTCGCGGAGCGGTACGACCTTCCTGGAACCTACGCCTCGATCGTTTTCGTCATTCTGGTCAGCGTACTTTTCTTCATGTCGCTGGAAAAGGCCGAGCGATGGCTGAGACCGGTCGACTGAGCCGCATAGCGCCGGGCCGCTCGCCCCTTGCGCCCGTCACGGCGCTGCGGCTGGCGCTCGTGCTCGGCCTGCTGCTGTCGTGGGAGCTTCTCGCGCGCTCGGGCTGGCTTTATCGCGACGTCGTGCCTTCGCTTGTCGCGATCGCGCGCGCGCTCGGCGATCTTCTGCTGCATCAGGAGTATTATTTTCACCTCGCGGTGACCGCCGGCGAAATCTCGCTGGCGCTAGCGATTGGCGGGATGTCCGGGCTCGTGGTCGGCATCGTGCTCGGCGCCAACCGCTTCCTGTCGCGCGCTTTCGAGTCCTTCCTTTATTATCTAGGCCCGACCCCCAAGATCATCTTCTTTCCCGTAATGATCATGTGGTTTGGCGTCGGCCCTGGTTCCAAGGTCGCGCTCGGGACGTTGTCATGCTTTTTCCCGATCGCGCTCTCGGTGGCGGCGGGGATGCGGCAGATTGACAAGATACTCATCAAGGTCGGCAAGAGCTTCCGCGCCAATTCCTGGCAGATGGCATTGAAAATCTACCTGCCGGCCATGCGGCACCCGATTATCAACGGCCTGCGGCTCGGCTTCGGGGTGGCGTTGATCGGCACGCTGCTGGCGGAAACAAAATTGTCCAACAAAGGCATCGGCTTCCTGATCATCCAGACCTATGCCATCTTCGACATGCCCAGCATGTATGCGATGCTGATCGTGCTCTTTGTGCTTGCGATCGGCGTCAACGCACTGATTGGCCGCCTCGGTGGCCTCGACACAATCAAGCGGTCTTAAAATCGCGACCGGAGGAAATATGAAACGCTCATTGCTGCTGACCTTTGCCGCCTTGGTCTTCGCCCTTCCCGCCGCGGCTGACGACTCACTGAAAATGACCGTCGGCCAGCGCGGCAACTGGGACACCGCCGTCATCCATCTCGGCGAGAAGGCCGGCATTTTCAAAAAGCACGGTCTGCAGCTCGAAGTGGTCTACACCTCCGGCAGCGGTGAAACCCTGCAGCCCGTCGTGTCCGGCGGCGTCGATTTGGGCTTTGCGGTCGGCACATTGGGCGCCATGGCGGCTTATGCGAAAGGCGCGCCCGTGCGCATCGTGGGCGCGCAAGCGACCGGTGCCGCGGACTATTGGTACGCGAAAAATCCGGCGATCAAGACTCTCAAGGACACCAACGACAAGACCATCGCCTTCTC
>JAFBAG010000055.1 GCA_019247925.1 Pseudolabrys sp.
GGCCCGACGTTATTGGGCCAATTCATAGTTGCCAATGACAACTATGCTCCGGTTGCTCAGGCCGCGTAAGCGGTTTGAATAACCAAGCCTACAAGCCCTAGCCGTCTTAGCAGCGGTTAGGCGGGGTTCGGAGGCACCTGGCAACAGAAGCCTCCACTTTCTTTTGTGACAACAAAGCCGGTGCGTCGTCTTTCAGGTGGCTTTCACCCGCACCGGGGCGCTAGCATTCCTGCCGAATCTGCTATTGCGGCACGATCCTGATGGCTGATCTCATTCGATACGACCTTCTCACCCAGAAGGCCTTGCGCGGTGTAGTGCGCGAGGTGCTGGGCGATGTCGCGCGCAAAAAAGTGCTCCCCGGCGAGCATCACTTTTACATTTCCTTCGACACCCAGGCGGAAGGCGTCGCGATCTCATCGCGCCTCTTGGCGCAGTATCCCGAAGAGATGACGATCATCCTCCAGCATCAGTTCTGGGACCTCAAAGTCGGCGAGGATGGTTTCGAGGTCGGCCTGTCGTTTGGCGGTGTCCCTGAACATCTCGTCGTGCCCTTTGCAGCGATCAACGGCTTCTTCGACCCTTCGGTGCAGTTCGGCTTGCAGTTCGAGCAGGTCAAGGAAGGCGGTCAGGACAACGCGAAGCAGTCCAACCAGCTTCCCTCAAACGCTGCGCCGAAAGACCCGCTGAAGGCGGCCTCAAAGCCGCCACGCGCGATGCCGCCCGCCGCCGGAACGGCCACGCCGGGCGTGAAGACACGGCCCGCCGCCAAAACAGAGAAGCCGGTGCCGGAGAAGCCGGCGCCAGCCAAGCCCGCGCAAACCAAGCCGGAAGCCGGGGCCAATGAGGCCGTCGCGCCGAAACCCGCACAGCGGGTGGGCGCCGAAGTCGTCAGTCTCGACCGGTTCCGAAAGAAATAGCCGGCGCTCTTTGTCCCGGACCTTTGCCGCCTTACCTTAGGGGCATGGCGAAAACACCCGGCAAGGCAACCACACGCACAGAGAGCGACGCGTTCGGCGCGCTCGAAATTCCCGGCGACCGGCACTGGGGCGCGCAAACCCAGCGCTCGCTGCAGAATTTCCGGATCGGGACCGAGCGGATGCCGTCGCCGATCATTCACGCGTTCGGCGTCATCAAGCAGGCTGCGGCGGAGGTCAATCGCGAGCTCGGCTCGCTCGATGGCAAACGCGCCAACGCAATTGTGAGCGTCGCGAAGGACATCGCGGCCGGCAAACTCGACGATCACTTTCCCCTGGTGGTTTGGCAGACCGGCTCCGGCACCCAGACCAACATGAACGTCAATGAAGTGATCGCCAACCGTGCCAATCTTGCGCTCGGCGGCAAGCTCGGTAGCCGCTCGCCCGTTCATCCGAACGATCACGTCAATCTCAGCCAGTCGTCGAATGACAGCTTCCCGACGGCGATGCACATCGCCGCGGCCATGGAGATCAGCACGCTGCTCAACCCGGCGCTCGCGGATCTCCAGGGCGCTTTGCAGAAGAAGAGCAAGCAATTCGCCCGCATCGTGAAGATCGGCCGCACTCACACGATGGATGCGACGCCGATGACTTTGGGACAGGAGTTTTCCGGCTACGCCGCGCAGGTGCAATCGAGCATCCGCCGTATCCGGCTGGGGCTGAAAGAGCTTTACCCGCTGGCGCAAGGCGGCACGGCAGTCGGCACCGGCCTCAACAGCAAGAAACAGTTCAGCGGCAAGTTCGCGCGGCGCGTGGCGAAAATCACCCGGCTCCCTTTCGAGTCCGCGTCCAATAAATTCGAGCACATGGCCGGTCACGATGCCTATGTCTTCGCGCACGGGGCCATCAATGCGGCGGCGACCGCGCTGTTCAAGATCGCGAACGACATCCGCTTCCTGGGATCGGGCCCCCGCTCCGGCCTGGGCGAACTCGTCCTGCCGGCGAACGAACTCGGCTCATCGATCATGCCCGGCAAGACCAACCCGACCCAGTCGGAAGCCTTAACGATGGTGTGCGCCAAGGTCTTCGGCAATCACACCACGATCACGACCGCGGGCTCGCAGGGGCATTTCGAGCTCAACGTCTACAAACCGGTGCTGGCCTTCTGCATGCTGCAATCGATCCGCCTGCTGGCGGACGCGGCGCGCTCCTTTGCCGACAATTGCGTGCTTGGGATCGAAGCCAACGAAGCGCGCATCCGCGAGCTCATGGAGCGCTCGCTCATGCTGGTGACCGCGCTGTCGCCGAAAATCGGTTACGACAAGGCGGCGCAGGTCGCGAAGGCGGCGCACAAGAACGGTACGACCTTGCGCGAGGAAGCTATCCGGCTTGGATTTGTCACGGCGCAAGAATTCGACGCCGTCGTTCAGCCCGCGAAGATGACGCGGCCCGAGTAGCAGCCATCTCGCTAACGCAGGGAAAGCACCTGCATCGAAGTAATGCGCACGCGATCCTAAAAGGAGTAATGGAACTTCTGGGTAATTCCGGCGCGGCGACAGGATGCAAACGTTTCGCCGAACAAAATCGGTACTACTTCCCTAACGTTTTCCCGGCGGCATTTCCTGATTTGTCGTTGCCGAGGCCGCCCCGTGCGAAGTAATCGCAAACATCCGCACCAATACTTAGACCTGCCCAAAATTATTATTCTGGCGGTAATCTGCTGCGCTCACGCCTTCTACTGCCGTGTTCAACAAAGCGTGTGTTGAAGAAATTCGTTTACTTCCTGCAATATGATCCTCGCGATCGTAAGGGTCGCCGTGTATGACGTCACCGCGTAACGCGTTACCCCTTCCTGTGTTTTGTTGCGGCAGTGCTCGGGTCTCACATGGCCCTAAGAACACTTTCGCGCACAATTTCCGGACTCGCTCGAGACACTGAAATGGCCGACATCGTCAATTTGCGAAACGCCCGTAAACAAGCCCGCCGCAAGTCGGCCGAACAGAAGGCGCAGGCTAATCGCCTCGCCCATGGCCGGCCCTCCGCTGAACGTAAACGCGACGCGGCGCAACAGGCGCAGGCCAAACGCCAACTCGACCAACACCGGATCCATTGAAAGAGGAAATGCGATGAAATCTTCGGTGGTCAAACGCTCAATCGTTATCAACGGTCACAAGACCAGCGTGTCGTTGGAAGACGAATTCTGGAAGGGCCTGAAGGAAATCGCGGGAACCCGCGATCTCACGCTTTCAGAGATGGTCGCCCTGGTCGACAGCGAGCGCCAGAACGGCAACCTGTCCTCGGCGGTCAGGCTGTTCGTCCTCGAGCATTATCGCGGCCAGGCCGCCGATGAGCGGCTCTCACGCAGCGCAAGCCGGGATTATATCGGCCAGCGCATCGAAAACGTCAGTCCCGCGAGCTGATTGAACATTTGGGCGGCGCGCCGGTCTCCCGGCGCGCCCGCAACGTTCTAAAGCGCGACGATCTTGCCGGGATTCATGATGTTTTGCGGGTCGAGCGCCCGCTTGATCGCCGCCATCGCCGCCAGTGCCGGCGCGCCGTGCTCGGCCTGAAGATATTTCATCTTCCCCTGCCCGACCCCGTGCTCGCCGGTCGATGTTCCGTCCATCTTGAGAGCGCGTTCCACCAGGCGCTCGCTCAGCGCGCGGGCGCGGGCCACTTCGTCGGCATCGGTGTTGTCGATCATCAGCGTGAGATGAAAATTGCCGTCGCCGACATGACCGACGATTGGCGCGATGATCCGGCTCTGCGCGATGTCTGCCTGGGTTTCGCTGACACATTCCGCCAGCCGTGAGATCGGCACGCAAACGTCGGTCGCGATCATTTGGGCGCCGGCGCGCAATGTGAAATTGGCGAGCGCCGCATTATGGCGGGCCTCCCACAACTTGGTGCGATCTTCCGGCTTGGTCGTCCAGGCGAAGGGCCCGCCACCATGCTCAGCGGCGATCTCGCCGAACCGCTTCGATTGCTCCGCGACTGACGCCGCGGTGCCGTGAAATTCGACCAGCAGCATCGGGGTCTCCGGCAGGTCCAGCTTGGAGTGGGTGTTCACCGCCTTGACCTGCAAGGGGTCGAGCAGCTCGACGCGCGCAATCGGAATGCCCGACTGAATAGTCTCAATCGCCGTCTTGCAGCACGCATCGACCGATGGAAATGGGCAGATGCCGCCGGAAATCGCTTCCGGGATGCCAGCGAGCTTGAGGGTCAGCTCGGTGATGATTCCGAGCGTGCCTTCGGAGCCGACGATCAGCCGCGTGAGATCGTAGCCGGCCGACGTTTTCTTGGCGCGGCGCGCGGTGGTCATGACCTCGCCATTCGCCATGACGACCTTCAGGGCCAGCACATTATCCTTCATCGTTCCGTAGCGCACCGCATTGGTGCCGGAGGCGCGCGTCGCCGCCATGCCGCCGAGCGAAGCGTCGGCCCCCGGATCGATCGGGAAAAACAGGCCGCTGTCGCGCAGATATTCGTTGAGCTGTTTGCGGGTGATGCCGGGCTCGATCACGCAATCCAGGTCCTCGGCATGGACGGCCAGCACCTTGTTCATGTCGCGAAAGTCGACCGAGACGCCACCGCGCGGCGCATTCACATGACCTTCCAGCGACGAGCCGGTACCAAACGGGATGATCGGCATGCCATGCGCGGCACAGATCGTGACGACCTGCTGCACGTCTGCGGTCGACTGCGGAAACACCACGGCGTCGGGCGGTTCGTTCGGGAGCCAGGTGACGGTATTGCCGTGCTGCTCGCGCACCGCCTGCGACGTCACAACGCGGTTGCCGAACGCCGCATTGAGCTGAGCGATGGCGTCTTGCGTCGCTTTGGCGGAGCGCGGTGGACTGACAGGCTTCTGCATAGTGTCCGAAACTGACCCCGCGGGCGCGGCAGGTCAAGACGTGGACGCGCCGCGAACCCTTGCGTAGTTTGCGACGCATGGCAGCATCGGATTTTCCCGCCCCTTTTGTTTCCTCGGTGATGCGGATCGAGCCGCAATGGATCGACTATAACGGCCACCTCAACATGGCCTATTACAACGTGCTGTTCGACCGCGCCGTCGACGAGATCTACGAACAGCTCGGAATCGGCCCGAACTATCTGAAACGTTCGAGCCATTCGACCATGACCGCGGAAATTCATGTCCGCTATTTGCGCGAGATCCATCTCGACGCGCCGGTGCGGGTGCGCTTCCAGCTCATCGATTACGACGAGAAGCGCATGCACTATTTCGAAGAGCTCTATCACGCCGAGGAAGGCTGGCTGTCTGCGACGTCGGAAAACATGACGCTGCATATCGACATGGCGGCGAAAAAAGTCGCGCCTTGGCCCGCCGATGTCATGGCGCGCTTCGCCAAGCTGAAAGCGGCGCACGCCCATTTGCCGTTGCCGGAAGGCGCCGGGCGCAAAATCGGAATGCCGGCGAAAAGGCCCTAGCTTGCTTCCCGCGCGTGAGGCTGCGGCACCATGAACTGGGCCTGCGCGAGTTCCGCGAAAAACCCGCCTTTTGCGATCAGTTCGTCGAAGGACCCAGCTTCGATGATCTCCGCGTCCTTGAACACAAGAATGCGCGTCGCCTTGCGGATCGTCGCCAGCCGATGCGCGATGACGAAGGTGGTGCGGTCTTTCATCACTTCATCAAGCGCCTGAAGCAGCAAAGACTCGGTTCGGGCGTCGAGCGCGCTTGTCGCCTCATCCAGGATGAGGATCGGGGGATCTTTCAGCAGCGCGCGCGCGATCGAAAGCCGCTGGCGTTCGCCACCTGACAAAGACCGGCCGCGCTCGCCGACCCGCGCATTAAAACCGTCGGGCGTGCGTGCGATGAATTCCATCGCCTGGGCACGGCGCGCGGCATCTTCAAGCTCGGCGTCGGTCGCCTCCGGCTTCCCGACCCGCAAATTCTCGGCAATCGAGCGGTTGAACAGCAGGCTCTCTTGAAACACCACGCCAATGTTCCGGCGCAGCGATGCGAGCTTCACATAGCGGATGTCGGTGCCATCAATGGTGATCGCACCCTCTTGCGGGTCGAAAGCGCGGTGGAGAAGCGCCAAAGCGGTGCTTTTGCCGGCACCAGTAGGCCCGACCAGAGCGATGGTTTGGCCCGGTTCGGCAGTGAAGTTGAGCCCTTTAACCGCCGGCCGGCGCTTGTCGTAATAAAAACTGACGTCGCGGAATTCGACCCGGCCTTTGACGTCCTTGAGGTCGATTGCGTCCTTCTTATCGACGATAGTCGAGCCGGTATTGAGCACCTTGAAGAATTCTTCGAGCCGCGGCGCTTCCATGAAGATGGCATTGACGAAATTAACCGAGCTCTGCAGCCGGTCGATCAGCAGCCCCGCAAAGCTCATGAACGTCACGATTTCGCCGACGGTCGCGAGACCTTGCGAATTGAGCCAGGCCCCCAGCGCGATAATCGAAAG
>JAFBAG010000098.1 GCA_019247925.1 Pseudolabrys sp.
CGAATTGTTTGCGCTTGTTTCGTCTTCGGAGGTGAAGCTCATGACGCGAGCCGGCGGCGCCAGGACATTGCGTAAATAGTCCGGCACATCCACCTCGTCGCTTTGGCCGCGCCGCACGGTGAAATGGAAGGCCGTGCCGCGCTGCGCTTCGGTATCGGCCCAAACGCGCCCGCCATGCTGCTCGACGATGGAGCGGCAAATGGAAAGCCCAACCCCCATTCCGTTCGGTTTTGTGGTGACGAAGGGTTCGAATAACTGCTCGTGCACGTGCGGCGCGAGGCCGGGACCATTATCGCTCACCACGATTTCGATCATGTCCCCCGCGAGCATTGTCGCGATGTCGATTTCACGATCCGCCTGCCCAGCCGTGGCCTCGATCGCATTCTTGATCAGACTATGCAGCACCTGCTGAATCTTGAGCTTGTCGATGGAAGCGAGCCACGCTTTCGGATGCAGGATGACATTCATGCGAATATTTTCGCCCTGGAGACCCGCAAGCGACATCGGGACGATCTCCTCGATGAGGACGCTGAGATCCTCGTTCTGCTCGGTGACCTCGCCTCTTTTCACATAATCGCGCAGCCGCTCGAGAATGGTGCTGGCGCGTCGCGCTTGCTCCGCGGCGCGCGCAAGCTCCGCTTTCGCTTTGGCCGGCTCATCGAAATGCACGAATTGGGCGCTGGTACGGATGTAGTTGCTCAACGCCGTGAGGGGCTGCTTCACTTCGTGCACCAGCGCAGTGACCATCTGGCCGAGTTCGTTGACGCGCGAGAGATGCTCAAGGCGTCCCTGGGCCGCCTTTAACTGGCGCACGCGTTCGTTACGCTCGATCTCCGCGGCATGGACAAGCCTCGCGTAGAGCGCGCCGGTTTCCAGTAGCAAAACGATCAGGACGAAACTGGCGGCCAGGAAACCGTAGACGCGCCCGGCATAGAAGCCGAGATCAAACCGGCCAGCGTTGAAAACCGCGCTGAGGGCGACGTCGAAAATCCACGCGCACATGACCACCATGAGCCAGATGTCGAGAATGGAATGGGGCTTGCGCAACCACAGAACCGCGAGCGCCGCAAAACTGAAGAGCCACGCCCCGCCCAGAAACAGCATCGCCGAGGACGAATAATGGTTGGCAATCATGAAGGCCGGTAGCGAATTGTGGCCCAGCGTGGTCAGCGCGGTGATCGCGAGCGTCAGGACAACGACACCCAGAAGGCCCCCCGCGATGAGAACACCCGGCCTGGTTTTGTCGCCCCGCCAGCCGTTTTCCCCGCGCAGAAGCGCGTAACCGAGGACGAAGACGGGAAACAGCGCGTGCCAGGCGATGTAAAGCCAAGCCGTGGTCTGCGGCCCGGAGCCCATCAGACCGGTCGGCGCAAAGACGCCGGGATAGCTCATGACGTGCGGAATGACGATGAGCGCCGTGAAGAAATAGCCGCATGCCAGCACCAGCAACGCACGCGCACGCACGATCGTATATTGCGCAAGCAACAGCACGGCCGTGATGAGGTCGTTGATGCCGAGCGCGGCCTCGTAGATCGGAATGAACGGCCACACTTCCGACAGCCGCACTTTGGCGAAAGGCAAAGCCGCGACGAAGAACACCGTGGAGATTGTCACGACGGCGAATGCCAGCCGTTTCTCCCGCGTGCCGGCCGGCAGCATCGAGAGCGAAATCGGCGGCACGTTCTGATGTGGCGACAGGCGCCCTGCGGCCTGGGTCATCGGATTGCGACGAGCTCGTGACCGCTCAAAATAAGCGGAGCCCCGTGTCCGGCGGCGGTAAGCTGCTGGGTGCGGATTAGTGCGTAGCCTGGCGAACACTCTTTGTAGGGCTCGGCAGGCGGCTAAACGCGCAATTGTGCCGTGTTTAGGGGCAGTTCTGGCTGCCTTGCATTGACTTTCGGCCTTTCCACCCTATGTTCCCGGCGAACGGTCTGAGCTTTAGGATTCGACCGTCTCCCGCGCATCGCAAACATTGTCATGTCGGCGCGGCCAATGTCTGGGCCCATGAGGCCCTTTGAGGTTTCATGTCTTTCGCCCATCTCGGCCTGTCCGACAAAGTTCTCTCCGCTATCGACGCTGCCGGCTACAAAACTCCCACTCCGATCCAGGATCAGGCGATCCCGCAGGTCCTCGCCCGCCGTGACGTGCTCGGCATTGCCCAGACCGGCACCGGCAAGACCGGTGCTTTCGTGCTGCCAATGCTCACCATGCTGGAGCAAGGCCGCGCCCGCGCGCGCATGCCGCGCACCCTCATTCTCGAGCCGACGCGTGAACTGGCGGCGCAGGTCGAAGAGCAATTCATCAAATACGGCAAGAACCATAAGCTCAATGTCGCGTTGATCATTGGGGGCGTTTCTTTCGACAATCAGGACGCCAAGCTGCTGCGCGGCGTTGACGTGCTGATTGCGACGCCGGGCCGCCTGCTTGATCACTCCGAGCGAGGGCGGCTGCTGCTGTCCGGCGTCGAGCTGCTCGTCATTGACGAGGCCGACCGCATGCTCGACATGGGGTTCATCCCCGACATCGAGCGTATCGGCAAGCTGGTGCCGTTCACCCGGCAAACTCTGTTCTTTACGGCGACCATGCCGCCGGAAATTCAGCGCATCGCCGACACCTTCCTGCACAATCCGGTTCGTGTCGAAGTGTCAAAGCCGGCCACGACCGCTTCGACCATTACGCAAAAGCTGGTCGCGACCGGGCGCGAAGATTTCGAGAAGCGCGAGACTTTGCGCGACCTTATCCGCACCGCGGAGAACTTCAAAAACGCCATCATATTTTGTAACCGCAAGCGCGAAGTTGCGACGCTGCACCGCTCTCTGGTGCGCCACAAGTTCAATGCGGTCGCGCTCCATGGCGATCTCGACCAATCGGCGCGCACGGCCGCGCTTGACGCCTTTCGCCGGGGCGAAGCCAAGCTTTTGATCGCCTCCGACGTCGCGGCTCGCGGGCTCGACATTCCGGACGTGAGCCACGTCTTCAATTTCGACGTGCCGCACCATCCGGACGATTACGTGCATCGGATTGGGCGGACCGGCCGCGCCGGCAAAAGCGGCACGGCGATCACGATTGTCGCGCCGGGGCCGGACAAAAAGGCCGTTGCCGCCATCGAACGTCTCACAGGACAGACCATTCCGTGGGCCGGCGCGCCTGCTGCAGAAGCTTCGGACGACGAACGCGATCATGCGCGCGGCCAGCGGCATCGCCGCGCCCCCTCGAAAGGCCGAAGTTCCAATCGCCAGGAGCGATCCCCACGGCACGCCGAGCCGAGGCACCCTGAACCCAGCCGCCCTGCGCCGCAGCATAAGTCGGCGAAGCAACACAAGCCGGTCGGCGAACAGCCAGCTCCCGACGGCGGTGCGGACACCTCGCATCTGCCGGCCTTTTTATTGCGCCCGGTCAGCGTCAAAGCCTGAGATTGTCTGGCTTTTAGCCAACGGCCGCCATTTACCGGCGATTCATCCCTCTCGACTACCGTCCGGACCGGGGTCGCGCGGCCAGAAGGGCCGCGCCTGCTGGTTTTCCGGGCTTACGCCTGCCTAGAACAGGGTCGAGAGTGCCATGACGGGGCATACGGGGGAGCACGAACGCACGATGGCGTTCGCTGATATCGCCCTCGGTCAAATCAGGGCGCTCCGTCAACCGGCAACGCCGCGCAATTTCGAAGTCTGGTACACCTACGCGACCGGCTACAAGCCGTCGCTCAACCAGCGCATCAACGACACGCTCAAGCAAAACGGCGCCCTCTCCGACAAAGACCTCGAGGAGATCTACGAGGCCTATCTCGCGCCGACCCGCCTCTCCGATCGCATCGATTCCGTCGGCAGCAAGGTGATGGGCGAGATCGAGCAGGTCATGGCGATGATCGACGCCGCGGCCGGCACGGCAACCAGCTTCTCCGAAAATGTCGCGAGCGCCACCGAGAAGCTCGGCCAGTCCAAGGACCGCGACGGCCTGCGCATGATCGTTGAGAGCCTGGTGCAGTCGGCCAAGGAGATGGAAGAATCCAATGCCAAGCTCGAAGCGCGGCTGAGCGCCTCAAAGCAGGAAATCACCGAGCTGCAAATCAATCTCGAGGCGGTGCGTAGCGAAAGCCTGACCGACCCCCTCACTCAGCTCGCCAACCGCAAATACTTTGACGACGCGCTCGCCGCAGCAATCGAGGAAGCCCGCGCCAAAAACGAAGCGCTCTCCCTGGTGATGTCGGATATCGATCACTTCAAGGCCTTCAACGACAATTACGGCCACCTCACCGGCGACCAGGTGCTGCGGCTCGTCGCCCAGGCCGTCAAGCAGAACGTTAAGGGCCAGGACACGGCGGCGCGCTACGGCGGCGAGGAATTCGCGATCGTTCTGCCGAATACCGTTTTGAGGTCCGCAATCACCGTCGCCGACCATATCCGTCGCGCAGTGATGACCAAGGAATTGATGAAGCGCTCGACGGGTGAACACCTCGGCCGCGTGACGATTTCGCTCGGCGTCGCCACTCTGCACAAGGGCGATACGGCGCAATCGCTGATCGAACGCACCGACGCCTGCCTTTACGCGGCGAAGCGGCACGGCCGCAACCGCGTCATCTGCGAGACCGATCCGGAATTTTCCGCTGGCGGCGGAGTCGCCGCGGCACAGGTCGCCTGAAACCGTCTAGTGGTTGTGCGTCACGGCGCCGTCTTTGGCGGGCGTGATTTGCACGCTCTCGCCACAGCCGCAGGCTGACGTCTGGTTCGGGTTATTGAAGACGAATTGCGCGGAGAGCTTGTCGCGCTTGTAGTCCATCTCAGTCCCCAGCAAGAACAACACGGCTTTCGGGTCGACGAAGATCTTCACGCCTTTATCCTCGACAATCTCGTCGGTCGCGGTCTGCGCCGCGGCATATTCCATCGTGTATTCCATGCCGGCACAGCCGCCGTTCTTGACCCCGACGCGAACGCCGGCGACCGGCTGGCCGGCATTAGCCATCACGTCCTTGATGCGCGCCGCGGCGGCATCCGTGAGCTTCATGACCTGAGGGCGCGGTCTTGCCTGGTTCATCGTCTCGTTCCGAATCGAGCTTTATCTAGGATCGTCGTCAGGGTCTAACAAGTCACCACATATTCAACACGAGCCGCGCCTCATCCGACATCCGGCTCGGGTCCCATGGCGGATCCCACACGACATCGACCTTCACTGGCCCGACGCCGGTCACGCTGGCGACGGCATTTTCCACCATGATCGGCAGTTCCTGAGCCGACGGGCAGTTCGGCGACGTAAGACTCATGTCGACCTTCACGCCTCGATCATCGGCAATATCGATCTTGTAAATCAGGCCCAGCTCATAGACGTCCGCCGGAATTTCCGGGTCATAGACTGTCTTGAGGGCGGCGACGATGTCGTCGGTCAGGCGGGCGAGTTCGGGTTCCGGCAACGCCGAGCCATGCGCAACCGCGGCATTGACCGGCGGCTTGTCGGCTACGGTGTCCTCGGCCTTGGCGGCGTCGTCAGCGGCGTCGTTCACGAGAAAAATTCCTGGGCCTTGGCCAGCGAGGCGGCGAGTGTATCGACCTCGTCGGTCGTGTTGTAAAGGGCGAAAGAAGCGCGACACGTTGCGGTTAATCCATAACGCGCCAGCAAAGGCATCACGCAATGTGTGCCGGCACGCACGGCGACGCCGTTGCGGTCAATCACGGTCGCGACATCGTGGGGATGCGCGCCTTTCATCTCGAAAGAGACGATGGGCCCTTTGTCCTTCGCGGTGCCGATAATGCGTAGCGAATTGATGGCGCCAAGTTTCTCGTGCGCGTATTTGACCAACTTAGCCTCATGATCACGAATGCGCGGCTTGCCGATAGCGTTCACATACTCGATCGCGGCACCGAGTCCGACCGCCTGCACGATCGCCGGCGTGCCGGCCTCAAAGCGATGGGGCGGATCGCCATAAGTGACGCGGTCCTCGAACACGTCGCGGATCATCTCGCCGCCTCCGTTGAACGGTGGCATCGCGGCGAGGTGAGCGTATTTGCCGTAAAGTACGCCGATGCCGGTCGGTCCATAAAGCTTGTGCCCGGTCAGGACGTAAAAATCGCAATCGAGATCACGCACGTCGATATCGAGGTGAACGGCTCCCTGCGCGCCGTCGACCAATACCGGAATATTGCGGTCATGAGCCAGCCTAATGACCTGCTTGACGGGCACGACCGTGCCGAGCGCATTGGACATCTGCGTGATCGCCACCATCCTGGTGCGCGGCGTCAACAGCTTCTCGAATTCCTCAATGAGGAAATTGCCCTCTTCGTCGATCGGCGCCCATTTGATGACGGCGCCGAAGCGCTCGCGCAGGAAATGCCACGGCACGATGTTGGAGTGATGCTCCATGATCGAGAGCACGATCTCGTCGCCGGGCTTGATGCGCTCGCGCGCGAACGTATAGGCGACGAGATTGATCGCTTCGGTGGCATTGCGGGTGAAGATGATCTCTTCGGGCCTCTCGGCGTTGAGGAAAGCGCGCACTTTCTCGCGCGCGCCTTCGTAAGCTTCGGTCGCGGCATTGGCGAGAAAATGCAGGCCGCGGTGCACGTTGGCGTATTCTTGCGTGTAGGCCTGCTGGATGCGGTCGAGCACGGCTTGCGGCTTTTGCGCCGAAGCCGCGTTGTCGAGATAAACCAGCGGCTTGCCATAAACTCGCATCGCCAGCGCCGGAAAATCGGCGCGGATGCGGTTCACGTCATAGGTGCCGTTGGCTTTCGCGTTCATGATCAGCCCCGGCCGGCGAGCCACTGCGCTGCGGCGGCGTTGATCGCGTCGCGCGCACCTTCATGCCCCACTGTTTCGATGCTGTCGCCGATGAAAGCCTGGATCAGGAGCGCCTGCGCCTCGCGTTCGGTAATGCCACGCGCGCGGAGGTAAAACAGCAGATCCTTGTCGAGAGCACCCGCCGTCGCGCCGTGGCCGCACTGAACGTCGTCGGCGAAAATTTCGAGTTCCGGCTTGTTGTCGGCTTCGGCCTCATCGGAAAGCAACAAGGCATTCGAGACCATGCGCGCGTCGGTCTGCTGTGCCTCCGGGGCGACGATAATCTTGCCTTGAAATACGCTGCGGCTCTCACCATCGAGCACGGCGCGGAAACGCTCGCGACTGGTGCAGCCCGGCGCGAGGTGCTCGATCACCAGCGTGGAATCGACATGCTCTTTGCCCTTGAGAAGCGTCGCACCACCGATCGCAGCTTGCGTGTCCTTCCCGTTGAAGCGGATGAAGGACTGGTTGCGCACCAAGGCGCCCTCGGGTGTGAAAGCGAAGCTGTTGAACGTCGCGCGCGTGCCGACCGCAGCCATCAGGCTCGAGACATGCAGGTTGCGGGCGCGCGTCGTTTTAATGTGATCGAGCCGCGCTTCGTCACCGAGTACAATATCGAACGCGGCGTTGACCTGGGCGGCGGCGCTATCGTGGCTCTCGAACAAGGTCAGCGTCGCGCCCTTGCCGAGGATCAGCAGCGAGCGGGTGAAGACGGCGGCCGACTGTGTCGCCTTGAAGATCAGATGGATGGGCTTCTCCGGTTTGGCGCCCTCCGCGACACGAATGACGGCGCCATCGGCCATCATCGCAGTGTTGAGGGCTAAGGCCGGATCCTTGTTTTCGACCACCTGACCGACATGCGCGGTCACCGCGACGTCGCCTTGCGCCAGCGCATCCCCGAGCGACCCGATAGTCACGCCGGACTGCGGCGAGAGATCGGACAATTCGGGGACAAAAGCACCGTCAACGAAAACCAGAATCTGCGCAGGGATGCCGTCGAACAAAGTGGCGCTGTCCTTGGCAGCGGCCTTCGCCTTGGCGTCGGGCGGCGCCGCGAGCGGCTGGGCTTCGCGCAACCACGCGCGCAGATCGGTATATTTCCACTCCTCGACGCGGCGATGGGGCAATCCATTAGCGTCGAAACGCCGGAACGCATCTTCGCGCAGGGCCGCAACCGCGCCCTTCCCCGGCAGTTTCGGCTTTGCCGCAGCGAAGGCGCTCGCTAGCGCCTGCTCGGCCGCCGTTTTCATGGTGCGGACCTGCGCCATCAAGCCGCCTCGTCTTTGCCAACGAATTCGGCATAGCCCTTGGCTTCGAGCTCCAGTGCCAATTCCTTGCCGCCGGTCTTCACGACGCGGCCCTTGGAAAGGACGTGAACCACGTCCGGCACGATGTAATTGAGGAGCCTTTGATAGTGGGTGATCACCACCATCGAGCGCTCCTTGGAGCGCAAACGGTTCACGCCGTCCGCGACAATCTTGAGCGCGTCGATGTCGAGGCCAGAGTCTGTCTCGTCGAGCACCGCAAGCTTGGGTTCGAGGATCGCCATCTGCAAAATTTCGTTGCGCTTCTTCTCGCCGCCCGAGAAGCCGACATTGACCGCGCGCCGCAGCATTTCCTGGCTGACACCAAGCTTGCCCGCGCTGTC
>JAFBAG010000250.1 GCA_019247925.1 Pseudolabrys sp.
AGCGCCTGACGCCATCGCCTTGTCGAGTTTCTTGCCGCCATCGGCGGGGACGAAAAGAAGAGAGCGCATTACGCGGGCTTCTTGATGATGAAAGCCTGGCGGTGGCATTCGGCGACGAGCTTGCCGTCCTGCTTGAAAGCCTGGTGATGGAACGAGACGATCCCGGCGCCGGGCCGCGATTTCGACTCGCGCTTCTCGACCACTTTCGTCGTGCAGCGGATGGTGTCGCCCTCGAACAGCGGATTGGGGAATTTCACGTCCGTCATGCCGAGATTGGCGATTGTTGTACCCACCGTCATGTCGGACACCTGAATGCCGATCATGAGGCCGAGTGTGAACAGCGAATTCATCAGTGGCTGGCCCCAATCGGTCTCCTTCTCGCAGAACTCCCGGTCGATATGCAGCGGCTGCGGATTGAGCGTCATGTTGGAGAACAGCATGTTGTCCATCTGCGTGACCGTGCGCCGCAGTGTGTGCTCATAGGTGCGCCCGACCTCCATGCTCTCGAAATAGAGCCCGCCGCGCTGGTGCCTTTCCGCCTGCATTATCCGCTCCCGACTGTCTTTAAGCTTTCATTTACCATAATTGCCCATGCTTGCCGCGTCCGCAAAGCCAGTAAGCGCGTCCAACGCCGGCTCAAGGCACGCGATGCTGGTCCAGCCCGCCAACGCTCATCCTTATGTCACCGGCGCGATCCGGCAGGCCGCCGCGTCGACCGGCACAAGCTTCGGCTATCTGCTGGCGACCGCGCAGATCGAATCCAACCTCAATCCGTCTGCCAAGGCCTCGACCTCGTCCGCGACGGGCCTGTTCCAGTTCATCGACCAGACCTGGCTGCAGACCGTCAAGCAATCCGGGGCGGCGCACGGGCTCGGCAAATATGCCGCCGCCATCACGCGTAACGCCGAGGGCCAATACGAGGTCGCCGACGCCGGGATGCGCGCCGCCATCATGGGGATGCGCAGCAACCCGAAGATCAACGCGACGATGGGCGCCGCCTATACGCGCAGCAATAGCGACGCTTTGCACGATGGGTTAGGCCGCGCCCCGACCGAAGGCGAGCTTTACATCGCGCATTTCCTCGGCGCCGACGGCGCCACGCGGCTCATCAACGCCGCATCCTCCGCGCCGAAACTCACTGCGGCGTCGATTTTCCCGCAGCCTGCCGGCGCCAACAAGGCGATCTTTTATGACCGCGCCGGAAAACCGCGCAGCACACTGGACGTCTATCGCGTGCTGACGAGCCGCTATGACACCGCCCGCGCCAGCCAGCTTGAGACCGAAGTCGCTGCTGGGCCGCTCCGCGGATCCTTGCCTGGCGGGCAAAGCGCCTCACCCCGCACGCCTGTCTTTGCACCGGCCGCTCCGGTTCAGGATACGGCGGGGATTGCCACAGCTTATGCTGATGCACGCGCCGATCGCCCGCGCGTCGTCGACGAGCGGCCGCTGTTTCAGGCGATGTTCACGGACGCGCCGCGCAAGGATGGGGTGGGGCCCGCAGTGGGGCAGCTCTGGAGCCAGCCGTCAGCGCAAGCCGCCGGCAATAGCCCGCGCACCCTTGAATTGTTCACCGATACCCGGCGCGACCCGCGCAAATTGTTCGGCGGCACCTGACCGGCCTTTCGGACAGTTCTGGGCCGGTTAACAAATCCTGAAATGGCATGGTGAACTTTTTGTTAAGCGTCCGCGGCTAGTCTATGCGGTGCCGTCGGTTCGGCGGCGTGTCGTGGCGTTGGTCCAATGATTGTCCGTCAGTTCCTGCATTGGTTGCGCAAGGCCGCTCCTGGAGAGCGCGCCGACGCCACGTCGGCTCTGGCCCGCGCCTATCTCTATTCCGATCTTTCGCCCGACGATCTCGCCGCCGCTGAAGGCGCGATGGTCATGTTGCTCGACGACCCTTCACCGCTGGTGCGCCGCGCGCTGGCGGAGGTCTTCGCCGGCACGCAGATGGCCCCGCCCGTTATTGTCCATGCGCTCGCACAAGACCAGGCGGATGTGGCTACGCCGGTGCTGGAGCGCTCGCCGCTCCTGGGCGATTCCGAACTGATCGATTTGTTGGCGAGCGATTCTCCGGCGATTCAGACTGCGATCGCTTCCCGCACCGTGGTCTCGCGCGCCCTTGCTGCCGCGATTGCCGAAGTCGGGGCGCCGCCATCCTGTCTCGCTCTGCTCGAGAATGACGGCGCCGAAATCACGCTTGCATCGATCGACCGCATCGTCGCGCGCTTTGGCGACGTAGCGTCGATCCGGGAAAATCTTCTGGCGCGACCAGATTTGCCGCCCCCGACGCGCCAAGCACTGTTGGCGAAACTCTCCGAGAGCCTGGCGGGATTCGTGTCCTCGCGGCAGTGGCTTGGCGAAGATCACGCCCAGTGCGCGGCCAAGCAAGCCTGCGAGAAGGCGACGATCGCACTTGCGGCGGAGACGCCCTACGGCGCAATGGCGGGGCTGGTTGCGCATTTGCGTGAGAGCGGCCAGCTGACCGCCGGGCTGATCCTGCGCGCATTGCTCTCGGGCAACATCGTACTGGTCGAAGAGGCGCTCGCGGAACTGAGCGGCCTCGACATCGCCCGCGTCACCGACTTTATCCACGACAAGAACGTGTCGGCCTTCCGAGCGCTCTACAAGAAAGCCGGCTTGCCGGACGCCGCCTATCCCGCGTTCCGCGAAGCACTGGCAGCCTTGCGCCAGGGCATGCTGGTGGGCGAGCAGGGCGGCGTGGCGCGCCTCAAGCGCGGCATGGTCGAGTGGGTGCTGGCGCGCTGCGCCGCGCAAAGCGAGGCGGACATCGAGCCGGTCATTACTTTGCTGCGCCGTTACGCCGTCGAGGCGGCGCGCGAGGAAGCGCGCATGTTCTGCCAGGACCTGATCGCCGACGATCGGCAGCAGGCGCCGCGGCTGGTCGCTTAACTCTTCAAAATCAGGCTGGGACGTCCGGCACCAGCGACGGGCCGACGATGCTGGCCAGCGCTTCGGCATTGCCGCGGTTTTCGTGCAGCAGGAATTCGTCCGTTACTTCGCGCAGCCGCTTGGTCAGCGAGGTCGCGAGTTCGACCGCGTCGGAGCGGGCATATTCGCGGATAATGGCGCGCACTGCATCGACATGCTGATCGACCAGAGTGTGCGGAATCCGGTTTGAATCCGGCGTGTATTCGATCAGCCGGCACAGGCTGTCGGCCGCGGCCGCGACCGCCGGATAGCCGAACGTCGCCGCCTCTCCTTTGATGTCATGGGCGGCGTGAAACAGCGCTTCTTTGTTGGCCTTGAGGAAGCCTTTGGCCTTGACCACGTGGCGCGCCTTATCGAGGCGTTCGCATTCGGCCTCCATCCAGGTCGAGAACTCGCTGGACAATTCGGCCAGTGCCTGTTCGGCGCGCGCCACCGGATCTTCGCCCGGCATGAGCGGCTTGTCGGACACCGCCTTGCGCAATTTGTTTTGCGGCGTGATGACCTCGTGGTCGGCGTAGGTGGCAACCGCTGCGGTTTCTTTGGGAGGCATGGAAGGCGGTCCTGTCAGGCCGGGGCGCGGACTTTTTCGAGCAACGACGCCTGCCGGATCACGTCGGCCTTGCCGCCCTTGCGGCGCTCGGGGCCGACATAGTTCGGATTGACGATGCGGCGGCGGTCGGGGCCGAAATAGGTCTTGGTCTTGATGAAAGCGCGTGGATTGGCGACGACGTTGACGATGCGTTCGTAGAGGCCTTTGGCCGAGATCGGCTTGGCCAGGAATTCGGTGATGCCGGCGTCGCGTGCGGCGGTGACGCGCTTCTTCTCGGAATGGCCGGTCAGCATGATGATCGCGACATAGGGGTTCGCATTGGCGCCGGGCTGGCGGATCATCTGGGTCAGCTCGAGCCCGTCGAAAATCGGCATCGCCCAATCGGTGATGACGATATCGGGCACGTAATGGGTGAAGGCTTCGAGCCCCGCGGCGCCGTCTTCCGCCTCATAGACATCGCGCGCGCCGAACCCGTGCAGCAGCGTGCGCAGGATGCGGCGCATATGCGCATTGTCGTCGATGACGAGGAAGCGCAGCCGGTTGAAATCGATGCGCACCATGGCGCGTGAAGTCCCCTCGGTCCGGGTACCGCCCGGAACCGAAAGGTAAAACTAGAGGGGTCGCGTTAAGGACTGGTTTACGAAGAAACCGCCGGCGAACGGGCCGCAAGTTGCCCGCCTAGAAGCCGAATTGCTCGCGCAAAATGCGTTCGTCGAGGTTGTGTCCGGGGTCGAATAGCAGGTTGATCGCCACATCATGATCCATGCTGACATCGACCGCCGCGACGGAGCGCACCTCGTCGTGGTCGGCGACCGCCGCGACCGGCCGCTTGGCCGGGTCGAGCACCTCGATCGTGACCTTGGCCTTGTCCGGCAAGAGCGCGCCGCGCCAGCGCCGCGGCCGGAATGGCGAGATCGGCGTCAGCGCGAGGAGCGAGGCATTGATAGGAATGATCGGCCCCTGGACGGACAAGTTATAGGCCGTCGAGCCTGCCGGGGAGGCGACAAGGACGCCGTCCGCCACAAGCTCGGAAAGGCGTTCCTGGCCGTCGACCAGGACGCGCAAATGCGCGGCTTGCGCGCTCTGCCGGAAGAGCGAGACTTCGTTGATCGCGCGATGTTCCTGCTTTTTGCCGCGCCCGTCATGCGCGCACATCAGCAGGGGGTGAATGACGGTAATGTGCGCAGCGGTAAGGCGCTCGCGCAGGTTCTCGGCGGAAAAATCGTTCATCAGGAAGCCGACCGTGCCGCGATGCATGCCGTAAATCGGAATGCCGGAATGCATGAAGCGATGCAGCGTCTGCAGCATGAGGCCGTCGCCGCCGAGCGCCACGATGACATCCGCGCTCTTGGGATCGGCATTGCCATAGGCCGTGGCGAGGCGCTCATACGCCTCGCGCGCCTCCGGCGTGCCGCCGGCGACAAAGGCGATCTCTTTGAATTCTTTTTTTGCCATCCGTGAACCCAAGCGCGACGCGCGGTGTCTCTATACGAACGCGCCGGAAACGAAAAGGGCGGCCCGCGAAGGCCGCCCCTTGCATGGATTGTCAGCGTTAATCAGTAGCTCGCAGTGCCGTCGATCACGGCTTTGAGTTCGGCGAATTCCTTGCACGTCTCGTTGCCGCAGAGCCGTTTCACCGTGCGCAGATATTCGTTGGCCTTGAGGCGGTTGCCCTGCTCGGCGTGCCACATGCCGTAATAAGACCACGTGCGCACGTGCTTGGGATCGGCGGCGAGCGCGGCCTCGTACCACTTCTTGGAATCGTCGTACTTGCCCAGCTTGCGGTTGGCGTAGCCGATGTAATTGGCGACGTCGGGATGGGAGTCCTGCTTGAGCGCATGCATGGCGGCGATGCCGTCCTCGTATTTGCCGGCGAGGATCAGATCCCGCGCCGCGCGATAGCCGGCGAGGAATTTCGCGTGCTCGATCTCGCTCTGCTTCTTCGCGTTTTTCTTCTTCTCGTCCTTTTTCTGGCTGCCCTTCTTGTCGTCCTTGGGCTTACTGGTGTCGCTCGGCGGCGGCGTATCGGTGCCGACGGCGGCAGCGGGACGTACGGCGAAGGCCACGGCGATCAAAGCGGCGGCGGCGAAAATGCCGGCATGGTGGAGGCGGGTGGTTTTCATCGGGCAACCTCTCGGTGAAACTGATGGCGAAGATTACCGGAATTTCATCTCCGGTAAAAAGACAAACACGCGGCACGCGCTTTTCTTCCATTTGCGCGGCACGCGACACAATCCCGTCTGGTTTAGGCCATCGCGCGGCCTGCTCGTTGAATGGGCGATAACGGCCGCCTTCAGAACGCGTTCAGTGGGCAGGGCGCATGTTCGCCTCACGACCGGCAAAGGCCGGTAAGCCGATTCTCTCAAACAGGGTTCGCGGCGAACCCAGTCAAAGGAATACGTCCATGTTGAAGAAAATTTCACTCGCGCTGGTCGCGGCGAGCCTGATTGCCGCCCCCGCGCTGGCTCAGACGCCGGCGGTGACCGCCGCACCGAAAGCGCAAGTCACGACGCCAGCCGCTTCGGCCAAAACCGACGCCAACGCCGCTGTGAAGACGGACGGCAAGCTGGCGCCGAAGGCCGCCGTCAAGGCGCATGCCAAAGCGAAGGGCAAGGCCGTGCATGTGAAGAAGAGCAAGAAGCACTTCGCCAAGAAGCATTCGGCGAAGAACCACTTCACCAAGAAGCACATGGCCAAGCCGACTCGCGTCTAATCGCGTCGCGTGCTTTTGCGAAGCCGGCCGCGGCAACGCGGCCGGTTTTGCTTTTGAAAGGCCAGAATTTCAGGCGGCCTTGACTCCGCTCTCGTCTCGGTGGGAGCATCCGCGCGTGCTGGTTTTCCGGGTAACACCGGAAACGAAAGAGGGAACACGGAATCCGCGCCGTACAAGCGGAAATCCGTGGCTGCCCCCGCAACTGTGAGCGGCGAGTCGTTCGCCCAAGCTTGGCCACTGGGAAACCGGGAAGGCCGGACGAACGACAAAGACCCGCGAGCCAGGAGACCTGCCAGCGCGGTCACCCAACCGGTGGACGAGGGGTCCATACGGAGCGGTCTTTCGCAGCGGTGACGTCAATGCCGGTGCGAAGGCCGTGAGAGCAAAACTCCCACGACTTCGAGAGAACGTAGCGCGTCGCCAGACGAATTGCGTCCGCTCTCCTTCGCGCCGGGCTTGGTTTCACCCGGTCGCACACGCGTGTGCGCCAAACGAAGGACTTTGAGCCATGAAGGGGTTGAGGAAGAAAACTGGGCTCGCCGCGGCGCTTGGCCTGGCGGCAATTTCGCAGCATGCGGCGGCCGCACCGCTCGAGGAGCGGACCCGCACGCTGTCCCTGCCGGTCGTCAACATCACGCGGTCCGATCTTGAAGCTTCGGTCGGTATTGCAGGGGCGTCGAGCACCGTCATTACCGCCGAGGAGATCGCGCGGGCGCCGCAATCGACGCTCGTCGATATTCTCACGCGCGAGGCCGGCGTTCAGTCGACCAGCCTGTTCGGCGGCGTTAACAGTGCCGGCAATAGCAGCACCGTAGACCTTCGTGGCTTCGGCGTCACCGCGCCCTCAAATACCCTGGTGCTTGTTGACGGCCGGCGCTTCAACGATTCCGATCTCACCGGCTTCGACTTCAGCCAGATTCCGCTCAATGCCATTGAGCGGGTCGAGATCGTGCGCGGCAACAGCGGCGCTGTGCTTTATGGCGATGGCGCGGTCGGTGGCGTCATCAATATCGTCACCAAAAACGGGATGGGCCGGCCTGCCACGGCACGGATTGAGGGCGGGCTTGGCTCGTTCGCGACACGCGAAGCCAAGGTTTCGGCGAGCGGCGCGTGGGGTCCGTTTTCGACCGCGGCGTTCGGCAATTTCTTCCGCAGCGATGGTTATCGCGAGAACAACAGGACGGCGCAGAACCAGGGCGTGGGTGACTTCCGCTACGTCATTCCCGAAGGCAGCGTGTTTTTCAACATTACGGGCAGCGACATCGACCAGCGCCTGCCCGGCCCGCGCAATATCACGAACTTCAGCAACGAATATCTGACCGACCGCCGGGGCACCAATACGCCGCGCGATAATGCGCAGTGGCAAAACCTGACATTGCGCGGCGGCGTGACGCGGATGGTCCTGCCCGGACTGGAGGCCATCCTCGATGGCAGCTTGCGGCAGAAGAAGACGACGTTTCAGCAATTCAACGCCCGCAACGGCTTCCTGACGCCGGACGATCCGGCGTCCTTCAACACGACGACGCTGTCGGCCGCCTCGGTGACGCCGCGTATCAACTTCGATCAGGCGTGGGGAGCGGTTCGCGTCAGGGCGATCGCCGGCCTCGACTATTACAAAACGGACTATGACTCGACGCGGCGATTGTTTCAGGGCGCGGCGCCCCAGCACGTCTATAACTTCAACCAGACGACGACGGCTCTCTATGCGCAGCCGACGATTACCTTCTGGAATAATACCGATATCGCGATCGGCGGGCGGATCCAGCGCAACGACTACACCTTCCGCGACCGCTTCGACCCTCTGGCGCCGGTCGGCCTCCTCGGTACCAACCCGCAAGGGATTCCGCTCGATACGGGCGAGACACGGCATGCTTTCCATATCGGCTTTGAGCACCGCCTCTCGCCAATGGTCGCGATATTCGGCCGCCATGCGCAGAGTTTCCGCGTTCCTAATATCGACGAGCGCGTGGGCGCATCGCCCGTCCTGACCGTGACGAATTTCAACCTGCGCACCCAGCGCTCCCAGGATTTCGAGGGCGGCGTTAAGCTCAATCTGGGACCGGTGTCGGTTACATCGAGCGTTTATCAAATGAATCTGGTGGACGAACTCCACTTCAGCCCGATCACCTTTGCCAACAGCAATTTCGATCCGACGCGGCGCGTGGGTTGGGAAAACACGGCGTCGTGGCGCGTCAGCGATACCGTGCGCGTCAAAAGCACGCTTACCCATACCGAGGCGACGTTCCGCGCTGGACCTTTCGCAGGCAAGGACGTGCCTGAAGTCGCGAAATGGTCGGGCAGCTCGACCCTGAGCTGGGACATCTACGGTCCGTATCTGACCGCCGATCTCAGCGCGCGTTATTTCAGTACGCGCTGGGTTGACGGCGACGAAGCGAATGCCGGGCGGCTCAAGGTGCCGAGCGTGGCCTTCGTCGATCTTCGCGTCGGCGGCACGGTGGACCGATTCTTCTGGTCGGTTACGGCGAACAACATCTTCGACCGGAAAATCTTCGATTATGCGCTCGACCAGAGCGGCGGGGGCTTCACCTTTATCAATGTGTACCCCTTGCCGGGCCGCACGATCATGGCGCGCATTGGCGGCAATCTCCCTTGAGGCGAGGGTAGGGACGCGGCGCCCTTCCGGATTTGCTAGCTTTAGGAAACTGATTCCGGAGGGGCGGCTATGAAACTCATGCACGTGCTGTGCGCCGTTGCGCTCATCAGCGTAACGGCGCCGGCCTTCGCCGACGACATCACCGATGCGATGGACGCGGCGCGCAAAGCTTATCAAGGCGGAGATCTCGGCGGCGCCAAGCAGCAGCTCGATCTCGCTTCGACCTTGATCGGGCAGAAAAACGCCGAAGGCTTCGCCGCGCTGCTGCCCGCGCCGCTGCCCGGCTGGACGGCGGAGAAGGCGCAATCGCAGGCGGTCGGCGCCGCGGTGTTCGGCGCTTCGTCCGCGAGCCGAGTCTATACCAATGCCAAAGGCGATACGGTCGACGTATCGATCACCGGCGACAGCGCGATGATCAGCCAACTCGCGCCGGCGCTCGGCAATCCGGCGATGGCGGCCATGATGGGCAAGATCGTGCGCGTCGGCGACCAGCGCGCCATTCAAAACAACGACGGCGACGTGATGGTGCTGGTCAGCAACAAGTTTCTCGTCAATGTGACCGGGTCCGGCGATGCGGCCTCGAAGCTCGCCTACGCCCAGGCGGTCAATTTCGCCAAGCTCACGAAGATGTAGGTGCGAGGGCAGGTCGCTCAGGCGACGCTCACAAGTGGGCGGCGTTATCTTTCGTACGACGCCATGTCTCGCTGGTGCTGTCGCTCGCTCGTGCTAGGCTTGCCGCAATGATGGCCGCGAACGTGGCCGATAATTTTGGGGGGGAGGCACAATGCGCCGCATTTTGTCTGGGGTCGTCGCAAGTCTGGCGCTTTGCGCGCTGACCGTAGCGGTCCAAGCTCAATCATTTCCGTCCAAGCCCATTACATTGATTGTCCCATTCCCCGCCGGCAGTACGACCGATCTGGTCGGCCGTATCATGGCGCAGGATCTGAGCAAGACGATCGGCCAAACTGTCGTCATCGATAACCGGGGTGGCGCGGGCGGGACGGTTGGGACCGAGGCGGTCGCGCGCGCGGCGCCGGACGGCTACACGATTCTGATGGGGACGATCGGCACGCATTCGATCAATCCCGCGGTCTATCCCAAGATCAATTACGACCCCGTCGCCGATTTCGCGCCTGTGATTCAATATGGAACGGCGCCCAATGTGTTGGTCGTCAATCCGGATGTGCCGGTAAAGACGCTCAATGAACTCGCGCAGTATTTGAGAGAGCGGCCCGGCAAGGTGAACTACGGCTCTTCAGGTAACGGCACGTCGAACCATCTGTCGGGCGCGATGTTCGCCTCGCGCCAGAAGGTTTCTGCCGTTCACATCCCTTACAAGGGTGGGGCGCAGGCCATCACCGATCTGCTGCGCGGCGAAATATCTTTCATGTTCTACCACTACCTGCCGCTCCTGCCGCACATCGCCGAGGGCAAGCTGCGGGCGCTGGCGATCACCAGCGCCGGCAGAATCGACGCGCTGCCGAACATCCCGACCATGAAAGAAGCGGGGATGGACGATTTCGAAGTTTCGGCATGGTTCGGCGTTTACGCGCCGGCGAAGACACCGCCGGAGATCGTCAAGGCGCTGCATGACGCAATAGCCAAGGGCATCAACTCGCCCGAGACCAAGAAGAACCTTCAGGTGCAGGGCGTCGATCCCGTCAATGGCTCGTCCGAGGACCTGGCGAAGCTCACCAAGTCCGAGATCGCCCGCTGGAGCGTCGTGGTCGAACAAGCAGGCGCCAAGCTGGCGAACTAAAGGCTCGCTAAAGCGGCTGCCACAATACCGGGACCAGTTCGTAGCCTTCCGCGCGCGCCGCAATATGGCCCGTCGCGGGGAAGGGGAAATGGTAGCCGTGGACGAGCAACTTGTCGGCCGCGGCTTTTTGGAGAAGCGACTGTCGCGTCGCTACGGCGAGCGGCCCATCCATGTCGAAAGAAGGCTGCCACGCGGGATGGCGGACGAACAGCTCAGGATTTCGTGCCGCATCGCCGATCACCAGCATCGTCTGATTGCCCGATGACACCGTAAAGGCCACGTGCCCCGGCGTGTGTCCGGGCGCGGCGATCGCGGAGATGCCCGGCGCAATTTCTCGGCCGGGCTGGAAGCGATGCACCTCCCGCGCAAGGTCGCGGAATATCCGGCGCGCATTCAGGAAGTATTTTTTGACGACGCCTTCCGCTGTCTCGATGCGGCTCTCGTCCATCCAGAAATCCCATTCCACTTGCGGCACCATGATCTCGGCATTCGCAAAGACTTTGCCGCCGTCTTTGGTCTTAAGGCCGTTGATGTGGTCAGGATGGAAATGGGAAATCAAAATCGTGTCGATCTGGGCGGGCTTGATGCCGGCCGTGGCCAGATTGGCGGTGAGCGTGCCGGCGCTATCGGTAATCTGCCCCGCCGTGCCGGTGTCGATGAGCACGAGCTTGCGGCCGGTGTTCACCAGCAGCGCGGTGAATGAAACAGGAAGCACATCGGGCGGCAGAAAGCCCGCGGCCAAAGCCGCGTTCACATCGGCCTTGCCGGCGTTGCGGATGAAATTGTCCTCGATCGGCAGCCGCCAGATGCCGTCGTAGAGAGCCGTGAGCTGATAGTCGCCAAGCCTGAAGCGATAGGTGCCGGGGGTCTGCGTCTTTGCCGCCGGCGCCGCGGCGCGCGCAAGCGCGGTCGCCGTAAAGATGAAGGGCGCCGCGGCGAGAAAGGAGCGCCGGTTGAATCCTGCCATCTCCATCCACCTCGGCCTTAGGCTGTTGATGGAAAGGTTACATCGCCGCCGTGCTCGGGCACAGGGCGGAAGCGAACCGCAAAACCGGCTAGGATTATGTGATGGATTCGCGAAACAACATGCGCGCGCTGCTTGTGGCTGCTGCGATGGGACTTAGCGGCTGCGGGACCTCAATCGAACCCACCCAGGCCGACCTCAAGGATCGCTGGGAGACGGCCAACGTGCCGCCGGCGGCTTACCGCGGCGACATCGTCGCCTTCATGCGCACATATCTCAACGACCCGACCAACGTGCGCAATGCGCAAATCGCGCCGCCAACACTTAAGCGTGTGATTGGCGATCCGGGCGACCGGTTCGTGGCCTGCGTCCGGTTCAATGCGCGCGACACGGCTGGAAAATACCCTGGACCCAAAACCGGCGCCGCCACCTTCTACAACGGCAAGCTCGATCGGTTTTTGGATCAGCCGCGCGAAGTGCGCAGTCTGTGCGGCGAGGGCATCGCCTTCGAGCCGTTTCCCGAACTCGAACGCATCCACCGCTGAAAAAAAATAATTGCGTTCCGCCGGACGATTGCCCGGCGGCGCTTCGTTTTATAGGTGCGACCGAGGGAGCCGGGCGCGAAGGTCTTACTTGACCTTCAGGTTCTCCGCGGACGTCTTGCCGCGATTTTCGACGAGTTCGAACTGAACGCTCTGACCTTCGTTCAGAGTGCTAAGGCCCGCACGCTCGACGGCGGAGATGTGTACGAAAACGTCCTTCCCGCCTTCCTGCGGCTGAATGAAGCCGTAGCCCTTCGTCGGGTTGAACCACTTAACTGTGCCCTGCGGCATATTGGAATTCTCCGAAAGTTACGTAACGGGCTGAGTTTGGCACAGTCGCCAAGGCGGGAACAAGGTGGGCGGCTCCGATCAGTGCCGGCTGTGATTGTCCATAAAAGCTTGTGGCCTGAACAGCTTGGGCAGCGCTGGGACTGGTGCCGGATGAGAGGATTGAACTCCCGACCTTCGGTTTACAAAACCGCTGCTCTACCGCTGAGCTAATCCGGCTATTTTTTGCCCACCCGCGGGACAGCTATCAGCCGCATCTTGCCGCGACAAGCCGCCCAGCCGCGCCATACTGCCTGGCGGGGGTTACCCGAAAATTGATGTAGGCTCGCCACCAACAAACATAGAACGGATGGAGGATTCGCAATGGCCCAAATCAATCGGCGCGGCATTTTGCAGGGAACCTTGGGGGCTGCCGCTCTAGCGGGCAGCGGCGCCCGGTTTGGTGCCTTCGCGCAAGGCAGCGATTGGCCGAACCGGCCGGTGCGGTTCATCGTGCCGCTGGCGCCCGGCGGCGCGATCGATTTTATCGCCCGGGCCGTGGGCGAGCGCATGTCGCCGGCGCTTGGACAGCAGGTGATCGTGGAAAACCGCACCGGCGCGGGCGGCACCATCGGCATGGACGCGGCGATGAAAAGCGCGCCCGACGGCTACACGGTTCTCATCACCAATGACAATGCGGCGAGCGCCCCGCATATCATGAAGCTGTCCTACGATTACACCAAGGAGATGATGCCGGTCTGCTTCCTCGGCCGGCATGGCCAGATCTTCGCGGCGCACAGCTCGATTGGCGTCAAAAGCCTCAAGGAGCTGTTGGACTACACCAAAGCCAACCCGGGCGTCGGCATCGCCACGTCGGGCGTCGGTTCGAACCAGCATGTGCTTTGCGAGTGGATCAAGAAGGAAACCGGCCTGAAATTCGAGCATGTGCCGTATCGTGGCGCGGGGCAGGCGATCAACGATCTGATCGCGGCGCATGTGAAGACGGCGATCCTCGGCCCGACCTCGATGATGCCGCACGCCGCGGCCGGAACGGTCAAGATGCTCGTTACCTCGGCCAATCAGCGCAGCAAACTTTTGCCCGAAGTGCCGACGTTCGAGGATGAGGGCTTCAAGGGCATGCGGCTTGAAGCCTGGTATGGCGCGTTCGCGCCCGCCGGCACGCCGCCTGCGCTCGTCGCGCGGTTGAACGCCGAAATGAACAAGGCGTTGCAGGATCCGAAACTAATCGACACTTTCACGAAAGGTGCGATCGAGCCGGTGGGCGGCACGCCGGAACAGTTCGGCGCGGTAACACGCACCGATTCAGAAAAATACGCGCGGCTGATTAAAGAGCTCAACCTGACGATCACGCAGTAACACGTCAGAACTGGCGATAAAGAAAAAAGAAAAGGCCCCGCTCGCGCGGGGCCTTTCCGTTCTTCGATGCAAGACCGCTTACATCCTGGTGATGTCGCGGTCCTTCGTTTCCGGCAGGAAGATCAGCGCCACGACGAAGCTCATGCAGGCGACGATGATCGGATACCATAGGCCCGAGTAGATGTTGCCTGTGGCCGCCACAATCGCGAACACTGTCGCCGGCAGGAAGCCGCCGAACCAGCCGTTGCCGATGTGATACGGCAGCGACAGGCCAGAATAGCGGATCCGGGTCGGGAACAGTTCAACGAGCCAGGCGGCGATCGGGCCGTACACCATCGTCACGTAGATGACGAGGATGGTGAGCAGAAGCACCGTCATCGGCCAGTTGATTTCGTTCGGATCGGCCGCGGCCGGATAGCCGTGTGCCTTCACCGCATTGGCGATGGCGGCCGGAGTAGCCGCCGGGCCCGTCAAGGTGTCATTGCCGATCTTGACGCTCGCCGGGGTGCCCTTGGGCGCCTCGACATTGGTGTAGTTCGCCGAAAGGCCGACCAGCGCCGCTTTGATCTTGTCGCAATCGGTGGTGAACGTCTCGGTGCCCGTTGCCTTGAACTGGAACGAGCAGGTCGACGGATCCGCCGTCACCGTGATCGGCGAAGCCGCGAGGGCGGCTTCCAGCTTCGGATTGGCGAAGTGCGTGATGCCCTGGAAGATCGGGAAGTAGGTCAGGGCAGCGAGCGCAAAGCCAGCCATCATGATGGGCTTGCGGCCGATCTTGTCCGACAGCCAGCCGAAGAGGATGAAGCCGGCGGTGCCGAGCGCAAGGGCGGTCGCGATCATGATCTGCGCCGTCACGGCGTTGACCTTGATCGTCTGGGTCAGGAAGAACAGGGCGTAGAACTGTCCGCCGTACCACACGACCGCCTCGCCGGCGGTAGCGCCCAGAAGCGCGAGGATCGCGATCTTCAGGTTCGACCATTGGCCGAACGCTTCAGACAGCGGACGCTTCGAGGTCTTGCCTTCCTTCACCATCTGCTGGAAGAGCGGCGACTCGTTGAGGCGCAGCCGGATCCAGATCGAAACCGCGAGCAGGATGGCCGAGAGCAGGAACGGAACGCGCCAGCCCCAGTCGCCGAAGGCCGCTTCGCCCATCGCGGTGCGGATGCCGAGGATCAGCAGCAGCGCCATGAAGAGGCCGAGCGTGGCCGTCGTCTGAATCCAGGACGTGTAAAAGCCGCGCTTGTCGCGCGGGGCATGCTCGGCGACGTAAATCGCCGCGCCGCCATACTCACCGCCGAGCGCGAGGCCTTGAACAAGGCGCAGCGCGATCAACAGGATCGGCGCGATGATGCCGATCGTCGCGTAGCCCGGCAGCAGGCCGATGAAGAAGGTGCCGATGCCCATCAGCGACATGGTGACGAGGAAGGTGTACTTGCGGCCGATCATGTCGCCGATGCGGCCGAAGATCAGCGCGCCGAAGGGACGAACCGCGAAGCCGGCGGCGAAGGCCAGCAGCGCAAAGATGAAGCCCACGTTCGGCGGGACGTTGGAGAAGAAGTATTTCGCCAGGAACGGGCCAAGCGTGCCGTAGATATAGAAGTCGTACCATTCGAAAACGGTGCCGAGCGACGAAGCAAAAATGACCATCCGTTGTTCGGACGACATTTTCCCCGCGCGCCCGCCACTCACTGCCATCGTTGACATGGGTGTATTCCCTCGTTGGTGGTTGGTTTTCTTGTTGGACAGGTGGCGCTTTGGTTGCGCTTCCTCCGCTGTCAGGGTTACGCGTCACGAAAAAATGCGTCTGTGCATCGCTCGTCTTAAGCCCTTAGTCGCAGAGCGCTGACGTAACGTGATGATAAAAATGGATTTTCTGTCAAACCGCTGCGGCGCAACAGGCGGGCAAAACGAACGACTTTTTCTTGCCTAGAGGCCCGTGATCGCAGGCCCGAGGCTTTCGAGCACGTCGATGAGAAAGGCCGCGGCCTCGAGGATCGCGGCGCGCTGAGCCAGGCCGGCGCGGCGAAAAGTCTGGTTGAGCAGAACGAGCGCGCGTTTGTGTCCTGGATGATGGACTGTCGTCGCACTCAACGCCTTGACGCGCGCGAGCAGCTTTTCGCGCCGGGCATCGAGGTCGTTAAAGCGTTTGCGGAAATTGCCGCCGCTGACGGATTTTTTCTTCACGCGCTCGATCATCGCGGCAGATTAACTTTAACGGCCGCCGTGTGTGTTCACAAAACCGCTATCGTCAGCCGCCGGCGAGACACGTCAGGATTAATGTTACCCCCGGAAACGAATCGGCAGCGTAAAGCCATTCGCTAAAATGCTACCGAATTTCATTCGTGGTTCGGAGCATCACATGCGCACGTCCGTCATTGCCGCGCTTGTCGCTTCTGCAGTTCTGGTCGCGCTTCCCGCATCCGCCGCCGATCTCGGCTGGCGTCCTGGCGTTTATGCGCGCGTCATTGAACGCGCCGAACCCTTGGTCATCTACGATTTCGAACCGGGCATCGCCATCCGCGCTTATTGGCGTTCGCCTTGGCAGGGCCGGCGCTATTTCCCGGCGACCGGGTCGAAGCCCGAGATTGGGCGCGACGAAGACGTCACCAATGATCGTCCGAAGGCGCCTGCAGATTTCTTCCGCAGCTGGTCGACCTCATCCCTGATCACGCGCGCGCTCACCGGCGCTGAGCCGGCGCTCGAGCATTTCGGCCCCGTGCCGCAGAAGTAACAGAAAGCCTCCGATGACAAACGCCCGGCGCCTCCTCATCGTCGTTTCCATCACGCTCGCGGCTTCGGCGGCGCAGGCGCAGACTTACGGCCAAAGCTACGGCTACGCGCCGGAGCCGCTCTATCCCTATGCCGTGCCCGGCCAAAGCCAGGGCTACGGCTATTCCAAGCAATACGCGCCGCGCGCCTATCCTTACGTGCGCCCGCAAGCCACGCGCGCCCGGGCCAGCGCCAAAATCATGCAGGCCGAGCCTCGCGAAGACACAGAGAGCGGTGGCGATATCCGCCCCCGTCCCAAGCGCACAAGCGCGCCCGATCCGTCCCTGATCGAGGAATTGCGCGCCCGGGGAAAAAGCAAATACGTCGATGGCAAGCGGATCGACAAGGTCATCTACAAGCGCGGCAAGCCGATCGTGGTGACCAATCAGCGGGTGGTCGATGACCCGCCCATCGTGGTGACGCGCAATCATGTGGTCGATGTGCCCGTGGAAAGTGCCGCCGACCCCTCGCGCGGCCGTGGTCTGATGCATGCCCGTCCGCAAAAACGCGGCATGCAGGCGCATGCCGACGAGGGCGCACCGCGCGTCATTCGCGCCGAAGCCGAAGTGCATATCCTCGGTCCGGACCGCATGAGCATCAAACTATTCCGCCGCGGCACCAGCGCGCCGGTCGATCTGGCGAACGACTGACGAAATAGAGTTTGTGGGAGAAGGCGGCGGGCGGGGGCCCGCCGTTTTCATTTCAGCTTGCTCGCGGCCACATACAAGGACACGGCAGCCGCGTTCGAAACGTTCAAGCTGACGATCTTGCCGGGGAGGTCGATGCGCGCGACGTGGTCGCAAGTCTCTTTGGTCAATTGCCGCAGCCCCTTGCCTTCGGCGCCAAGCACAAGCGCGAGCGGCGCGCGCAGCGGCAGCGCCGAGAGATCGGCATCGCCTTCGCTGTCGAGGCCGACCACCAGGAAGCCGCTGTGTTTGAGCGCCGCGAGCCCACGCGCGAGGTTTTGCACGCTGACATAAGGCACCAGTTCGAGCGCTCCCGAAGCGGCTTTGGCCAAAGCGCCGGTCGCATCGGGGGAGTGACGCTGTGTCGTCACAATCGCCGTCACCTTGAAGGCGGCGGCGGAACGGAAAATTGCGCCTACATTGTGCGGGTCGGTGATCTGATCGAGCACAAGCACGATCCCCTGCGCCGGCACATTTTCGATCGCCGGCGACGGCAGCGTGTCGGCTTCGACATAAAGTCCCTGGTGCACGGCGTCGGGCAATAGCCGTTCGGCGATGGCCGTGGGCCGCACGATCTCAGGCTTCACAGACGGATCGATGCCTTCTTCGGCCAGACGGCGCACGGCGTTTTCCGTGGCGAGCATTTTCCTGACGCGCCTCGCAGGGTTTTGCAGCGCCGCCTTGACCGTGTGCCAGCCATACAGAACCGAAATTTCAGGAGCATCGGGCCGCAGGCTTTCGCGGCGCGCCTGTTCGCCACGCTCGCGGCGCTCGATCTGCTGCCGGGTAGTGCCGAACTTCGCCGTCTGCTTTCCGGATCGGGGTGGCGGCCGCGTCATCGTGTCCCGCGAAGTTCCCGAACGAGGATTGGAGCGGGTGAGCGGAATCGAACCGCCGTCATCAGCTTGGAAGGCTGTTGCTCTACCATTGAGCTACACCCGCTTAACGCCGCACGATGGGCCGGTTTATCCATCAAGAAGGCTGGTGGGAGAGGTAGGACTCGAACCTACGAAGGCATAGCCAGCGGATTTACAGTCCGCCCCCTTTGCCGCTCGGGACACTCTCCCAAACTCGTCGCACATATATATGTGAAGCGAATTCGCGGCGTTTATGGGGAGCGCGTCCCCTCAAGTCAAACCTTTCGGGCTTGCGGATTCGCTTGCAATGCGGGGGTTCTTGGGGCATGAAGTCGCCGCGGCGGGCCATTATATATGGTCCGCCGTATCCGCTTCCGGAGGGGTGTAGCTCAGCTGGTAGAGCACCGGTCTCCAAAACCGGGGGTCGCGGGTTCGATCCCTGCCGCCCCTGCCAGGATGCGAAGACAAACTAGAGCGAGTTGATCGAGACAATGGTTTCGCCGTTCAAATTCTTGCAGGAAGTGCGCACCGAGACCCAGAAAGTCACCTGGCCGTCGCGGCGCGAGACCATGATCACCACGGCAATGGTGTTCGTGATGGTTGCGGTCGCGTCTGTCTTCTTCCTCGTTGCCGACCAGGTGATCCGCGTCCTCGTTACCTCGCTGCTCGACATGAGCAATTGGCAGGCGAATCTGTCCAACAACCCGGTGGTGTTTGTGTTGATCGGCGGCCTGATCGCCGCCGGGACCTTTTACATGGTGCGAGCCAGGACCAAATAATGAGCGATACGGCTGCAACGACGACGACCCCGCCGCCGGCGGCTGCTTCAAGCGGCAAGCCGAAGCGCTGGTACATCGTCCACGCCTATTCGAATTTCGAGAACAAGGTCGCCGACTCCATCCGCGAGCAGGCGAAGCAGCGCGGTCTCGAGAGCCATTTCGAACAGATCATGGTTCCGAAGGAAAAAGTCATGGAAGTGCGCCGCGGCCGCAAGGTCGAAGCCGAGCGCAAGTTTTTCCCGGGCTATGTGCTGGTGAAGATGGACCTCACCGACGAGGTCTATCACCTCATCAAGAACACACCGAAGGTGACGGGCTTCCTCGGCGCCGACAAGAAGCCGATGCCGATTTCCGAATCGGAAGCCGATCACATCCTGCAGCAGGTGCAGGAAGGCATCGAGCGGCCGAAGCCTTCGGTATCGTTCGAGGTCGGCGAGCAGGTACGCGTCGCGGACGGTCCGTTCGCTTCGTTCAACGGTACGGTCGAGGAAGTCGACGAAGGCCGCTCGCGCGTCAAGGTTGCGGTATCGATCTTCGGCCGCGCGACGCCGGTCGAACTGGAATTCGGTCAGGTGGAGAAGCTTTGATCTGACCGCGTAACGCACGAGCCATCAGGCCTGTGTGACATCAGTGGGAGGTGAGGCGGCTGCCAACCGTCAAAATCCGCACCACTAACGGAGAGTGAGAGATGGCGAAGAAAGTTACTGGATTCCTCAAATTGCAGGTGCCCGCCGGCGCCGCCAATCCCGCGCCGCCGATCGGCCCCGCGCTTGGTCAGCGCGGCCTCAACATCATGGAGTTCTGCAAGGCGTTCAATGCGCAGACCTCCAAGATGGAAAAGAACGTGCCGATCCCGGTGATCATCACGACCTACCAGGATCGCTCCTTCACCTTCGAGATGAAGACGCCGCCGGTGTCTTACTTCCTCAAGAAGGCAGCGAAGCTCCAATCCGGCTCCAAAACGCCGGGCCGCGACAAGGTTGGCTCGGTGACGCGCGCTCAGGTCAAGGAAATCGCCGAGCAGAAGATGAAGGATCTCAACGCCCATGACGTCGATGCGGCGATGAAGATGATCGAAGGCTCCGCCCGCTCGATGGGCCTCGAGGTGAAGGAGTAATCGCCATGGCAATCGGAAAACGCACCAAGGCGATCCGCGAGGGCGTCGACCCGGCGAAAGCCTATTCGCTCAATGAAGCCGTCAAGATGGTCAAGGAACGCGCCAAGGCGAAGTTCGACGAGACCATCGAGATCGCGATGAATCTCGGCGTCGATCCGACCCACGCGGACCAGATGGTTCGCGGCGTCGTCACGCTGCCGAACGGCACGGGCCGCACCTTGCGCGTCGGCGTATTCGCGCGTGGCGCCAAGGCGGATGAGGCGAAAGCCGCCGGCGCCGATGTCGTCGGCGCTGAAGACCTGTTCGAGAAGGTCAACAAAGGCGAGATCGACTTTGACCGCTGCATCGCCACGCCGGACATGATGCCGCTGGTCGGCCGTCTCGGTAAGGTGCTCGGTCCGCGCGGCATCATGCCGAACCCGAAGGTCGGCACGGTGACGATGGACGTCACCAACGCCGTGAAAGGTGCCAAAGGCGGCTCGGTCGAGTTCCGCGTCGAGAAGGCCGGCATCGTCCAGGCCGGTGTCGGCAAAGCGTCGTTCTCGGAAGACAAGCTGGTCGAGAATGTTCGCACATTCATCGACGCCGTGAACAAGGCGAAGCCTGCGGGCGCCAAGGGCCACTACATCAATCGCGTCTCGCTCTCGTCCACGATGGGGCCGGGCGTGAAGATCGATATGGGGTCGGTGACGGGCGCGTAAGCGTGGCGCACTGAGCGTCACAAACTGAAAAATGCGAAGGCCGGGCCGCAGGCCCGGCTTTTCTCGTGCCGGTACGCCGGAAAAGCCACGCTGCGGCGAATTTGGTAAGCGCCAGCCTCGGAATGGGGCGAAAAAGCGGAAAATCGTCGCGAATCGGCAGAATCCGCTTGGCAAAGAGGGTCGAAACCCCTAAATCCACCACCGCTGGGGCGGGCCGGCCTTCGATCGGCACGCCTTTGCGCGCTCCAAAAGACAGAGGTGACCGCAGATCTCATTCCTTTCTGGCAATCGCTGAAAAGGAAAGAGAACCGGCCGCTGAAATTTTTTGGGACGCAGCCTGTCCGAGACTGCCGGTGCCAATGCTTCCTCGGAAGCGGCGGCTTGATCCCGAGAGGGGCCAGCATAGACGGGGATGAAGATCGGTAGTTGTCGAAGCTCAGCGTAACGGGCTTCGAGTCTTATCGGTTCGAACCTCGACGGACCTGAGCAGCGCGAGCTGTGTCAGGGGGCAGGAGCTGAAAGCGCCATCCTGCCGGTTCGCATTCTTGAATCGTTCGGGATGGCTGGTCGCAACCGGCGTCCCGCGCAAATGCGGACCGCCAAACCGGAAAGAGTCCACACGTGGATCGAGCGGAAAAGCAGGCCTCCATCGACGAACTCAACGGGGTCTTCAAGACCTCCGCGGTTGTCGTGGTCGCCCACTATTCCGGCCTCACCGTCGCCCAGATGCAGACTCTGCGCAAGCAGATGAAAGCGGCTGGCGGCAAGGTGAAGGTCGCGAAAAACCGTCTCGCCCAGCGGGCTCTCGAAGGGACCGACGCGGCATCCATCGCGCCCCTGCTCAAGGGGCCGACTGTCCTCGCTTACTCTAGCGATGTCATTGCCGCGCCGAAGGTCGCCACCGATTTCGCCAAGGCGAACGAGAAGTTCGTCATTCTCGGCGGATCGATGGGAAAGACCGCGCTCGACATGAACGCCGTCAAGGCGCTCGCGTCGTTGCCGTCGCTTGATGAACTGCGCGCGAAGATCCTCGGCCTCCTTGTGGCGCCGGCGACCAAGATCGCTCAGCTCACCAATGCGCCGGCCGCGAAGGTCGCTCGCGTGGTTCAGGCCTACGCTTCGAAGAGCGCTGCGGCGTAAACATTCAAACAGGTTCGAACCGATAGGATCAGTAAAATGGCTGACTTGCAGAAGATCGTTGATGAACTCTCCACCCTGACCGTCCTCGAGGCGGCGGATCTCGCCAAGATGCTGGAAGAGAAGTGGGGCGTTTCTGCCGCTGCTGCTGTTGCGGTTGCTGCGGGCCCCGGTGGCGGCGCTGGCGCCGCTCCGGCCGAAGAAAAGACCGAGTTCACCGTGGTCCTCGCCAGTGCGGGCGAGAAGAAGATCGAGGTGATCAAGGAAGTGCGCGCTCTCACCGGCCTCGGCCTCAAGGAGGCC
>JAFBAG010000011.1 GCA_019247925.1 Pseudolabrys sp.
TGCCGATCAATCCGCAACGTTACGCGGAAATCTTGCGCGCGGTGGTCGCGCGCGCCGGCGCGGAAACGACCGTCCCCGGCAAGGAATTGCTCGCGCTCGCCGACCACTATCATCTGCCGTCGGACCCGTCTTACACGCAGGCGCCCGACTTCAAGCGCGCCCTCGCGACGATCGACGGGGCAGCCGCGCTGATCGAGCGCGGGCTCGAGGTCTATCGGGGGGATGCCGGAATTCCTGCTCTGCATCGCCTGCTCGTACGTCAGGCCTACCACCTTGCCTTTTGGCGGGTGGCATTTTCGGCGATCAACTACCGCCGCTTCTTCGACATCAACGATCTCGCCGGCTTGCGCGCCGAGCATCCCGCGACGTTCCGCGCCATGCATCCGCTGGTCGCGCGCCTCATCGGCGAGGACCGGTTGCAGGGCATCCGGCTCGACCACATCGACGGCTTGCGCGATCCGGCACAATACGTCCGGCGCTTGCGCGAACTGATCCGCCGCGTGCGGCCCGACCTGCCGCGGCGCGGATTTTACATCCTCGTTGAGAAAATCCTCGGCGAGGATGAGCGGATGCCGAATTTCGGCGTCGACGGCACCACCGGCTACGAGCGCCTGAACTTGATCAGCCGCGTGCTCGTCAACGGCGATGGGCTGGCAGAGCTCGAAGGCACTTGGCGCCACTTTACCGGCGAACTTGCGAGCTTTCAGAACATCCTGCGCGCGGCTAAATTGCGCGTGCTGGACTCGATGCTGGCGAGCGAATTCACGGTGCTCACCCGCGCGCTCGGCCGCATCGCCGCCGGCCATTCCAGCTCGCGCGACTACACGCCGGATCGCCTGCGCGCCGCCTTGCAAGCCTATGTGCTCGAATTCCCGGTTTACCGGACCTACGTGACCGCCGCGCGAATTCCGGACAGCGACCGCCGCACGATCGACGCCGCCATTGGCCGCGCGCGCGAAGCCTGGAGTGGACCCGACCCGGATATTTTCAATTTCCTTCGCGATGCCATCACCACCGACCTGGCCAGCGATCGCGGTTACAGCGCGCGGCGCGTGCGGGATTTCGCGTTGAAACTACAGCAGTTCACCGGGCCGCTGATGGCAAAGTCCTTGGAGGACACGACCTTCTACCGGCATCACAGCTTGCTCGCGCTCAACGAAGTGGGCGGTTCTCCCGACGCTGCGCCGCTTACCGTTCCGGAGTTTCACGCCGCGCAAGCACGCGCCGCGCAAGATTCGCCCCATGGCCTCATCGCGACCGCGACGCACGACACCAAGCGCGGCGAAGACGCGCGGATGCGGATTCTGGTGCTCTCCGAACTGCCCGATGAATGGCGCAGCGCCGCGGAGCGATGGCGGGACCTCAACGCACGCCATATTCCCTCCTCCACCCCGCGATGGCCCTCGGCCAATCATGAATACATGTTGTATCAGAGCCTCATTGGCGCCTGGCCCGTCACGGGCGATAGCGGCGGATTTACCGAGCGCTTTCAGGCCTATGCCTTGAAGGCGGCGCGGGAAGGCAAACGCGAAACCAGCTGGACCAATCCGAATGAAAATTACGAAGCGGCGCTGAGCGCCTTTGTTGCCGCCATTCTCGACCCGGCGCGGTCAGCGGAGTTTATCAAGGAAGTCGGCGATTTCGCACGGCGTATTGCGCTGCTCGGCGCGCTCAACAGCCTGTCGCAGTTGACGCTCAAAGTGCTTTCGCCTGGCGTCCCGGACTTTTTCCAGGGCACCGAGCTTTGGGACCTGTCCCTGGTCGATCCCGACAATCGGCGGCCGGTCGATTTCAATCGACGTCAAGCCCTGCTCGGCGAAGCGATGTCATGGCCGACACTGACCCACAGCTGGCCCGACGGTCGGGTGAAAATAGTGCTGATGCGGCAGCTGCTTTCCATCCGGAACGAGCACGCAGCCTTGCTGCGCGAAGGCCGCTACGACCCGGTCGGCGTTGAAGGTGCCGACCGGGACCACGTCATCGCTTTCCGGCGCAGCTTGCGCGGCCAAAACATGATCGTTGCGGCCGGCCGGCACTTCGCTCCGCTCACGGACAATAGCCGCTCGTGGCCGCGCCGTTTCGATGCCCGTCTGGCGACTCCCCGCGGTGCATTTATCGATGTGCTGCGCGGAGGCGGGCGCATCGATCACGCGCACGACATCGGCTCACTTTTTGCCGAACTGCCGCTTGCCGTCCTTCTCAGCGCTTGAAGGGGCGTCTGGAACAGGCCCCGCCTTCCCGCGTTGATTCACGAAACTAATCGCGAGCAGATCATGTCGAAAGACGAAGGTAGCCTTTCCGCAACCGATAAGCCCTGGGAGAAGCCGGGGCAGACGTCGCAAGACAGCGCGATCAAGCCGCCAAAAAACGTCGTCGAGCAAGAAAAGGCGAAAAAGGAAAGGCAAAGCGATGGTGCAGGACACTGAAGGCCGTGCCGGTCCGAGTGTGAAGGTCGCAGCCGGCATCGTCGTTATCGCGCTGCTTGCGGTGCTGGCTTATGTCAGCTTCGCGAAAAAGCCGGACGCCACCGCCCGCGATCCCCAAACACAACAGGCCACGCAATCGCCCGCAGGCGGCGATCCGAAAAGCGAAGGCGGCACCAACGACCGCACTAACGGCCGCGGCCGCTGACAAAACGTTCAGGTTTAATGCCGGGCGTCCGGCTTGCTGCCGTGCTTGGCGAGCTCGTCTTGCAAGGCCGCAAGCGTGTAGGGCTTCGCCAACAGCGAGAACCCATCCTTGAGCGCCGCGCTTGCCTGATCGCTATAGCCGGTCGCGAGAATGACAGGCATGGCCGGATGGTGCATGCGCACCCATCGCCCCAATGCGAGCCCGCCCATGCCCGGCATGACGATGTCGGAGACGATGACGTCGACATCCGCTGACGATTTCAAAATTTCCATTGCCACTTCGGCATTATCGGCTTTCACCACCGACCAGCCGCATTGCTCCAGATAGTCCATGGCCACGGTCGCCACATCCGCATTGTCTTCGACAAGCAAGACGCGCCCGGTTTTGGCGCTGGATGATACGCGCGCGCCATCCGCCACTTCCCCGGCGTCCGGTTGCGGGCGTTTGTCGGTTTTCGGCAGCCACAGACAGAAGGTACTGCCCTTGCCCATCTCGCTGTCGACGGTGACGGTGCCGCCCGATTGCTGGGCGAAGCCATAAACCTGGCTCAGGCCAAGGCCGGTGCCTTTGGTCGATTTAGTGGTGAAGTAAGGCTCGAAGATATGCGGCAGCACGTCAGCGGCAATTCCGCTGCCGGTATCGGTGACGCACACCGCCGCGCAGTGGCGCGAAATTCCAGGCGGCGTGTTTTCCCGCTCCTCGATCCCGATCCTGATCGTGCCTGCGCTTGCCATCGCGTCGCGCGCGTTGAGAACCAGATTGAGGAGCGCGATCTCGAGCTCGTCAGGGTCGGCCTCGACAAAGATCGGACGGGGCGGCGCATGATACTGAAACTCGATGTCGCCGCGCACTGATTGGCGTAAGACCTCGCTGAAATCTGAGATCGTCTGGCCCAGATCGATCGGCTTCGGCGAAAGCGTCTGCCGCCGCGAGAACGCCAACAGGCGGCGCGTCAGCGTTTGCCCTTTCTGAACGGCCGCGGTGATCATGGACAGCGCGCTTTCCACATCAGCGTCCTTGGCCTTGCGCTTGGCGCGATCCGCGCCGCCGGCAATCACCATCAGCAGATTATTGAAATCGTGCGCGACGCCGCCAGTGAGCTGCCCAAGCGCTTCCAGCCGCTGCGACTGCCGCAACGCGTCTTCCGCCGCCTGGCGGCCCGCGGCTTCCGCGTAAAGCCGTTTGGTACGGCGCAACGCGAGCGCGATGATGCCGACCAGCGCCAGCGTTGCGGGAATCCCATAAACGAGGTGGCTCATCATTTGCGAGAGCCAGCGGCCCTTGATCGCCGAAGTTTCGAGACCCGACAGCACGAAGACTGGAAGATTGGGGAGCTTACGATAAGCGACTTTGCGCCCGGTGCCGTCGATCGCCGAAACCAGGGTCACATGGCCAAAGCGCGGACTGGACATCATCGAGCGATAGAGCGGGCCTTGCTGCGCGAGCTGGGCGTCGCGCGCGAGCTTCGGATAGCGAGCAAGAATCCAGCCATCGTCCCGGATCAGCGAGGCATATTCTCCGGGCTCGCGCGCCAGCCGCTCGTAGAATGTCTCGAAATATTCCGGCAGGACGGAAATCTGAATGACCCCGTTGAACTGACCGCCGCTCGCGAGCCGCCGGCGGCTGATGCCGAAAAACGGCGCGCCGCCGAAGGGCGGGCGCGGGCGCAGCACCGTGCCGACATAGGTGCCGATGTCCTTTTCGACATGCGCCTTGAAATAATCGCGGTCGGCGAAGATCGTCTCTCCCGCGGGCAAGGACAGGCTGTTGACGAGGGCCTTGCCGTGGCGGTCGAAGATCCAGATTGATTTGATCTCGGAGGATTCATCGGCGAGCCGCGCAAGGCGCGCGTGGAATTCGGCTTCCCGGGCCACCAGATCGCCGTCGGAAAGATCGCGGGTCGCCTCATTGACCTCCGCGATCGTGCGCTGCACCGACTCGAACACCTTCAGCGCGTGCTCGTTGATCACGTCGGTCGAGCGGTCGATCTCCCGGTCCGTAAGCTCTTGGATGCTGTTGTAGGAAATAATGCCGGCAAAGCCGAACAGGATCAGCGGGAAAACAACAGCGGCGACGAGCGCGCCTTGAAGGAGCCGGACCGAGTCGCGCTGGGCTCTGACCATGCACTTTCTTACCGCGTCGCGGTGTAACCGCCTATTAAATCCGCGTACCAAAGCGGGATTTGGCGTTCAAATTGCCGTTGGATGCAAGACGCGCTGCTCGCTCCGGGACGGCCGCCGAGACCGATCACAGCGAAGAGCCCAATTTGGCGCTCTAGGCAAGGCGCCCCTGCGATCAAGCCTAAGATTGTCGTTTGGTCAGATCGGGGACTTCCTCGCCGAGAGCGGTCGCCAGATCAATCTGATGATCCTGCTCTTGCACGAGTATCTCACGAATTTGCTCGGCCATCGCGAATTCTCCTAGCGCCTCGCACTGACGGACGCGCTCGCGATAGTTGACGACGGTGTCGTTCTCATTATCGAGATCGAACCGCAGCATCTGTTTCGCATCTTCCGAAACTTTTACTTGCTTCGGCGTCACCGTCGGCATTTCGCCGAGATAGTCGATGAGCCGCGCGATCTTGAGAGCGTGGTCGAGTTCTTGCTTGGCGTGGACCTTGAGCTGGTCCGCGATATTCATGTAAGGCGCGCCTTTCAGCACCTGCGAATAGACGACATAGGCGATTATCGCCTGGTACTCGCGGGCCAGGTCTTCGTTGAGCAACTCGGCAAGGCGTTTGCGAGAGATCTTATTGTGATCATCAGCCATGGATTTGCCTTTGCACTTGAAGGTGATGAGTATCTGACACTCACCCGAAAAACATCGGAATAACAAGGGTGAATATTTTTGCCGCCCTACGGCACTTAGTGGTTCCGCTGCCGATTTCCGCGCGGCGGGGATGCTCCGCAAAATATGCACCAATTCAATATGAAAAATATTTGGCGCCCTGGGGAGTCTCGCCAGAAGCCAGCTCAACAACTTGCAGAAAGTGGGACAGAACCATTCCAAAGCATCATTAAGTTTTTCAACGATTGTCTCACTCGACCAATCTCGATAGCCTACGACACTTCCTCCGGCATCCGCTCGACCGACGCGGAAAGACACGATGAGAACAAACTCGCTCGCGGCAGCTGTGAAATTTGCGATGTGCGCCATGTTTCTGCTTGCCCGGGGCGGCATGGCACAGTCGGCCGAAATCAATGTCTTCAGCGTTCTCCCGCTCAAGACTTTTCTGGATGAACTCCGCCCCCAGTTCGAACAGTCGACTGGCCACAAACTCATCATCAAGTACGATGTGTCCGCCTCGTTGAAGCGGCAAATCGACGCCGGCGAAACGTTCGACGTTGCCGTCCTGCTGCCGGCCCTCATCGAAGATCTCATTAAACAGAACAAAGTCGCAGCAGAGACCCGAACCGACGTTTCCCGCGCGGCCGTCGGCGTCGCCGTCAAGAAGGGAGCGTTGAAACCCGATATCAGTTCGGCCGACGCTCTCAAGAACACGCTGCGCAATGCCAAATCGGTGGCCTATTCGGCGGAAGGTGGAAGCGGAATCTATTTCAAAGGCTTGCTGGAGCGCCTTGGCATCGCCGCCGAGATGGACGCGAGGCTCAAGCCGCTGACGTCCAGCGCAGTTGTACCATCGGTGGCAAAGGGCGACGCAGAGATCGCCGTGATCTCTCCCCCCGCAATTCTTGCCGACCCTGGTGTTGAATTAGCCGGCCTCATGCCGAAGGACTTGCAGCAGTATGTTGTTTACACAGCGGGTGTCAGCGCCACAGCCAAAGAACCGGGCGCTGCCAAAGCCCTGCTCGCGCATGTGACGACGCCAGCAGCCAAGTTAGTGATGAAGGCCAAAGGTTTGGAGCCGATTGAGCCGTGATGCGTGGGTCGATTGAACCCGCCGAATTTTCTGGCGCTCCCTACGGGAATCGAACCCGTGTTTCAGCCTTGAGAGGGCCGCGTCCTAGACCGCTAGACGAAGGGAGCGTCAGGCCCCGCAAATAGCCTCTCTGCGCGTGCCAGACAAGCGGCGCGCTTCTAGCCTATGATGTGCCATGGCCAGACCGGGCAAGCCCAAGAAACTGTCTTGGCAGCGCGACCCCGAAGGGATGCGCAAACGCATCCTGAGCGCGGCCACCGATGAGTTCGCGCGTTACGGCTATGGCGGCGCCCGCGTCGATCGCATCGCCAAGGTCGCAGGCGCCAACAAGCGGATGCTTTACTACCACGTCGGCAACAAGGACGATCTCTACCTGGCGGTGCTGGAAGGCGCTTACGAGCACATCCGCGCGGCCGAGCGCGCACTCAACCTCGAGGCGCTCGGCGCCAAGGAGGCGATCGCGCGGCTGCTGCGCTTCACCTGGGAATATTACCTGGACAATCCGGAATTCATCGCACTGCTCAATGACGAGAACCTGCACCGCGCCCGCCATCTCAAGCGCTCACGCAAGGTAAAGGAACTGCACTCGCCATTCGTCGTCCTGATCGCCGACATCCTCAAGCGTGGCGAGGCCTCGGGCGAAATGCGCGGCGGCATCGAGCCGGTCCAGCTCTACGTCTCGATCGCATCGCTTTGCTATTTCTATCAGTCGAACAGCGCGACCCTCGGCGTCATTTTCGGGCGCGACCTGATGACTGCGGACGCTCTCGAGGAGCGGCTGGAACATATGACGGATTTGGTACTTACGGCGCTGTCCCATGCGGCGCCGAGCGTCCTTGACCGGGTTTTGACGCCGCCTGTAGTATTTAACCAACGGGTTAAAATCTAACGCCCGCGCCAAGCGGGGACGAGCGTGGAGGAAGTTGCGTGGCTTCGTCGGGTGCCGGAGTGATTCAGCGCGTGCTCAATTCGGCTTGGGTGCGTCCGGTGCTGTTCATCGTTTTCATGGTGGTGATCTGGGACGTGACCATTCGCGTCTTCCGCATCCCGCCTTATCAGATCCCGGCGCCGGAAGATGTCATCAAAACGCTATGGCTGGAGTGGCCGAAGCTGCTCGCAGAAGCGATCCCGACCACCGAGGCGACCGTGTGGGGCTTCCTGCTCTCGGCGGCGTTCGGCATCCCCTGCGCCATGCTGATCGCCGGCTCTCGCACCATCGAGAGCTACGTCTATCCTCTGCTCGTCTTTTCGCAGTCGGTACCGAAGATCGCGATCGCGCCTCTGTTCGTCGTGTGGTTCGGCTTCGGCATGTTCCCGAAAGTGCTCTCGGCTTTCATGCTCGGCTTCTTCCCCGTCGTCGTCTCCGCCGTTCAGGGCTTCAAGTCGGTCGAGCCCGACATGATGGACCTCGCCAAGGCGATGGAGGCGAACCGGCTTCAGACCTTTCGCATGATCTCATTCCCGCACGCGTTGCCCGCGATCTTTGCGGGGCTCAAAGTGTCCATCACCCTCGCTGTCGTCGGTGCCGTGGTCGGCGAGTTCGTCGGCTCCAACAACGGCATCGGCTTTGTCTTGCAGCGCTCGATCGGCAATTTTGAGCTGCCGACCATGTTCGCCGCGCTCGTCATTCTCGCCCTTATCGGCGTCATATTGTTCTGGATACTCGACCTGATCGAACGGCTTTCCATTCCGTGGCACGCCAGCCAGCGCCACGACATCGTCATGGGGGCGTGAGGCGTACGCGCTCCTGAAAGAAGCAACGCGATAACGGAGGAAGCAATGAGGAAACTAGCATTAGCTGCGGTTGCGCTTCTGCTCGCCGGTCCCGCCTACGCGCAGGACAAGGTGACGCTGATGCTCAACTGGTACGTCTATGGCGAGCATGCGCCGTTCTATTACGGCAAGGAAAAAGGCTACTTCAAGGATGCGGGCATCGATCTCGAAATTCAGGAAGGTCGTGGCTCCGGCACGGTGACGCAGGTCGTCGCCGCCAAGACCGTGCAGTTCGGTTACGTCGACACGCCGACCATGATGCGCGCGGCCGTCAAGGGCGCGCCGGTGCAGGCGATCGGCGTCGCGCTGCAAACCAACCCGATGTCTGCGATGGGCTTCGTCGACAAGAACATCAAGAAGCCGGAAGACATCAAGGGTAAGACCGTCGCCACCACGCCGGGCGATTCCATGTCCCAGATCTGGCCGCTTTTCCTCAAGAAAACCGGCCTCAAGGAAGGCGACTTCAAGGTCGTCTCCGGCGACGCCACGACCAAGCTCAACGCCGTGATCAACGGCCAAGCCGACCTTCTGCTTGGCTACGTCATGGATCAGTCGATGAAGATCAAGGACGCGACCGGCAAGGACGTGTTCCCGATCAAGTTCGCGGATTACGGCGTCAATCTCGTGTCCTCGGGCATCATCGTGAACAAGGACTGGCTCAAGGACAACGCCGACCTCGCCCGCCGCTTCATGGCGGCCGCGACCAAGTCGCTCGAGGAAGCGTCCAAGGACCCGAAGGGCGCGGCGCAGGCGATCCTCAACGCCAACCCGAAGGGCGGAAAGATCGAGACCCTGACCCAGGGCTTCGAGCTGACGATCCCGCTCTACAAGGATCCGGCCGGCGGCAAAAACCGGCCCTTCAACGTCACTGAGAAGAACATGCAGGACACGGTCGACGTGATGGTGGAGTACGGCGGTCTCGAGCCGAAGGCGAAGGACGAGTTCAAGACCTATTACACCAACGACTATCTGCCGAAGACAGGCACATAATCCTCGGACGTGACTGACGTGACGCAAACGACGGCACGGACGGCGCCGGCCATGCGGGTGGTTTCATCCGCGGGGCCGGCTTCGCCCGTGATCGAAATCAAGCAGGCGTCGAAGACCTACCGCACTGCGGATGGCGAGGTTGTCGCGCTCAAACCGCTCGACTTCACCATCAATGACGGCGAATTCATCGTCGTGGTCGGGCCGTCCGGCTGCGGCAAGACCACGCTTCTCAAGATGATCGCCGGTCTTTTGCCAGTGTCGGGCGGCGAGATCACCGTCGAGAACCGCGTCGTCACCCGGCCGCATCGCAATGTCGGCATTGTTTTCCAGAGCGCCTTGTTGCTCCCTTGGCGCGACGTGCTCGCCAACGTGATGATGCCGGTCGAGGTCAAAGGACTCGACAAGGACACGTACCGCCAGCGCGCCCTCGATCTTCTCAAGATGGTGGGGCTCGGCGGTTTCGAGAGGAAATATCCCTGGCAGCTCTCGGGCGGCATGCAGCAGCGGGTCTCGATCTGCCGCGCGCTGGTGCACGATCCGAAGATCCTGCTCATGGACGAGCCATTCGGCGCGCTCGACGCGATGACTCGCGAGAAGATGAATGTCGAATTGCAGCGCATTCAGCGCGAGACCGGCAAAACCATCCTTCTCATCACCCATTCGATCCCCGAAGCCGTGTTCCTCGCCGACCGGGTGATGGTGATGACCGCGCGGCCCGGCAAGGTGGATGCGGTCTACGACGTGCCGCTGCGCCGGCCGCGCACCTTGGACATGCTGTCCGACCCCGCTTTCGTCGCGCTGACACAGAAGATCCGCGCGCATTTCTCCGACTCGCATCTCGACTGAGCGACCATGGTCCCAACGATGGCCCCGCGTCTGACCGTCAAATCCATCGAATTTTCGGAGCGCCCGGTCGCCTTCCGCGCCCCGTTCCGCTTTGGCGCGGTGACGGTCAATGGCGCGGCACAGCTTTTCGTGCACGCCGAGATTGAGATGGAAGGCAAGCGGTCGACGGGCGCGAGCGCCGAGCTGATGGTGCCGAAGTGGTTTAACAAGGACCCGGATCTCTCCGCCGACGACACGGCGCGGCAATTGCGCCGCTCCGCCGACAGCGCGCGGGATATTTATTTGCAGAAGCGTGACCCCGACACCGCATTCGGCTTGTCCGCCGCGTGCTACGCCGCACAGATCGCAGTTTGCAGCAAGGACAAGATCCCGCCGCTGGCCGCTGCCTTCGGCGCGGCCGAAATCGACAAGGCGATCCTCGACGCATTGCTACGCGCGCAAGGCACCAACTTCTTTCGCGGCATGAACGACAATACCGCCGGCCTCGATGCGCGCCTCACGCCTGATCTTGATGAGGCGGCGATCACGGCCTTCCTGCGCGACCGCGCGCCGCCCGCCGACATTGCCGTGCGCTACACGATCGGCATGCTCGACAGCGTCGACGACATCCGCAGCGCGGCGCAACAGTACCGCTATTTCAAGCTCAAACTGTGCGGCGATCCGGTGAAGGACCGCGTGCGCCTCATTGCGATAGCGCAGGCGCTCGGCCCGGCCGACTATCGCGCCACCGCGGACGCGAACGAGCAGTACCAGTCGCTCGCCGATCTCGCGGCGCTGGTCGACGCGCTGCAAAAGGACGAGGCGCTGTCACACCTGTCGTGCCGTCTGCTCTACATCGAGCAGCCTTTCGCACGCGAGAACACCTGGAATTTTCCGCTTGGTGCGCTGGCCGCACGCATCCCCTTCATCATCGACGAGGCCGACGACAGCTATGACGCCTTCCCGCGCGCCAGAGCGCTCGGCTATCGCGGCTGCTCGTCGAAATCCTGCAAAGGCCTCTACAAATCGCTGCTCAACGGCGCGCGCGCCGCCCAATGGGGCCGGGAATTTTTCATCACCGCCGAGGACCTCACCTGCCAGGCTGGTCTCGCCGTGCAGCAGGATACCGCGCTGGTCGCCTTCCACGGGCTCGGCCACGCCGAGCGCAACGGCCATCATTATGTCGACGGCTTCGCCGACACGCCCGCCGCCGAGGCGCAGGCCTTCCTCGCCGCGCATCCCGACCTCTATGAGCAAGCGGGCACCAAAGTGCGCCTCGCGGTCCGCGAAGGCACGATCTCGACCTTTTCACTCGCCGCGCCGGGCTTTGCCTGCGGCGTCCAACGCGAGGCCATCGGCCGCGCCAACCAGACCATCAAGGAGCTCGCATCGTGACCACCCGCCGCCTCGGCATCATCATGAACGGCGTCACCGGGCGCATGGGCACCAACCAGCATCTGATCCGCTCGGTGCTGGCGATCCGCGCGCAGGGCGGCGTCACGCTCTCGAACGGCGACAAGGTCATGCCCGACCCGATTTTGATCGGCCGCAACGCCGACAAGACCGCGGCGCTAGCGAAGCAGCATGGCGTCGAGCGCTGGTCGACCGATCTCGACAAGGCGCTATCCGACAAGAACGACGAAGTATTCTTCGACGCCGCCACCACGCAGATGCGCCCTAGCCTGCTCGAAAAAGCGATCAAGGCCGGCAAGCACATCTATTGCGAGAAGCCGATCGCGACGACGCTCGCCGAAGCGATGAAGGCTGCCGAGCTTGCCGAGAAGGCGAAACTCAAGAACGGCGTAGTCGCCGACAAGCTGTTCTTGCCCGGCCTGATGAAGCTGAAATTCCTGCGCGACAGCGGCTTCTTCGGCCGCATGCTCTCGGTGCGCGGCGAGTTCGGCTACTGGGTGTTCGAGGGCGACCTTCAGCCGATCCAGCGACCGTCATGGAATTACAAGCTGTCGGAAGGCGGCGGCATCATCCTCGATATGCTGTGCCACTGGCGTTACGTGCTCGACAACACCTTCGCGCCGGTGAAGTCGGTATCGTGCCGCGGCGTCACTCATATTCCGAAGCGCTGGGACGAAGCCGGCAAGGAATACAAGGCCGACGCCGACGACGCGGCCTATGCCACCTTCGAGCTCGAAGGCGGCGTCATCGCTCACATCAACTCGTCCTGGTGCGTGCGCCCGTATCGCGACGACCTCGTGACCTTCCAAGTCGACGGCACGCATGGTTCGGCCATTGCGGGATTGCACGACTGCCAGATGCAGGCGCGCCAGGTCACGCCGCGGCCCGTTTGGAATCCGGACGTCAAGCAGCCGCTCGACCTCTACGCGTCCTGGCAGCCGGTGCCGGACTTCCAGCCGTTCGACAACGGCTTCAAGGTGCAGTGGGAAATGTTTATCCGCCACGTCGTCGAGAACGCGCCCTACAAGTACACGTTGCGCGAAGGCGCCAAGGGCTTGCAGCTCGTCGAGGCCGCGACGCAGAGCTGGAAGGAACGCCGCTGGGTCGATCTCCCCGCGCTTTGATCGGAGCCTGACATGAACAAACCGCAGAAACCGTTGCAGGCCCTGGCACTCAAGCTGCCGCGTGCCGACCGCAGCCTCGAGACGTTTCACCTGTCGCAGCCGCGCAATTTTCCGGAGCGTGCCAAGGGCAAGCTCAACCGCGTCGCTTTCGCGGCCGCGCATGTGGTCGCCGACCCGCTGGCCGCCAGCAATCCGTGGCTCGACATGGCGGTCGATTGGGACCGCACCATCGCTTTCCGTGAGCATCTTTGGGACCTGGGTCTCGCCGTCGCCGAGGCAATGGACACCGCGCAGCGCGGCATGGGCATGGATTGGCCGGCTTCGCTGGAATTGATCCGCCGCTCGGTCGTAGCCTCCAAGGCAAAGGGC
>JAFBAG010000081.1 GCA_019247925.1 Pseudolabrys sp.
ATTCTCTCCAGATTATCACCGGGAGCGCCCCGGTGCCTCATGGAACAACGCCGCACCAGCCCCGCCCGCGCAGCATGCCAAGCCGCTGGAATTGCGCTGGATTTGATTGGGCCGGACGGCCGTAGTCCGCAGCCTCATGATCGAAGCCGTCCAGCCTGCGGAGATAAATCCGCAAAGCGAAGCCGATATTTCTCACTCTGGTGTTGTTCGCGTCGCTGGCGCGCGGGGGATTACAGAATTATTCCGTCGACGCGCTGGCAAGTCGCATCAACCGGCATGGCGTCGTCGTGCGCGATGTCACGCCGGCCGGTTCCTTCGGCAAGGTGTTTGGCGGCGTTACCTCAGGCTTCAACGTCGCGGACCTGATCGCGCCGCTGATCTTCGGCGCGGTGATGGACGCAGGATGGCGGCAAGCGGTATTCGTTCTGGTGGCCGCGTTAGTGTCATTGGCATTCTAACCGTGCTCGGCACGCAGCGGTGCGGCTAGATACACTTGCAAAAGCGGCCGTTTTGCCCCAAATCAGCGCCGCGCCGAAGACTTCGTATGTGCGCCCCGCAAGGCATTGGGGGATCGTCCAATGGTAGGACAGCGGACTCTGACTCCGTTAATCTAGGTTCGAATCCTAGTCCCCCAGCCAACGCTTTTTCCCATGACAGCCAGTGACGGCACGCGCGGCATGATTGCGGTCGACAAGATCGGTTGCAAGATCCTGTTCCTCAATCCGCAGACTTACGCGACCGAGAAGGTGCTCGACGGTTTCCAGCGCACCGTCCACGAACTCCTTGTCGTGCCGGAAACGGGCTTCGCCTATGTCCCGATCTTCGGTGACGGCATTCATGGCCGCAATCCGATCCCGGGCAAACATCTCTATGCCATCGACCTCGCCAAGCGCGACATCGCCGCAAAGATCGATCTGTCGCCCTACGAAGCGCCGCACACCGTGCGCAAAGGCCCGGATGGCACAATCTACATCACCTGCGAGAACAGCGCGGTGGTGGCGATTATCGATCCGAAAACGCACAAAACGACCGGCGCAATCGAGTCAGGCTCAAAGAATGGCCACCGGCTCTGCATCAGCGGGGACGGTACCCGGCTTTATACCGACAACGAGGAAGACGCGACGGTTTCGGTGATCGACCTGCCGGCGCGCAAGCTTCTCGGTCAGATCAAGACGCCGCAGGCGCTCGCGGGCATCGCGGTCTCGGAGGATGGGCGTACCGTGATTGCGGTAAGCGATATCGAGCCGGTGGCCTTTGTGATCGATCCGCAGGCCGGAGCCGTGACGCGCACCCTGCCGCTGGAAGGCGTGGCAAAGCCGGCGCAAATCGCGCGCTACGCGCCGGACGGCAAGTTCCTGGTGGTGACCAGCCTCAACAGCGACATGGTCAGCATCATCGATGCGTCCTTCGCCAGGCAAAAAGCGGTGAAAGTCGGCAGCCAGCCGATGGATATGGCTTTTCGCGGCGATGCGTTATTTGTCGCCTGTCAGGGCGACGGCTCGATCCATATCGTCGACCTGCCTCGGCGCGCTCATAAAACAAGCTTCGCCGCGGGGACCGGCTGCGAGTCGATTGGTTTCTGGTGATTACTTTCGCAGCGCCTTGATACGGTCGCCCAGCGCCGCCTGCCCCACCGCGCCGACCACGACCTGATCGCCCACGACGTAGCTCGGCGTGCCGTTGATGCCGAGCAGACCCGCAAGCCGGCGCGTCTCCTCGAGCGTTTCCTTGACCTCTTCGCTGGAGAGATCGCGCTCGATGCGATCCATGTCGAGCCCGGCCTCGCGCGCCGCCGCCATCGCCGTCGCCTTGTTAGCACTGCGACCGCCCAGCAGCCTCTGATGGAAGTTGAGATATTTCGCGCCGGCGTCCTGCATGCGGACCGCGACCGCGACCTGTGCCGCTTCGGTCGAGCCCGAACCCAACACCGGCAATTCCTTCAGCACGACGCGCAGCTTCGTATCGGACTTCATCAGTTCGAGCTTGTCGTTGAGCGCGCGCTTGCAGAAGCCGCAATTGTAATCGAAGAACTCGACGAGAGTGACGTCGCCCTTCGGATTGCCCAGCACGACCTGGCGCTTGGAGTTGAAAATCGTTTCCGCGTTGCTTTTCACCGCTGCGGAGCGATCCGGCTGGCCGCCGCCGGCGCGCTGGCGTTTGACGAATTCAGCGATCGCTTCTTGCATCACTTCAGGGTTTTTCGAGAGATAATCTCTGACGATGCGCTGCACGTCCTGCGGATTGCGTGCCAGATAGTCCTTGATGGCAGCGTCGAGCTCCGGGCGCGACTGCGCGAACGCGGCCGGCGCCGCTAAAGCGAGACCCGCTAAAATCGCGGCAGATACGACGATATGGCGCATTGGCTTCTTCACCCTGGACAATTTGTTATTCGGCGGTGGCAACGACTTCAAATTTCGACGCTGATGCCGCAGCGCTGGCCTGACTGCCGAGCTCGTTGAGCGGCACGCCAGCGGGCGACTTCGATTTAATGCTGACACTGAGCTTGCCCGGCTTCGAGACGAAGCGAAGCACCGCGGTTTTCACAACATTCGTGTCGGGTTGGGAATCCATCATGTTGATGGTGGCGAGCATATTGGCGGCGGCCAGCTCCTTGCGCATGTCCTCGAGCGACTTGTTGCGCTTCTTGGCTTCGCGCATGACGATGCGCTCGTAGAGACCTTTATTTTCGATCACGACCGAAGCCGTCTTTAGCGTCGCTTCCTTGAAACGAGCGCCGGAATTGTCCGCGACAAAGGTTTCCTTGGTGACCTTGCCCAGATTACCGCGCAAGGTGATCGCCCCGACATTGTCGACGTCGAGGTTAAACTGGCGCACATTGAATTCGCTTGCCTGCGGCATCCACTCGCCGTCTGCTTTGGCCGAGATCGTGAGAGCCGCAATCCCGAGATCCGCAAGATTTTTCGTTTGCGGATCGCTGGTGCTGGTCGGGACTGAGAGGCCATCGAGCGTGATCCGGTATTTCGTCGGGATGCCCTCGCGCGGATCGTCGGCCAGCACGCTCAATTCCTTGAGCGTCCAGCGCTGGTTTGGCGCACCCGCCCGCACCAGGTCGATGATGCTGTCGCTGGCCGTCAGCTGTCCGAGATAAGTCAAAAGGTGTTGCGGCTGATCGCCGGGCTGCGCCTTGGCGTTGGTGCTAGACAGCCGGCCGATCGTGATGGCCGTGCCCTGCGGCGTCTTGAATGTAGCCTTGTCCATGGTGAAAGAGGCAAATAGCGGCTTTGGCTGCGGCTCGGGCGCAGGCTTCTCGGACGCGAGCTTCGCAAGGAGCGCGAGATCCAAAGTCCGGCCGTTGACCGGGCCAAAGGCGACATCGGTTGGCGGCGGGCCTTTCAAAGTGCCGCTCTCTGCGGTGACGGTCGCCGCTTTGCCAGCCGCGACGTTCCGGATCGCGAAATTGCGGAGCACGATCGTTTGCTTCTGCCCGTTGACGACACGCTCGACGGTAACCTGAGGTGCAACGACCGAGGCTGCGGCAAAGGTGGCGAGCCGCGCCGCAAAGGGCTGCCCCGTGCGGGCCTGCACGGCCGCGAAATCGCGCTGGGTCAGGCTCGAACCGGCAATGTCGAGCGAAGGCGCGGTGTAAGTGAGACCGCCCGCATCGACCGACAGGTCCTTGAATGAAACATTCTCGGCGGCGTGCGCCGGGGTGGTGAGTGCATAGCCCGAATAGAAGCTGACGCGGCCAATGTGAATGGTGGCATCGGGCGTCGCCACAACGATATCGGAAAGCGTCATACGGCCGGTCAGCGGGTCGAGGCCGACGCTCCAGCACAGTCCAACGAAGGCGACGCCTGCCAGGACCGTTCCGGCGGCAAGCCTGTACTTGATGGCGCTACGCATAGTCATGACACGCTCCTAGAACGGTTTTCCTTGGAAGCCGCCGCCCGGCCGCATGGGCGGGGGCGCTGGGGGCGGCGGGGCCGGCGCCAGACGCGGCGGCGGTGGCGCACTCGGCAATACGGGTGTCGCGGTCAGGGGGGGCGGCGCGTTCGGCCTCATAGGCGTGCCGGTCAACGGCGGTGGGGGCGCACGCCGGCCGGGCTGTTGCGGCAAGACTTCAGTGCCGGTCAATCCGGGCTGCTTCGGCAAAACCTCCGTTCCGGTCAAAGGGCCCGAGCCTGGGCGAATGCCGGTCGCGGGTTTGCCGGGCGGCCTGGTCGGATTCGGCAGCGCGGCAACGAGGCCGAAGTCAAATTCCTTGTGACACTGGGCGGAGCCCGGCTTTGACTTCATGCCATCCGGGCATTGCACACAGACGGTTTTCTCAATCGAGTAGCCCGGGCCCATGACGGTCGTAGTCAACGTCATTTCATTCTCGGCGCAGGGCGTGCAGTAATCCGCGGGCTGCTTTTTCGGCGGCGCAAAGCCCCAGTTTTTCTTTTTCTGGCCGACATTGTCCGCCGCGGCCTGGGTCGCGGCGAGCGGCAGCGACTGCGCGGTAGGCGCCGCCTTCATGGTGATATTGTCGGCCTTGGTCATTTCCGTGACCGCGGTCAGCAGCGCACCGAGCGAGGGGGCTTCCTTGTCCTCGACCGCGGTCCCCGCGGGGCAAGCATTGGAGCAGCTATTGCCCTGTTTGGTGGTGCCATGGGGGCACGCCATGCAGCTGCCGCCGCCGTCGATTTCATTGGCGCCGCAGAGCAGCTTGCATTGTCCGTTCTCGACGTAGTGATCGGGGCCTGAACACGGGACGCAAGACTGCAAATCGGGGCTGCGGATTTCTTCGCCCATTTTGCACTCGGCGACGCACTTGTTGTCCAGCGCGATCTTGCCGTCGCCGCAGGGCTTGCAGCGCCAGAAGCTCGGATCGTATCCCGCCGAGTCAAAATATTCGTGAGGGTCGGTGCACTGTTTGTAGCAGGTGTTCGTTGCGGGATCGAGCGCCTCCCCCGCACCGAGATTGCAATCCTTCTGTACTTCGCAGTGATCGCCGACGCTGATTTGAATGGCGCCATTCGGACCCGGCGGACAAGTGCAGCGACCGGCGGAGCCCCAGTTCGGATCGAACACCAGCCACGGCGTTGCGGAGCAATCCATCTTGCAGCCGCTGTTGTCGTCATTGAACGTCATGCCGGCCGGGCAGCTGTAACAGCCGGTATTGTCCTTGGTGTAACGCTCGCCCGGGCCGCACGTGTAATATGACGTGCACTTGCCGTCGTACTGATCGCCCGGCGCATTGGTCTGCTGAAAGCCGACAGGGCATTTCTCGCACATGCCCGTTTTGTCATTCACGCCTTCATACTGGCCGCAACGATCGCAGGTGTAGGCCAGGTAGGTGTTCCAGCCGAGGCTGCCATAGGCCTGCTCGTAGCTCGACTTCTTGCCGTTCGGCGGCGAACAGACACAGGAGTAATTGACCAGCGAGCCGCTCCCGTAACCGACGAGCACTGCAACGCCGATGTCGCAGGGCGCGGGCGGGGCCTTGCTTGGATAGGTCGGCGAGTCGCAGTCGCTGAACCAGCATTTCACCGTGTCATACGCAGCGGAGAGCGTCTCGCAAGCGCCGCCGGCATATTTGCAAGCTTCGTCGACGATCGCCTTGGCGCCTTCGTAAAGCGCGGCGGCGGCGCCGCACACGTCGACGATTTCCGCTGCCGCGTCGCATAGTGCGCCACCCACAAGCTTGAGCGCCGCCCCAGGATCGTTCCAGACTGCTTCAAGGAGCGCGCCGGGATTACTCAGGGCATCCCAACACGCGCTCAAACTCTTGGCGGCCTCCCCGCCCGCAGCCGCGACCGCCTCGGCAGCCGTCTTAATAACCGCCGCCGTACCGGCCGCCGCACAGCCGCACGACAGATAGTGGCCGAGCGGCGACGCCTGCAGGATGTCTTTTAGGCCGGCAACGGCCTGATCGATGACGCTCTGGGCGACGCCGCCGGCCGTGCCAGTGGCGAGGTCCTTGATCATCTGAACCCCATCGCTGCCGATGATGCCGCCCAGGATTTGCCAAGCAACGTCGCCAAGATCCCCGAGCGCATCGATGCCCGTGGTCAGCGCGCCGGCAACGCCTTGCAGGATTTCACCGTAGATCGCGGTCTGACATGTCTCGGGATTGGTGAATGCGTCCGGATTGGTCGCCCAGTAGGCGGTCATCGCGCCCATTGCGGCGATAGTGATCGGATTGCCGGATGAGGCTTCAGCGACGCAGGCAAGGAAATTGGGGTCGGAGGTCGCCTTGACCACCTCCTCCGCCGCGTCTGCGATGGCGCCCGCGGCCTTCATGCCGGCCTGGAACGTGTGCAGGCAGGCATCGAGGTCTTCGAGCGGGCCTGCTTTCGCCGGCGGGGCGACGAACAGTGCGGCGAAGAAAGCGAGCGCGGCAACCTGGAAGAGTTTCGGAGCGCGCCACACTGACATCGGCCACGTCCCTCGGTTCAAATGCCGTTCAGGGCCGCAACGTGGTCGAGCGGATCACGGGAGGATAGTAATACAGATTGGCCGCCTCGTGATGATCGCGCGGCAGCAGATAAGTGCCGTCCTCGCTCGGCAGCAGCGGCGGCGCGGTATATGAGATTTTCGGCTGCGCGTTGATGATCGCCGACTTTCTCATCACCTGCGCCAAGGCGGGATTCACGCACTCACCCGCGGATGTGCGGCCTTCCGGACAACGCAATTGGGCTTGCGCGCCGGGCAGGATCGCAACGAGCGCAGCGGCTGCAAGCAGAACGGATAATGTCGCGCGCATGTTCGTCTCCTAATTCTTTATCGTGGCGCCGAAAGTGATGGCCCAGGCGTCGGTCCTCACCATCGGCATGCCGTTCGGCGCGAGAATGCCCGGATTAGCATCTTCTCTGAGCCAGATCCGCTGCACATTCGCGTTCAGGGATACCATCTGCATCGGCGTGTATTGCGCGGAAACGCCACCGGACCAGGTGTTCTTCGCCGGCAAGAACCGGAAGTCTGTCGGGCTCCAGGCGTTGTGATCCCGATAGACGAAGCTGACACTCGGCCCGATCGCGAACATTGCAGTCTTGTAGGTGGTGTCGAAGCTGATCTTCGTGACATTGCTGTTCGAGTTGAAGAGCTCGGGCACGATACCGGTGATCGGCGGCGAGCGGACGTCGTTGCGCGCGAAGCCCTGGAAGCTTGCGGACAGCTTTGACGTCCACATCGGATCCCAAAGATAGGTGACGATGGCTTGCAGGGCGTAGCGGCCGCCAGCGCGATAGAAATCATCGCCATTGAGCGTCGTTGTGGTCTCCCACGAATACGACGCGGAGCCTTGCACCTGCCAATTCTGTCCGAGCGATGCGCCGAAACCGATATTGGCGGTAAAGACATCGCCGGGGTCGAGCCGCGTCGTGCCGGTCGGCAGCAAACCGATTTGGTTGACGTCACCTTCGCGGTTAAAGGGACCGCGATAGGTATAACCAAAACTCGCCGACACGATCATCGAGGCGCCGATCGGGATATTGGCACCGACCGTCGGACCGGCGTTGAAGCCTTCCCCGAAAGTCGGCGTGCTGACAACATCCTGATCCAGCTTGGAAAAGGCAGCGGTGCCCTGCTGATTTGACCTGCCGGTCGGTAGGTTGAGCGTGAGCGAAGTAAAAGGCTGGATGCCGGCGATGCCGTAATAGGTGAACGTGCCGGTCAGCGAAGTGTCGGTCAGTCCGTCCGACTGGCCGCTCATTCCCGCCGAAGTCTGCTTCGACCAATAGTAAGCCGAGCGGATCAGAAACTCGGTTCGCCAATCATCGTTAGGTTTGCCGTTAAGGCCGAAGGCGAACGGCACCATCAACTGCGAGCCGCTGCCGCCGGCCGCGCTCGCCGTCGTTGTCCCGGGAAAGCCGCGATTGCTCGTCCAGCTGTAGTATCGCGCCTCGGTATTGAAAGTCGCTTCCCAGGCCGGAGGCGCGCTCGCCGCATGCGCTACTGGCACAACAATGCAAGCCAGGGCGGTCAACCCCGCCCTATTCAAAGAATTCCATAAAGACACCACCGCCCCCGCAGCTCTGTCGACTACCGGACCCGATACTCGCAGCCGCCTCCCCGAGAGTCCAATCGTCATCCCCAAAAAGCGCTTTATTCCAAGCGTTTAGGAACCCAAGCATACGCAGTGTCACCAATCCGGCTGCGCCAAACTATACCCCAATACCGGTGGCGTAGATAATAACACTTACAATTCAGATACTTACGCGGATTTCCGCATTATCTTTTTTACCGGCGTCCGGCAGGTAGTGGCGGTTCGGGGGGCGCCAATGACAACTGCCGACGACTTCGCCGGCCATCTTGCACGCGTGCGCGATCGCTTCGCGGCCCGTCTGCCGGCTCGAATCGACGAGAGCGAAAAAGCGATCGACCCGGAGGCTGCCGACCCGATCGAAGCGGTCATCGTCGCCCATCGTCGGCTTCATGAAATGTGCGGCGTCGCCCCCACTTTGGGCTTCGCCGAAACCGGTACGGCAGCGCGCGCGGCCGAAACGGTGGTGCGTGTCCCCGCCAAGGAACATCGGCTCCTGACGGAGAGCGAACGCACGGCCTTTGTCGAAAAAATTGCAACGCTGCGTCAGATCGCATCGCGCGAGCTGCAGCAAGTCCAGCCCGTTCAAGGAGCAACTGCATGACCGCGCGCATCGCCCTTTCCGCTTACGCGCTCTGCGCGTTGTTGATCGATCCGTTATCCGCGCAAAGCTCGCGCTTCGCACCCGCTTTCACCCAGCACCTGCCGCAGTCTTACATGCCCCAATTCGTGCCACCTCAGGCAGGCAGCGCGGCCACGCCAATTGGGCGGGCTTTGGTTACGAGCATTGCGCTCGCCGACATCGGCTTCGGTACCGGCGTTCGGTTCGGGAATCTTGGGGGCCGTCGCGAGATTTTCGTTCCACTGCCGCAAGGCGCCGATTTGACGGTGACCGACCTCGTTCTCACGCTGGACGACCTCAGCGCTTATGAAGCGAAAAGAAATCTCGAAGTTCTCGCCAACGACCGCAACATCGCTGCGATCGCTCTCGATGGCCGCGCGACCAACCGGGTACTGCGTATCCCCCTCGGCAAGCTGAAAGCGCGAGACGGCTTCATCAAACTGACCTTCGTCTATGCCGGCGCGGCGTCGCAAGATCGCTGCATCGACGTGCGCTATGTCGGCGATAGCCTGACGATCCGGCCGGAAACGGCGCTCGAAGTCGAACTCGACAGCGGCTCGCTGCGTGACGTCGCAACGATCGCGGCACTGATGCCCCGTGAGGTCAGCATCGTGTTGCCGTCGCGGCGGCTCACGGCCAGCGAGATGGCGGCCGGAATCACCGTCGCACGCGCGCTCGCCGCAAATGGGCGCCGACCGGTATTCCGCACCGGCTCGCCCGATGCGGCTGAGAAGGTCGAAAGCGACGGGCGCCGCCGCTGGACGCGTGGCGCGGTCGTGATCGGCGGCAAGGATGAGATTACCGGCGCGGTGCGAGACGTTTCACTGGTCACCGGGAGCACCTCGCCTGGGACGCTTTCCGCGATCCGAGTCGCGGGACTGCCGGCGCTGCTCATCAATGACACTGACATGCCGCTGCGGGCCGCGCGCTTCTTCGCCGCACCCTCCCTCGCCGCCGCGCGCGGCATCGCTGAAGCAAGCATTGGGGATATCGGCTGGAGCCGCGTGGCGCCGGAGCGCCTGACTTTTGACGAGCTTGGTCTCAACCTCGCATCGGTGGACGTTTTCGGCCGCGCCGACTTCGCCATCTCTATCGACGCGCGCAACCTGCCTCCGAATACGCAGGCTGCGCGGCTTATGCTCGACATCATGGTGGCGCCGGATTCCTCCGGTGAGAAGGCCGTCGTCAGCGTCTTCGTCAATGAGCGGCTTCAGGCGAGCAGCCTGGCCGTGAGTGGCGGGCCGACGCAAATCGATGTGCCTCTGACCGGTCTTTCCAGCACGACGGCGAATGTGCGCGCCGTCATCCAGCGGCGCAGTGCGCAGGGCGACTGCAAGTTCGAGCCGCAAGGCTATCCGGCACAAATCCTCGGATCGAGCACCGTGGTCCTGACGCCCGCTGGCAAGGCACAAGATTTCGCCGATCTGGCGGCGCGCTGGTCGAACGGCCTTGAAATCATTGTGCCGCCACGCGCCGCCGACACGCCCGAACCGGCGTTGACGCTGCTGGCCGCGATTACCGGCCCGTTGTCGAACGAAGGAGCCCCTATCAAGGTCACGTTTGCCGACCGCGACGTGCGGCCCACGCTTCCGTTCATTTCAATTGATGCGGACCCGCCGGCCGGCGCGACGCCGCGCGTGCGCTTCGACCGTGGGCGCGTCGCCGTCGCCGATCGTGGCGGCCGGACGCTGCTCGATGTTGGCGGCTTCAATGCCGGGGCGGTGCTGCAACTGATCGAAGCAAGCGGCCAGCCGGGACTATGGATCAAGCCGCTGGCGAATGACGGCGCGCTGCCGACGCCGGCTGTGATGCGCCTCGATCGTGGCGATGTTGCATTCGTCGACCACGGCGGCCTCGCGCTCGCAATGTCGACGGCGCGCGACACTCTGGTGCGGATCTCCTACCCTGACCAAATCGGCTGGACTGCAATTGCCGAACGGTTCCGGGTCTGGATCGTCGGCTCGCTCTGGCTCTTTGCCACCGTGGCGTTTCTGTTCGCCTTGCAGCGGATGCGCCGGCGCCGCCCGAAGGCCGCGGGCGAATAGGGCATGGCGCTCTCGCCGTCCGATCGCGCGCTGGGTGACCTTCTGGTGGGGCGGCGCATCATCACCCTGCCCCAGCTCGACGAGGCCACGGCGCTCGCCGAGCGCTG
>JAFBAG010000093.1 GCA_019247925.1 Pseudolabrys sp.
TGGCCCTGCTGCATCGCCTGCGCCATGCCCTGCGCGCCCTTGCGCATCGCCTCGAGCGCGCGGCCTTGCGAATCCACCGCGCCATCGGCGTCGCCGCCGCCGAGCTGGCCCTCGGCCTCGCCCATGGCCTCGCCGGCATCGCCGAGCTGATCCATGCCCTGATTGCCTTCGCCGCGCTGGCCCTTCTCGCCGCGCTGGCCTTGCTGTTGTTGCTGTTGCTGCCCCATACCGCGCTGCTTGAGCTGCTCCAGGAGCTTGTTCAGCCGGTCCTTCAGTTGTTGCTGGTCTTGCTGCAGATCGCCCATTTGCCGCTCGCCTCGCTGCCCCCGCTGGCGATCGCGGCGCTGCTCCTGGCCTTCCTTGAAGGTCCGGTCGCGCAATTGCTGCTGCTTGCGGATCATGTCGGCGAGTTCGTCGAGCGCCGCCATATCGTCGTCGCCATCGTCGCCTTGCTGGCCGGGCTGCGCGGTTTGCAGATTTTCCAGCATCTGCTGGAGCTCTTCCAGCAGCCGCCGCGCAGCGTCCTTGTTGCCGGAACGGGCGAGCTGCTCCATCCGATCGATCATGCTCTTCAAATCGCGCTGGTCGAGCATGCGAGTGTTCTGGTCAAGTGGCCGCGCCAGTTGCTGCGGGTTCTTGCGCATCTCCTCCATCAGAGCCTGGAGGAACTTGTCGAGCGCCGCGCGCAGCTCATCCATCAGCTTCTTGAGCTCTTCGTCGCTGGCGCCGCGTTCCAGAGCCTGGCGTAACGCTTCTTGCGCCTGACGCAACCGCTGCTCGGCGTCGGAGATATTGCCGTCTTCGATCTGCACCGCCATTTGCCACATCCGCGAGACGACATCGCGCAGCGCGTCGTCATTGCGGGCATTGGTGAGGTCGAAATAAAGCGAGCGCAGTCCGAGATAGATGCCGACTTCCGGCGTGAAACGCTCGGGCGCGATGGTGAGCGCGTCGAGCGCGGCGAGTACAATTTTCTTCGCGTCGCCATCGAGCGCCAGAATGCGCCTTTGTTCGACCAGGGCACGAGCCAACGGCTTGACGAAGATGCGCTCCGGCAGGGTCATTTCCTGCGGGTCGCTGCGGCCTTCGTTCTTGGCTTCGTCGCGCGCGACCAGAGTGAGGATTACATTCGCGCCGGCCCATGGATGTTCCGTAAGGTCGTGCGTCGTTTGGGCGATGCCATTGCGGGCGCGGGCGGCCGGCAGCGACAAGCCAAAACTCGGGGCGTCATAGAGCGGCCGTCCCAGCCTTTCCCCACTTTCCGGCTTGCGCTCGAACGTCGCGCGCGCATCGGTCACGCCGTAATCGTCTTCGACGCGGTAATCGAGGCGGAGCGCGCCGCGCGCCTGACGCTCGGGATCGCGAATGAGCGAAATGATCGGCGGCTTGTCAGGCAGCGCGGTGAAGATCCAGTTCATATCCTTGGCGCTCGCGCCGCGGATAATTGCACTGCCGTCGCTCTTGATAATGAAGCGGCGCTCCTCCGCCCCCGAAGGCAAGGGCGACGCGCCGGCCGCGGGCGCATCCTCGATGCCGCCGCTCCGCACGACTTCGAACCGAGGCTTGCCGGTCGCACGCACGACAAGCGTGCTGCCCGCCGGCACGGCGAAGGTGCCGCCCGCTTGCGCGGACTCACCGGGCCGCAGTCCCGGCAGAATGACGGGTGCCCGGCCGGTGTACGGCGGCGGGGTAACCCAGGCGTCGATCCGGAAATTTGCCGGGGCGATCACGCCTTGCCAGTCGAAGGCAGCGCTCAGCCGGCGGCTGCGATCGCCGCTCGCTGCGAAGAAACTGGCGATGACGAGAATCAAAACCAGCGCGCGGAACGCCATGGGATCGCGCAAGGCGAGCCGCGGCGCCGGCCATCCGGCCTTCAGACGGCGCGCTGAAAGGAGCGCCCGCTCCACATGGGCGCGCCAGAGGGCCTGCGCCACGGGATCAGCGTTGTTCGCGGCGATCTCGTCGGCCAGCGTGGTCGCCGGACGATGTGTCGCGCCGCTGTTGCGGTCCAGCCGCCGTAATCCGTCATAGACGCTCGGCATCCGCAGCAGGAGCAGCGGCACAACCGCAACGGCAGTCACCAGCGCAAAGATGAAAAGGCCGATGATCCGGCCGAGCGGGGGCAATGCGATCCACAGCCCGGCCCAGGAAAATGCGAGGAACAGACCGAAAGCGGTGGCGAGCGCCGCGAGCGCGGGCCACAAGCGCTCCCACAACAAACTCCCCCGTGCGCGGCGCAGTGCGCCGCGCAACATCGCAAGCGTCGCGCTGCCGCGCTCCGGCGTGTTGGGCGTTTCAAGGGATTCTGGCTTGCCTTCCAAACAGCGCTCCGTCGGCCCGGCCGGGAGAATCTAAGGTTCCCACAAGGCTACCATGCGGTCCCGCTCATAACTATGCGGGCACAATGTCGCCTCCCGGCTATAGCCAGGGCGCCATGCGATCGAGCGCGATCAATTGGTCCACATCAAGGCGGGGCCGCACCAAGGCCCATTCGCCGCCCTTTACCAGCGTTTCCGGAACCAGCGCCCGGGTATTGTAGGTGCCAGCCTGCACCGCGCCATAAGCGCCGGCCGACATCACCGCGAGCAGATCGCCCGCCTTCGGCGCAGGCATGTCGCGATCGAGCGCGAGAAAATCCCCGCTTTCGCAAACCGGACCGACCACGTCGGCTGTCATGCGAGGCGCATTGGCCGCCGGCTCGCGCACCGGGCGGATTTCGTGATGGGCCTCGTACAATGTCGGACGGATCAGATCGTTCATCGCCGCATCGACGATGACGAAAGTCTTGCCGTCCTCGCGCTTCACGAACAGCACCTTGGTGACAAGAATGCCGGCATTGCCGACGATCATTCGGCCCGGCTCAAAAACCAACGTGCAGTCGAGCCCGCGCGTCGCCTGCTTGACCACCTTCGCATACGCGTCGGGATGCGGCGGCGGCTCATTGTCGTCGCGATAGGGAATGCCGAGCCCGCCGCCGAGATCGATGTGGGAGATCGTGTGACCATCGCTGCGCAGTTCGCGCACGAATTCGGCGAGCAACGCGAAAGCATTGCCGAATGGATCGAGCTGGGTGATCTGGCTGCCGATATGCATGTCGACGCCGGCCACTTTGAGGCCAGGGAGCTTGGCCGCCCGCGCATAGACATCGCATGCGCGGCTGATCGCGATGCCGAACTTGTCGCCGGATTTTCCCGTACCGATCTTGCGATGCGTCTTGGCGTCGATGTCGGGATTGACCCGCACCGAGATCGGCACCGTCGCATTCTTTGATTTTGCGACCGAGGAAAGCAACTCCAGCTCGGGCTCGGACTCGACGTTGACACAAAAAATCTTCTCTTCGACCGCGAGCGCGAGCTCCTCCGCGGTCTTGCCGATGCCGGAAAACATGATCTTGTCGGCTTGGATGCCCGCCGCCCGTGCGCGCTTGAGCTCGCCTGCCGAAACCACATCCGCGCCGGCGCCGAGCTTGGCGAGGGTGCGGATCACCGCCTGGTTGGAATTGGCCTTGAGCGCATAACAGACGAGCGCCGGCACATCGGCGAATGCGTCGGCAAACACCTTGTAGTGCCGCTCCAGCGTCGCGGTCGAATAGCAATAGAACGGCGTGCCGACCGCGCCCGCAAGGGTGTCGAGACTAACCGCTTCGGCGTGCATCACGCCGTTACGATAGGCAAAATGATGCATGGCGCTTAGTTCAGGAGGCCGTCGAGCAGGATGCGCTTTTTCTGGCCCTGCACCGGCGGAATTTGTTCGGCTTCGTTGCCCGGCACGCCCGACACGGGACCCGGTTCGACTGAAGCCGAAGGCCCTGCCGGCGCAGCATTCGACACCGGTGGCGGATCGAGCGGACCTTTGCGTCCGCAGCCGCCAAGCGTCATCGCGCCGGCAAGGGCGACAATCAGAACGACGGCGTGAATCGGACGTGTCATGAGCATCTTGGGCCTCGATCGCGCTGCACCATAGCAGATTGCGGCCGCGCTTGAACCCCGCGTGAAAATTTAACGGCGCAGGCGGGTTTTTTTGCGGGCAAGCTGTTTCAGCCACCGGTTCGCTTGCATGCGTACGTTTTTGGGGGCGGTGCCGCCGAAGCTGACACGGCTCTCGACCGAGCGTTCGACCGACAAGACCGAGAATACGTCTTTCGTGATCCGCGGCTCGATCGCCTGCATTTGCTTGAGCGGCATCGCGGGCAACTCATGGCCGCCCTCGGCCGCCTTGGCGACAATCTTGCCTGTGAGATGATGGGCGTCGCGGAACGGAATTTTGAGCATCCGCACCATCCAGTCGGCAAGGTCGGTCGCCGTCGCATGACCCGCGCCCGCCAGTTCTTTCATGCGCGCGGCGTCGGGCTTCAGGTCGCGCACCATTCCGGTCATGGCGGCAACCGCGAGGCTCAGCGCTTCCAGCGCCGCCATGGTGCCTTCCTTGTCTTCCTGCATGTCCTTGGCGTAGGCGAGCGGCAAGCCCTTCATCACGATCAGCAGGCCGCTCAACGCGCCGATGATGCGGCCGGCTTTCGCGCGCACGAGCTCCGCCGCGTCGGGATTGCGCTTCTGCGGCATCATGGAGGAGCCGGTCGTGAATTTGTCGGACAGCTGCATCAGCCCGGTGAGAGGCGACGTCCAGATCACGATTTCTTCTGCGAGCCGCGACAGATGCACGGCGGCGATCGAAGCGGCAGCAAGAGTCTCCAGCACGAAATCGCGCGCCGACACGGCATCAAGCGAATTGGCTGTCGGCCGGTCGAAGCCCAGTGACTTCGCGGTCATGTCGCGATCGAGCTTGAACGAGGTGCCAGCCAGCGCTCCGGAGCCGAGCGGACTTTCATTGAGCCGCTTGCGGGCGTCGGCGAACCGACCCCGGTCACGCGCCGCCATCTCGACGTAAGCCAGAAGATGATGGCCAAAGGTGACCGGCTGCGCGGTTTGCAGGTGGGTAAGGCCCGGCAT
>JAFBAG010000107.1 GCA_019247925.1 Pseudolabrys sp.
AATAAATGTCGAACGAGACGTCCTGAACGGCGCGCACCGTCCCGCCTTTGTCGCGCAGCCCGCCGCTGACGGTGAACTCCTTGCTCAGGTCGCGCACCGAGAGCAACGGCTCGCCGCCGTGGGTCGCGCCATCTTGCGTCGTTCCGCTAGCCGCCGCCCATACGATCTTGCCCGCGGCAATCTCTTCGTGACGATGGCAGCGCGACAGGCCGCCGGTATCCGTCGGGTAGAGCTGGGGCTCCTGCTCGCAGATCGGAATTTTGTACGGGCAGCGCGGTGCAAAGCGACAGCCGGGCGGCACGCTCGCCATGTTCGGCGGCAACCCTTCGATGGTTTCCAGTTTCGAGCCGCGCGGCCGGTCAAGGCGCGGCACTGAGCGCAGCAAGCCCATCGTGTAGGGATGCCGCGGCTGATGAAACACGGCCTCGGCGAGGCCTTGTTCGGCGACGCGCGCCGCGTACATCACGATTACGCGGTCGGCGTAGCGCGCGACGACGCCGAGATTGTGGGTGATGACGATCAGCGCAATGTTGAGCTTGCGCGACAGGTTTTTCATCAGCTCGAGGATTTGTGCCTGGATGGTAACGTCGAGCGCGGTCGTGGGCTCGTCGGCAATGATCAGCTTCGGATTGCAGGCGAGGCCGATCGCGATCATCACCCGCTGGCGCATGCCGCCGGAAAACTGATGCGGATATTGCTCGAGCCGGCGGGCCGGATCGGGAATCCCGACGAGGCCAAGGAGCTCGATGGCGCGCGCTTCCGCTTCGCTTTCGGTCATGCCGAGGTGAATGCGCAGAGGCTCGGTGAGCTGCGTTCCGATCGTGAGGATCGGATTGAGGGAGGTCATCGGCTCCTGGAAGATCATCGAGATGTGATGGCCGCGCAGCGCGCGCATCTCGTCATCGCTCAATTTCAGCAGGTCACGGCCCTCGAACGTGACCTTGCCTTCCGGGATGCGCGCAGTGTGGCGCGGCAGAAGGCGCATGATCGACAGCGCGGTGACCGACTTGCCCGAGCCCGATTCCCCGACGATCGCCACGACTTCACCGCGCCTAACTTCAAAGCTCACGCCCTCGACGGCGCGCACGATGCCGCGCGACGTGTGGAATTGGGTATGGAGGTTTTCGACCTTCAGCAGCGGCTCGGCGGACGTGACCGGCGCCTGCTCACGCTGCAAAAGGCCGCTGTCGGCTGCGGCAGAACTCAAACGCGTTTCTCTCCCTGTTCCGGCGGTCCGCGCTGTGATGCGCCCCCTTGGACCGCCAGGGCCCCGCTCGTGCGGGCGTCTCTTGTTTTGCGCCCCGAACTATAGCCGGGCAAGGCACGGGAAGCGACAATAACTGGCCCGCTTTCCGGGCTTTTTTAGCCGTGTTCTGCGCGTTTCATTGTGCCGGGCAACTTCTGGATTATGTTGCGGGTTATCTGGCGCGCGGAATGGAAATGGCGACCTTTTTCGGAGACCTACTGCAGACGATTACGGAGCGTGGCCGCTCCATTCTCGCGCGCGACCCGCGCGGGCCGTCGGCTGTGCGCTCCGACAGCATCGTGGAAATGTGCGAGCGGCTGCTGTCCGGCGTCGGCGAAGCGTCCGGTGTGGCGATGGCGCGCGACATCCTCGCTCTTTTTACGACGCTCACGACAGGACCGCGCATCGCGTTCTTCGAGGCCCTGGCGCAACGTTTCGGGCCAGATCCAGATCGGCTGAAGGCCGCGATCGCGGCCTGGGAAAACGCGCCGTCGGACAAAACCGCGCTTGCGCTCCATGAAGCCTCGGAACCGCGGCGACAGGAATTGTTCCGGAGGCTCAATCTGGCCCCAGGCGGGACGCAGGCGTTGGTCAAAATGCGTGAACAGTTGATGGACGCGCTCGACCTGCGCGAGGACCTGCGCGCGGTCGACGATGATTTCGTGCATCTGTTTTCGTCGTGGTTCAACCGCGGCTTCCTGGTGCTGCGCCGCATCGACTGGTCGACCCCGGCTTTGGTCCTTGAAAAAATCATCCGCTATGAGGCGGTCCACAAAATTCGCGGCTGGGACGATTTGCGCCGCCGCATCGACCCGGCCGACCGGCGCTGCTACGCGTTTTTCCATCCGGCGCTGGTCGACGAGCCGCTGATCTTCGTCGAGGTCGCGTTCACGCGGGAAATTCCCAGCGCCATCGCGCCGATTCTGTCCGTGCAGCGCGATCAATTGCCGCCGGAGAGGGCCAATACCGCGGTGTTCTATTCGATCTCGAATTGCCAGCGCGGCCTCGCCGGCGTCTCGTTCGGGCATTTCCTGATCAAGCAGGTTGTTGAGGAAATCAGCCGCGAAATTCCCAAGCTTGGCCGGTTCGTCACGTTGTCGCCGGTGACGAACTTTGCCGCATGGCTCGCCAAGGAGCGAGCCAACGAGAATTCGGCGGCGTTGACGGCGGAGGACCGCAAGGCGCTGGCCGGCCTCGATAAGCAGGGTTGGTGGCAGGTGCCGACAACGCGCGATCCGCTCGAACAGCCGCTGCTGCGCGCCGCCGCGTATTATTTCCTGCGGGCGCGCACCCCGCGTGGCACGCCGGTCGATGCGGTGGCGCGCTTTCATCTCGGCAATGGCGCGCGGTTGGAGCAGATCAATTTCCTCGGCGACGGCTCCGACAAGGCTATCCAGCAGGGTCACGGCCTGATGGTGAACTACCAGTACGATCTCGACGATATCGAGAAGAACCACGAGGCTTACGCGGAGGATCGCAAGGTCGTGGCCTCGAACAGCGTGCAGCGCCTGTTGCGGCCGCCGCTCGAACTGGTGCCGGTCGCCGGCTGATCAGCACAAGGTCTTCACGCCTTGCCGTAGACCGGCACGATTGCGCCGCGCGTCACGCGGTTTTCTGGCGATGCCAGGAATGCGATCGTCGCGGCGATTTCCTCGACTTTCGGCCATTTGCCGAAATCCGCTTTTGGCATTGCCTCACGATTGGCGGGCGTATCGATCGTGGACGGCGCGACAGCGTTCACCAGGATGCCGTCTTTCGCGACTTCATCGGCCAGCGCCACGGTCAACGCCGCGACGCCTGCCTTGCTGACGGCATAGGCCGCGATGCCGGCGCCGCTTCGCCATTCCAGCGCCGGCCGCGCCGCGACATTCACGATGCGGCCGCCGTCCTTCATGATGCGTACCGCGGCTCGACAGCACAGGAAGCAGGAGACGAGATTGGTGTCGATCTGCCGCGTCAGGGCCGCCTTGTCGGTATCGGAGACCTTACCCGCGGCAAAACCGCCGGCGATGTGGATCGAGGCCCAAAGATTTTCCAGGCCGGCGTAAAGTTTCGCCACCGCAGCCTCGTCGGTGAGGTCGGCGGCGATAAGGTCGGCCTTGTCGCGATGCACGAAAGCATCGGCCTCGCTTTGGTGATGATAGGACACGCGGCAGGTCGCGCCCGCCTGAAGCAAAGCGCCAACCACGGCGGTCCCAAGCGCACCGGTGCCGCCCGTTACCACAACCTTGCGGTTCTTGAAGTTGCTCATCCGCGGCCGCGTTTCACGCTCGTCGGCAGCACCTGAAATTCGATCCAATTGGCCACTTCGCTGGTGCGCAGCTTCTTGTCGAGTACATTCTTGCTGATGCCGAAGCGCCAAGCCAGCCGCTTGCAGGCCGGGTCGTTGTCGAGTTCGTCGAGATCGTTGGCGTATATGTCGATATCGCTGCGATCTTTGAAGAAGTCTTCTCCGATCAACCGGTCGCCGATCCGGCGGACGATCACGGCGAGTTCGCGCAGCGGATATTCCGGATGATACTGCACGCCCCACGCGACATGGCCGCTGGTACGAATCTCGGCGCTTTGCACATCGGAGATTTGGTTGGTGGCGAGCACCGTCATGCCTGGGGCCAGCGTCTCCACCTCGTCGAGATGCACGGTCGGCGCGTTGAAGACGTCAGGCTTGCCGATATACATCGGGTGCTTGCGGCCGGCTTCCGTCAGGCGGATGCTGCGGCCGAAACCGAGCTCGCGCCCTTTCGGATTTCTTCGCACGCTGCCGCCCGCCGCGCAGGTGAGCACCTGCAAGCCCCAGCATGAGCCGAACACCGGCGTGCCGGCCGCGAGCACGGCGCGGATCAATTCGACCTGCCGCGTTACAGATTCGCCGCCATTGTAGACATGCAGCGAAGAGCCGGTGATGGCGACACCGTCATAGCCTTCCAGCGCCTGCCCTTCGGGCAGGATCGCGTCGACGTCGCCGGGATGACAGGTATCGACAATTGCGCCCGGCAGCAGCTCCCGCAGCAAGTCGGAATAGCCTTTATGAGCCGGCACACCGCCATGTGCGACATGCTCTTGCAGCGTGTCCGGCGAATTTCCTTCGACGACGAGGAGGTGCGGGGAGGGCATGATGCGGTCGCTGTTTGGAACCGAGTACTGCGTGTTTGATATGGCCAAGCCGAGGCGCTTTGGCAATTTCGCGCCGATAGTTGTGATGATAACGCCGTTCCCGCGCGATCGGTTCTTGAGAACGCGCCGCGCCGCCGCCATTCTGCGAAGCCTCAAGCGAATCGGGCGAAATGGCTGAATTCGACCTTGCCATCATCGGTGGCGGCATCAACGGGACTGCGATCGCGCGCGACGCCGCCGGGCGCGGTCAGCGCGTCCTGCTGGTCGAGCAGGACGATCTCGCCTCCGGCACATCCTCGGCCTCGAGCAAGTTGATCCACGGCGGCTTGCGCTACCTCGAACACGGCGCGTTTCGTCTGGTCCGCGAGGCGCTCGCGGAACGTGAAGTCCTGCTGCGAATGGCGCCGCATATTATCCGCCCGATGCGCTTTATGCTCCCGCCAGCGAAGCGCCGGCGCTCGCCGCTGCTTTTGCGCCTCGGCCTGTTCATCTACGACCGCCTCGCTGGTCGCAAATTACTGCCTGCGACCAAAACCGTCGACCTCACCCACCACCCATTCGGCGTGCCGCTCAAGCGCAGTTTTCGCTATGGCTTCGAATATTCGGATTGCTGGGTCGATGATGCGCGACTCGTTGTGCTCTTTGCGCGCGATGCCGCCGACCGCGGCGCCGACATCCGCACCCGGACAAAATGCATCCGCGCGGAGCGCGGCGATGAATGGCAGCTCGTTCTCAATTCGCGCGGTCGGCGTGAGGTGGCGACCGCGCGTGTCCTGATCAATGCCTCGGGGGCGTGGATCGGGCAGGTCGCGGATACGGTTCTGCAGGTGCCGCTCGCCGATTCCGTTCGGTTGGTGAAAGGCAGCCATATCGTGGTGAGGCGGCAATTCGAGCATGGCGGCGGCTATACGTTTCAGGCGGCCGATGGCCGTGTCGTGTTCGCGCTTCCCTTTGCGCAGGATCACGTGCTGATCGGCACTACCGATGAACCTTTCGTCGGGGACGTTGCCGCACCGGCACCCACCCGCGATGAGATCGCCTACCTGACGTCCGTGGTGAACGAGTATCTGCGCGAATCCGTCTCGCCGACCGATGTGGTGTGGGCATTCGCCGGAATCCGCTCGCTTCATGATGACGGCTCGAAAAAGCCCGAGGACGTCACGCGCGATTACACCCTGACACTTGACGAAGGTTACGGCCTCGCGCCCTTGCTCACGGTTTTTGGCGGCAAGATCACGACGGCGCGGCGCCTCGCGGAGGCAGCGCTTGCCAAGATCGGTCACTTCTTTGCGCTGATGCCGCCGTGGACGGCAGACAGCACGCTTCCCGGCGGCGAGTTTGCTCCGGATGAATACGAGCAACACGTGCTGCGGGCCCGCAACCGCTGGGGCTTTCTCAGCGAGCGCCACGCGCGGCGGCTGGTCGCGGCCTACGGCACGCTGGTCCATACAATTCTGGGCAACGCCACGAGCATGGACGATCTCGGGCCGCGCTTTGCCGGCGATCTGACGGGAGCGGAAATCCGCTATTTCATGGCCCGGGAATGGGCGCAGACCCCCGCCGATATTTTATGGCGCCGTACGAAACTCGGACTCACCGCCGGCCCGGAAGACGAAGCGGCGATCGGCGAGTTCATGAAAACAGCGGCGCAACGCGGTTAACCGAACGTCACCGGCAAGCTCGCGATTTTTGAGCCGGGTTTTACGGCATTCTTATTCGAATGTGATTGATTGGCTGCGCGAGCGAGGATCGCGCCAATGCCGCTTGAATCGAAATATCTCGACGCCCGTTTCGCCGTCAGCAAGGTGCTGGTGGTCGATGACGAAGCCTATATGCGCAAGGTCGTGCGAGCTTTGTTGATGAGCATCGGCGTGCGCACGATCTATGAGGCGGCCGATGGTGTCGCGGGTCTCGATGCCATCCGGACAATGGGTCCGGACCTTGTCATTGTCGACTGGGAAATGCCGGGTCTCGATGGTCCCGGTTTTATCCGCATGGTGCGCTCGCCCGATACGTTCCCGTTTCCGGATGTGCCCATCATCATGCTCACCGGGCATGGCGAGCGCGCCCGCGTACTCGAGGCGATGGAAACCGGCGTCAACGAATTCCTGCTGAAGCCGGTCTCGTCCAAGGCGCTTCGCGACCGCATGATCGCGGTCCTGGCCCGGCCTCGGCCCATGATCCGCCGCGGCGATTATTACGGGCCGGCGCCCCGCAAGCTGTCGCAAACGCTGAACGAAGCCAATGACGCTGTCGCCAATCTGGTGCTGCTGAACTAACCTGCCTCGCTTGCCGGCGCGCTCCGGCCTAAGCGGGGGTCTTCTTGCCGGCCATCATCGCCATCGATCAAGGCACGACGTCGACGCGCGCGATCGCGTTCGATGCGCAATTGCGCCCGCTCGCGCAGGCGCAACAGGAATTGCGCCAGATCTATCCTGCCCCTGGCGAGGTCGAGCACAATCCTGAGGAAATCTGGAACGCAACCGTCGCGACCGTGCGCGCCGCGATGGAAAAGGCTGGGCTCAAGGCGTCCGATATCGCCGGAATCGGCATCACCAACCAGCGCGAAACGACCTTGGTGTGGGACCGCGAGACCGGCAAGCCGGTGCATAACGCGATTGTCTGGCAGGATCGCCGCACGGCGGTAGCGTGCGACGAGCTCCGCCGCGCGGGCCTTGAAGCGACGGTCGCGGCCAAGACGGGCCTCGTTCTCGACCCCTATTTCTCGGCGAGCAAGCTGGCTTGGCTGCTCAACCGCTATGATAAAGATCGCGCCCGCGCCCGGGCCGGCAAGCTTCTGTTCGGTACCATCGACACGTTCTTGTTGTGGCGGCTTACGGGAGGCCGCGTACATGCCACTGACGCCACCAACGCCGCGCGCACGCTGCTGTTCGATATCGAGCGCGGTCAGTGGGATGACGAGCTCTGCCGGCTATTCGATGTGCCGCCGGCGATGCTGCCGCAGGTTCGCGACTGCGGCGGCCCCTTCGGCACCACCGAGGTCACTTTATTTGGGGGCGAGATTTCCGTCCTCGGCATCGCCGGCGACCAGCAGGCGGCGACAATCGGGCAGGGCTGCTTCAAGCCCGGCATGATGAAATCGACTTACGGCACCGGCTGTTTCGCCTTGCTCAATACCGGCGCGCAACGCGTGATCTCGCGCAATCGGCTCTTGAGCACGATCGCCTATCAGCTCGATGGCAAGCGCACCTATGCGCTGGAAGGCGCGATCTTCATTGCCGGCGCCGCTGTGCAGTGGCTGCGCGACAGTCTCAAGATCATCGCCCGCGCCGCGGACGCCGATACGCTGGCGGCGAAAGCAAACCCGCTCGAACAGGTCTATCTGGTGCCTGCTTTTGTCGGCCTCGGTGCGCCTTATTGGGACGCGCAGGCGCGCGCCGCTCTGTTCGGTCTGACGCGCAACGCAGGCGCCGCCGAAATTGCCCGCGCCGCGCTGGAATCGGTCGGTTATCAGACCCGCGATTTGCTGGAGGCGATGCGGGCCGATTGGCCCGCTGCGTCCGGTACGCAAACGGTGTTGCGCGTCGACGGTGGCATGACCGCCAGCGACATCACCATGCAATTTCTGGCCGACATCATCGGCGGCCCGGTGGAGCGGCCGGCGGTGCTGGAGACGACGGCGATCGGTGCCGCCTATCTCGCCGGACGCACCGCCGGCGTATGCGCGGACCTCGAGGAATTCGCCGCTGGCTGGCGCGCGCAGCGGCGTTACGAGCCGGCGATGGAAGCGGCCACCCGCGGCCGGAAGTGGGCCGGATGGCAGGACGCCGTGCGGCGAACCCTGACAAATCGCTGATTTACCGCGCGGTAACGCCCCGGTGGTGAACTGAGCGGTCAAAGGCTTGTTCCGCATGATTGTCGCCCGGCATGTCGAGTTCCGTATCCAACAGCTCACGGTGCTGGTGGTCGACGACAGCATGTTCATGCGCAAGATCGTGCGCAGCCTGCTTAACAATATCGGCGTGAAGAAAATTCTCGAAGCCGCCGACGGCATCGCCGCGCTCGAAGAGATGCGCCAGCATTCGCCGGACGTCGTTGTGCTCGATTGGGAGATGCCGCTCCTCAATGGCCCGGAGTTCATGCGCATCGTGCGCTCGCCTGGCGTTTTCCCCTGGCCGGACATTCCTGTCATCATGTTGACTGCGCATGGCGAGCGCCGGCGGATCGTCGAGGCGGTTAAGCTCGGGGTCAATGAATTCCTGGCGAAACCGGTCTCGGCCAAGATGCTGCACGACCGCCTGATCTCCATCCTCGCCAAGCCGCGCGCCAGCGTGCAGGTCGGCGACTATTACGGGCCCGAACCCCGCAAGCTCGCGCCCGGCGATGTCGAGCCGCAAATCAGCATCGACAATGACCTCGAATTGAAGGCCGCCCTCTAGCTCTTCGCAGTCGCCGATTGTCGTTGAGCGCGCGTGTCACGCCCGCTAATTTCGCGCGCGCTAGCAGAGGTGCACATTGGCGAAGACGGGACACGCGGCTGCCGCCTTGATCCGCATCGAGGCGGTGAGCAAGAGCTTCGGCGGCATTCCTGCGGTCGATGATTTGTCGCTCGATATCATGGACGACGAGTTCTTCGCGCTGCTCGGCCCGTCCGGCTGCGGCAAGACCACCCTGTTGCGCATGCTGGCGGGCTTCGAGGTGCCGGATAGCGGGCGCATCCTTCTCGACGGCACAGACATCGCGCCGCTCCCGCCGCATCGGCGTCCGTTCAACATGATGTTTCAAAGCTATGCGTTGTTTCCGCATCTGACGGTCGAAGGCAATGTGGCGTTCGGCCTGAAGCAGGAAAATCTCAGCCGCGACGAGATCGCGGGGCGGGTTGCCGAAATGCTGGCTCTGCTGCGCCTGCAAGGGATGGGCGCACGCAAGCCCGATCAGCTCTCGGGCGGACAGCGCCAGCGTGTTGCCCTGGCGCGCGCCCTGGTCAAGCGGCCGCGTCTGTTGCTGCTCGACGAACCGCTCGCGGCGCTCGACAAAAAGCTGCGCGCCGAAACCCAATTCGAGCTCGTTGCACTCCAACGCAAGCTGCGCACTACCTTTGTCATCGTCACGCACGACCAGGACGAGGCGATGATCGTCGCGGGTCGCATTGCCGTCATGAACCGCGGCAGGCTGGAGCAGGTCGGCTCGCCGGCAGAGATCTACGAACGCCCGAAATCGCGCTGGGTGGCCGGATTTATCGGCGACATCAATCTGCTCGAAGGAAAAGTGGGGAAAGGCGGCACGACGCTGGATACGGTCCATGGCGCCATCCGCGTTACAAATGCGGGTTCGGCTGGAACGACCGCGTGGCTGGCATTGCGGCCGGAAAAGATCGCGCTGGCGATGAAAAAGCCGCGGTCGGGGCGCAACGCTGTGCCGGGTGTCGTCACCGAGATTGGCTATCTCGGCGACATCTCACTCTGCAAAGTGCGGCTTGCGAATGGCGCCGTGATGCAGGTCTCGATGCCGAACTCGGGCGCCGAGCTTCCGTCTGCTGGCGCAAAGGTCTGGTTGGTTTGGCCCGCGACGGCCGGTGTGGTGCTGAAACAATGAGTTCACGCGGGGCGCAGAGCTGGAGCCAGCGCGCGGTGCTTGCGGCGCCCTACCTTTGGCTTGTCGTTTTTTTCCTCGTTCCATTTGCCATCGTTTTCAAGCTCAGCCTGTCGCAGACCGCGGTCGCGCAGCCCCCATATGTGCCGCTTCTCGATCTCGGTGCCGGATTTGCGGGCCTCGTCGATTTTCTGCGCGGCCTCGGTGTCGAAACTTACGTGCTGCTGTTCTCCGACACGCTTTATCTTCACGCCTACTTCAAGAGTCTGATCGTCGCCTTGGTCTCGACGGCGATCCTGCTGCTCATCGGCTTTCCGATGGCCTACGGCATGGCCCGGGCGCCGCGGAGGCTGCAGCCGCTGCTCGTGATGCTGGTCGTGCTGCCGTTCTGGACGTCATTCCTGATCCGGGTTTACGCCTGGATCAATATCCTCCAGCGCGACGGTCTCTTGAACAGCGCGCTGCTGCAGCTGCGGATCATCGACACGCCGGTTGCCTGGCTCGCGAGCGACACGGCGATTTTTATCGGCGTGGTCTACTCCTATCTGCCCTTCATGGTTCTGCCGCTCTATGCGCGGCTCGAACAGCTCGATCGGTCGCTGCTCGAAGCCGCGGCCGATCTCGGGACGCCGCCGTGGAAGACATTCTGGCTGGTCACCGTGCCCCTGGCGCTGCCTGGCGTCGCGGCGGGCGTGTTGCTGAGCTTCATTCCAATCGTTGGCGAGTTCGTCATTCCCGATCTGCTTGGCGGGTCGGATAGCCAGATGATCGGTCAGGTTCTGTGGGTCGAGTTTTTTGCCAACAAGGATTGGCCGGTCGCCGCCGCGATCGCAACGGTCTTGCTGGCGGTGCTGGTGATCCCGATCCTGCTTTACGAACGCGCGCAGCGGCGCGCGCTGGAGCAGCGCTGATGCTGCGCGGTATGTCGACATTCAATGTGGTCGCAGTCGCCTTTGGACTTGCATTTCTTTATCTGCCGATCCTGATCTTGGTCGTCTATTCCTTCAATCACTCGCAATTGGTCACCGTCTGGGGCGGGTGGTCCCTCCGATGGTATCGGGAGCTTCTTCACGACGAGGCGATGTTGTCCTCCGTGTGGATCAGCCTGCGCGTCGCTGCGCTGTCGGCAACCGTTGCGACGGTGCTGGGCACCCTCGCTGCGGCGGCACTGACGCGGTTTGGCCGCTTTCGGGGGCGCTTGCTGTTTTCGGGGATGATCTACGCGCCGCTGGTCATGCCGGAAGTCATCACCGGCCTTGCGCTGCTGCTGTTATTCGTGGCGCTCGATGCCGATCGCGGTTTCTGGACCGTCACAATCGCTCACACGACGCTGACGATGTGCTTTGTCACGATCGTGGTGCAATCGCGCCTGATCGGCTTTGACCGCAGCCTCGAAGAAGCCGCGTGGGATCTCGGCTGCGCTCCGTGGAAGGCATTCCTGGTGGTCACCCTGCCGCTGATCGCGCCCGCAGTCGCCGCGGGTTGGTTGCTGGCATTTGCGCTGTCGTTGGACGATCTCGTCATCGCAAGTTTCACCAGCGGTCCCGGCGCGACGACGTTGCCGCTGCGAATTTATTCGCAGGTGCGGCTCGGCGTGAAACCTGAAATCAACGCCATCTGTACGATCTTGATCGCGGTGGTTGCCCTCGCCACGGTCGCTCTCTCCCTCGCCGCAAAGCGCAGCGCGCTGCGGGGCGATCCTGCCGCGCAGGGATAATGGGCGCTATTCGGCGGGCTTGGATGGGGGCTCGGCAGCGGGCGCAGCCGTTTCGGCTTGGGCGCGCGGGCGGCGTTCGCGCACGGCGTTGAGCAGCGGCGCCGCCGCGCCAGAACGGCGGATGAGGCTTTGCGGGTCGGGCAAGATCAATGGGCTATCCCAGGGGCCGACCACGACGAAGGGCAATTCAAACGCCTCTTTGGATTTGTCGGTAAGAAGCAATTGCGCGGTGCCCTTGAGGTCGAGTTCGCGGTCGGGAATGGCGGCCTGGCCGGCAAGCGCGACGCGGACGGCCGTGCCTTCCATCGTGCCGTCCTCGGTGGTGATGATACCGTTCGTGGCCTTGAGGCGGACTGTCAGCCGCTCAAAGGGCGTGCGGCCGCTGCGTAATTCGCTGCCGGCCGAAAGCGGACGGCGTTCGAGGCGGCGCAGCAGCTGCTCGATATTGATCCCGGTCAGGCTGCCGTTGCGAGCGGTGAGATTGGCAACGCCGGAAATCGTGCGGGTGAGGGCGAGGACGCTATCCCCGCTGCCCTCCAGCGAGACGGCGAGATTGCCTTTGCCTTCGATCCGCGACACTCCCAGCAATTGGCCCAGGCACTGATCGAGTTCGACGTCGGTAAATTGCAGCTGGGTCTTGATGTCGACCGTCGTTTCCTGGTTGCTGATGGCGACGGTGCCTTTGAGCAGCCCGCCGAAGGCCTGCGATTCACCGACCGTCACGGTTAGATGGCCGCCGCGCAGGGTGGCGCCGAGCGCGGCCCGGCCCAGCGCGATATTGCCGAGCGTGGCCTTGCCGGCCGAAAGCCGCAGGTCGGCGTCGAAACTGGAGAGCCCGTCGAGCGTGAACGGCCCACGATTCCATTCGCGCTGACTGGTCGCGAGCCGCACCGTCGAAATATAGGGCGTCAGGTCGATCGATTCCGCGGCGAGCGTGCCTTGCAACGTCTTGCGGCCGTCGGCGGCGAAGGTGAGGACGCCTTCGGCGGCGTTGCCGTCGAGCTCGAGATTGACGCTGCTCAACGCGATCGTGCCGCCGACCACGTTGGTATGGGCCTTGATCGCGAAGCGGCCGAACCCGCCGCCGGGCAGCGGCTTTTGGCCCGCCCAGCGCAGAACGTCGCGCAGCGATGCGCCATCGGCAATGAGCGTTCCCTCCAATCGCATCGAGGGCAGCGTCGTGAAAGCTCCGTCGAAAGCCCCTTTCACCTGCGTGCCTGAAACCCGCAGCTTGAGGCCGGAGCGCCGGCCAGCCAGCGCCGCGCTGAAATCCCCGAGTGAAAGCGCGGCTTCGATCGACTCGCCGCGCCAATTCAATCGTCCGGTTGCGCCAAAGCTTTTGGAAATGGCTGGCCAGGCCAGCGACAGGTCGACGCTGTCGAACACTTCCGCGGTGTCGCGTGCCGCGTCCCGCACAACGACGCGCCCATCGACGATCCTGACTTCGGAAAATCCCTCGCCGGTGTCGGATGGACGGCGCGCCAGCGCCTCGCTCAGCGCCGACCAGTTGGTGCTGCGGTCGGTCCCGACATTGATGAGGATCGACGGCTTTTCGAGGGTGATGTCGGCGACTTCGACGCGTCCGAGCAGGAGCGGAAAGAAGCGCAGCCGAGCGACCATGGTCTCGGCCTTGAGCGCCGGATCCGCGGTATCGCCTATCGCGACGTCGCCGAAACTCACCTGGCTCGCGGGAAACAGCGAGACGGAGACGGGTCCGCGCATCGCCGGCGCCGTTCCCGTCACGAAACGGATTTCAGCACCGACCCGCTCGCGCACGGTCTCCGTGGAGATCGCGAGCGGGAGCGCCACGACAACAACGAGCGCCACGACCGCAAGGGCGGCGAGCGCAAGGCCGAAGCGTTGAAGGCCAGGGCGGGACAAGGATGACAATTCCGGTTGACCGGCGACTATATCACCGGTGGCACGGTAACTTGCCCCACTCTGAGGCGCTTTCAAGGCTGGGAGGCCGAGAATGCCGGGGCGGTTAATGGGGCCGAGCGGCGATGCGCGCGGGGCGCCGTTTCGGCCAGATGAACCAGCCGCAAAACCGGCAGGATTCCGGCGCTGACGATTAAAAGCGCAGCCAGTGCGCCTTCCTCGAAATTCCCGCGCGTCGCGTATTGATAGATGTAGGTCGAGAGGGTTTCGACATTGAGTGGCCGCAACAGCAGCGTCGCCGGCAATTCCTTCAGGCAATCGACGAAGATCAAAAGCGCCGCTCCCCACAGCGCAGGCCGCATCATCGGGAGATGAATGCTGCGGAAGAGCGCGAAGCGCCGCGCGCCGAGCATCTGCGCCATCTCGTCCATATCGGACGGTACCCGCATCAGACCGGACTGAACAAAGCCGATGCCGACCGTGAGGAAGCGCACGCAATAGGCGATCACCAGACCGGCGGTAGAGCCGGCGAGGAGCAGCCCGACATGCGGCATGCCGATTTGTCTCAGGAGCCAGTTTGCCGTTTCGTCGAAGGCGACCAGCGGAGACAGCAGGCCGAGCGCCAGCACCGTGCCCGGAACAGCGTAGCCGAAACTCGCGACGGCGAGGCTCATACGCAGCAATGGATGATGACCGCTGCGCGTGGGCATCACCGCGGCGACGGCGATCAACAAGATCAGCGCGGTCGCCGCCGCGGAAATGGCGATTGTGTTCAAGGCATGTGTCAACAATTCGGCGTCAAAGCGCGCCAGGAGGCCGCGCCTGATCACCTGATTGAGCAAATAGGCGGCGGGAATAACGAAGCCGAGAAGTGCCGGCAGGCCGCACGCGGCGGCGCAAAGCCAGGCGGAGCCGCGGCTCAGAACGATACGGTCGGCCGTGCGGGTATCCTGGGTCGGCAGCACGACTTGTCCGCGGCGTCCATAACGCTCGATCGCGATCAACCCGACAACGACGGCAAGAAGCGCCACCGCGATCTGCGCCGCGCCGCCCAGACTGCCGCGGTTGAGCCAAGTGGTGAAAATCGACAGCGTCAGCGTTGGCACGCCGAGATATTCGCTTGCGCCAATATCATTGAGCGTTTCGAGCATGGCGAGCACGATGCCGACCGCCAGCGCTGGACGCGCCATCGGCACCGTGATGTCGCGCAGAAGCCGCCAAGGCGGCGCACCGAGGGCGCGCGCGGCATCAGTGAATACGACGAAATGGGTTTGAAACATCGCGCGCGCGGCGAGGTAGACATAGGGATAGAGCACCGCGCTGAATATGAGGATGGCGCCCGCCAACGTATGGACAGGCGAACCGATCAGATCGGCATAGATGTAAGCCGCGATATAGGTCGGGATCGCCATTGGCAGCGGCAGCAGCCACAGCAGGACCGCGCGGCCCGGAAATTCGAATGTCGTGATCAACCATGCGCTACCGGCGCCCGCGATGGCGGTCAGGGCGCCGACGCCGGCCAGCAGAAGGGTGGTTTGCACCAGCGCGGTCGGCAATACGAAGCGCGCGAGATGCGGCCACAAATCCGGGTCACCGTGGAGCGCAAGCTGCGTTAGGCTCAAGAACGGCAACGCCACCAGCGCCGCGGCGAGGACCCCCGGCAGATGCGTGGCGCGAAAGAAGCGAACGGCCCCGCGTGGTGCGGGGCCGCTTTTGTCCAGCATGGGCGTCGTCACGATCCTGCTTATTGATCGAAGCCGACCTTGTCGACCAGCTCAGCGGCTTTCTTGCGGTTGGCCGCGATCTGCGACAGAGGCAGGGGATCGCGCTTGAGCTCGCCATAGCTGGCGATAGTCTTGTTGATCGGCACGCCGGCGCGCATCGGATATTCGTAGGTGGAATCTGCGTGCAATTGCTGCGCGGTCGGGCCGACCATCCACTCAATGAATTTCGTGGCGTTCTGCTTGTTCGGCGCCGTCTTGATGAGGGCAACGCCCGAGACGTTCACATGGGTGCCGCCGCCCTCGAATGTCGGCAGGATGACCCTGGTCGCATCGGCCCAGGGTTTGCGATCCGCCTCTTTGTCGTTCATCAGCGCCCAGTAATACGTGTTGCCGATGCCGACATCACACTTGCCTGCCGCGATATCGCGCGCGGTTTCACGGTCTCCGCCCGAGGGCTTCTGGGCAAGATTGGCTTTGACGCCCCTGAGCCATTCTTCGGCTTTGGCCTCGCCGCGCTTGGCGATCATGGCCGCGAACAGCGCGTTGTTGTACATATGCTGGCCGGAGCGGATGCAGATCTTTCCTTTCCATTTCGGATCGGCGAGCTCGTCATAAGTGATCGCGGTCTGCTTCACGCGCTCTTTTGAGGCATAGATGACACGCGCGCGCATGCCGACCGCCGCCCAATGACCTTCCGGATCGCGGAAGGCCGAAGGCACGACTTCGTCGATGACCTTGGAATTGAGCGGCGCGGTGATGCCATTCTGTACCGCGGCTTCCAGGCGGCTGATGTCGGTCGTGAGCAGCACGTCGGCCGGGCTGTTGGCGCCCTCGGTCTTGATGCGTTGCTCGAGTCCGGAGCTGGCCGAAATCACATTGACCTTGATGCCGGTCTCCTTGGTGAAGGCATCGAACAAGGGCTTCACCAGGCCGGGCTCGCGATACGTGTAAACGTTCACTTCGCCTTTCATTTCGCTCTGGGCGAAAGCGCTGGCCGAGGCGAGCAGGGTCGCGGCAACGGCAATGCCGACGGGACGCGAGAACAAATTCATCACGGGCTCCTTGCGAAAGTCCGGCAACTCAAAAAGAGCCGCGACCCGACGTCAAGCCGAAAACATCAAAAACTTCAATAAGTTAGAACTGTTCTAGTCTGTCAGAGCTTTGAATCTTTCCAGCCAGCGGAAAATCCCGCGGCGGCTCATGACCTTGATGGCTTGCGCCCCGCGATGTGTGCGAGGAAAGACGATCGCGTCAATGTGCCTCAGTCAGTGCGGGGCCATCCAGGCAAATTTCGTGTCGGGCGCAACGCCGGCAATTTCGGCGATCAATTTGCTGATGATCGCCTGACCGAATGCATTGAAGCTGTTGGCTTCCATCACGAATGCGCCAGGCCCGCCAATGACATTGTTGCGGTAGTAATTGGCCAGTCCGCCGGGCGGATTGGTGTGCTCGGGATTCCACGGCAGCGGCCGCTCGCTGAGGATGACGATGCCATTGATGGTAATGCCAAGCGCGAGCGCTTCGTCGCGCGCCAAGATCACGTCGCGGCCGGAGTTATTGGTGCCGTCGCCCGAGACGTCGATCGTGCGCTTTTTGGCTTCGAACGGCGCGCGCGGGAATTGAGCGACGGAAAATTCTATCCCGGCGCTGATTGAGGTCCGGTCTGCAAAGGAGCGCTGCGTCTCCAGTAGCCTGTCGCCGAATTGCTGCGCGGCCTGCGCGCCATCGATTTTCATCCAATCGATGACGACCTTCTGCGAGCCGACGCCCGACCACTCGACGTAAGTGACGGCGATCTTGCCGAGCATTCCCGATTTGATGGCATTGAGCACACGGGGATCCGACATCGCCGCCGCGTAGCCTTCGCGCTGCAATTGATATTTGGGGCCGTCCACGCTGCGGGAGACGTCCGCCGCCAGGACCAGCAGCAGATCGACCTGTTCCGCTGCCGCCGCCGGCTTGAAAGTCAGGCCGAGCAAGGCGATCGCAGCGCAGATGATGCGTACCAGGCGCATGGGCCAGCCGTCCTGTGGGTCCGGCAAGCCTAGCGCAAATTTCCGGCGGCGACAGCGCCGATCTCGGAGGATATCGCTATTGCGCGAGAACGCGGGTGGCGGGGAAGGCGACCTCCGCCATGGTCCCCTCTTCGGCCCGGCTGGTGATCTTGAAATGGGCGTGATTGGCCTCGGTCAGGGCCTTGGTGATCGGCAGGCCGAGCCCGGTTCCGCTGGCGCCCCAGCGCGAGGAAATTGCGAGCTGGCGGAACGGCTCCAGCGCGGTGCGCAGTTCCTGCGGGCTCATCCCGGTGCCGGTGTCGCGCACCCTCAGCACGACTTCGTGGTCGTCGTTCAGCGCGGTCGACACGATCACCTGCCCGCCGGTGCCGGTGAATTTGATCGCATTGGAGAGCAGATTGAGAACGATCTGGCGAACCGAGCGCGCGTCGGCGACGACCTGCGGAACGCTGGCCGGCAGTGACGTGCGGATAATCACCCGCTCGCGGTTGGCTTGTTCCTGCATCATGGCGACGCATTGCTGCGTCAGGTCGTTGAGATTGACGCTGGTGAAGGTCAAGTCGAGCTTGCCGGACTCGATCTTGGACAGGTCCAGCAGATCGCTGAGCAAGGCGATGAGGTGCCCGCCCGATGTGTGAATGTCCTTGAGGTACGCCCGGTAACGTTCGCCGAGCGGGCCGAATTTCTCCTCCATCATGACTTCGGAAAAGCCGATGATGGAATTGAGCGGGGTGCGGATCTCGTGACTGATCTTTGCGAGAAACTCGCTTTTTTGCGCCGAGGCGATTTCGGCCTGCTGCTTCGCCGTCATCAGCGCCTCTTCATTGCGCTTCCAGGCGGTGATGTCGCGCAGCACGGCACAGAATTTCTGCCCCGTATCATCGATGCGGCCGATGGTGATGTGGAGCGGCACAAGTCCGCCCTTGCCGGCGGCGCCGCGCACCCGGCCGATCACCTCGTCGCTGCCGCCAATCAACATCGCCGTGCTGTCGCGCGACAGCCGGTCGAGTTGCGTCATGACGATGCGCGCGCTTTCCGGCGCGAACAATTCGCCGAAGGAAATCTCGTCGAACTCCGCGACGTCGAGCCCGAACAGGGCTTCGGCGCTGCGATTGGCCGAAAGCACCCGCCCGTTGCCTTCGACCAGCAAGACGCCATCGGTCGCGGTGTCGAGCACGGCGCGCAATTCGCGGTTTTCGGTTTCGATCCGTCGCAGCGCGAGCTCGGCGTTCTTGTCCGGCTTGGCCTTTGGCGGCGCCAGCGTGTTGAGCATAAGAACGAGGGCGCTTTCGCCATTCCAGGTCACGGGAAACAGTTTGCCCTCGACCGGCAACTGTTGGCCTGCCGGCGTCGAGATCGTCAGCGACTTCGCGCCATCGCCATTGCCGTTGTTGCGCGGCTCGATGAACAGGCTGTCGAGGCCGCCGGCGGCACGCAGCGTTTCGAGGCTGCCGTAGCCAGTCCATTCCAGGAAGGCCCGGTTGGCGAAAATGAGATCGTTGAGCCGGTAGATCAGCACGCCCACCGGCATGCGCTCGAGGATAGCGAATTCGTCCGCGACATCGCGGTGACCGTTGCGCGGCGCCGCGGCGCGCGGGGCCGGCGCTGGCGCGGCCGGTGCTTCAGGAATCGGCTCCTGCGAGGCCGGCTCCTGCGCGATCGGTTCCTGCCGCTCCGGGCCGAAGTCATCCTCGCGCTGGAATTTTGTTGCGGTCGACTTGAGACGGTCCGAAAGCGTCCGCGCGATTTCCTGGAACGCGGTCTGTTCGCGCGGCGTCAGCGACGCGGCTGGCGGTTGCTCCGTGACCGGTGCTTTGAACGGCAATACCTTGGCATCAGGTTCGGTGCGGGACGTCGTCTGGACCCCGCGCTGCATGATCGCATTGAGGCTGGCCACATTGCGGCAGATGGCGAACCCGCGATAGCCGGTGAACTTACGTTCGCGGTCGAACACCGGCAGCCCCGACAACTCCACCGCCAGCGCTTCGTGCTCGGTCGGCCAATCGACGACGATTCCACTCCAGGTGTCGCGCGCCGCAAGCGCCTTGGCCACGCGGCCATCGGAATCGAGCCCGAGGGCGGCGGCGAATTCGGTCCAAGATTTACCTAGCGCATCGCGCGTTCTGGCGCCTGCCAGAGTCAGGAATTCGTCCGATTCGATGTTGAAGCCTTGGACGTCGTCGTACTGCCAGACGAAGCGTAGCGGCGCGCGTCGCGCGGCCGGCGCGTTGAGGCCGGGCGTCGGCGCTGCCACGGCCTCAGGTGTCTGCTCGAGGGGCTCGGCGGATTTCACCGCGCCGCTGAAGGCGAGCAAAAGCACGTAGGTGTTTCCGGCGCCAAGCTTGTCCAGCGTAAAGCGGCCGGCCGGCGCTTCGCCCTCCGCGTGACCATCGCAGCTCGCTTGCGCGGCGAGGGGTTCGCCGATGATGGCCGGAAGATCGCGAGCATCGCCGAGCAGACGCGCAGCGCCGTCGGTGGCTCGCACCAGTTCACCGTCCGCGGAAAATACAGCGGCTGGTTTGTTGCTGCCGGCGAGTAATCGTTTGAGCCGTTCGTCGAGCGTGAGGTTCGGCCCGGCGGCCTCGGTGGCAACAACCAGGATGGCGTCTGAAAAATTCTGCGATTGAAAACGCGAGCAGGCGCAGGTGAGGGGCTTGCCGATATACGCGCCCAGCCCGCGCAAACGCTCTAGCCG
>JAFBAG010000273.1 GCA_019247925.1 Pseudolabrys sp.
GATGGGGAAGGGTCGCGGCTGGTTACCGGCCGCCGAACGGGACCAGCGGATTGTCGAGAAGCGCCGTCCTGTCGGGACGGTCGGGGGCGGGGCGGCTCAGGAACGCGCTGAAAAGCTCCCGGATCGTCGCTTCCGGCGTGTCGCGCATGATGAAAACCAGCCGCGTGCGGTGATCCTGGTCAGGCCAGGCCGGCAGTTCCGAAAAGGGATGGAATACGTGCTGCACTGCGTGAATGACGACCGGCCGTTCCGGGTGCTCGGTGAACTTCACGATGCCCTTGAGCCGCAGCAGGTTCGGCCCGTGGGTCGAGCGTAATAGGTCGATGAACATGTGAAAGGTGCCGGCCGGTATAGGTTCGTCCTCGGTCAGGACGAAGGCGCGGATTCGATCGTCGTGACGGTTGCGATCGACATGCTCGTGACTGTGCGCGTGGCCATGCGCGTGTGCGTCTTCATGCGCATGATCGTGTCCTGCCGCCGCTTCGGCGTAGGCTTCTTCGGCCAGCCATCTTTTGACGTCGGGGATTTTTCGCTCGGGGTCGAACAGGCCGCAGCCGAGCAGCTTGTCCGGCACCGCCTCGCCGTGCGCCGCGTCGAGGATCATGGCGGCCGGATTGATGCTGCGCAGCCGCGTGCGCAATCGTGAAATTTCGTCAGGCTTTGCAAGGTCGGTTTTACTTAGCACCAGCCTGTCTGCGACCGCCGCCTGTTTGACGGCCTCCGGATGTGCGTCGAGCGTTGCGACGCCATTCACGGCGTCCACCACCGTCACGACACCGTCGAGCCGATAGCGCATCACCAGATACGGATGCATCATCGTGGTGTGGAGCACCGGGGCAGGGTCGGCGAGCCCCGTCGTTTCAAGCAGCAGACGCTCGAATTTGCAGCGATTGTTGTCGAGATCGCGCAACAAGGTTTCGAGAGCGTCGACGAGATCGCCACGCATCGTGCAGCAAAGGCAGCCGGATTGCAGCAGCACGACATTGTCGCTGACATGTTCGACCAGCAGGTGGTCGAGACCCACTTCACCGAATTCATTGATGATGACGGCGGTGCCGGCGAGCGCCAGATCCTTCAGCAGGCGATTGAGCAGGGTGGTTTTGCCGGCGCCAAGAAAGCCGGTGAGCACCGTCAGCGGAATTGGAACGGGAGGGGCGCGCCGGTTGGCCGCGTCGCTCATTGCGCGGCCGCGGCCTTCTTCTTCTTGGCCGCCGGCTTCGGCTTCGCGTCTGGCTTGGCTTCCGGCTTGGCGTCGTCCGTTTTCGCGGCGGCCGTTTTCTTGCCGCGCTTGGGTTTGGCTGCCGCGACCTGCTCTTTGTCCGGATTGCCCGGCGGCCCCGTGAATACCACGATCGGTTCGGGATTTTGGATCGCCGGACCCAGCACATATTTGCCTTCGGCCGGCTTGAGGTTGGTCAGGCTCATGGCGCGAGGCGCACCGTTTTCGCTGCCGTTGGCGGCGCTTTGATCTTCATCTTCGTCGTTATCTTCGGCGGGAGGCTTGCGCCGGTGCGGCCCGCACATTTCGTCGCGCAGATTGGGCGGCGCCGCGTCAATGGGGACCAGGGCATCGACGCTGCCGAGCGAAGGCGTAAGCCAGCTCAGCCCCCCGCTGTTGAAACCGCGCTCAAGCAATTGCGCGGCTTTTTGCGCGCGCACGCCGGATGAATAGGCGCCGAGCACGACGGCGATCAAGCGCCGCCCGTTGCGGCTCGCAGACGCGACAAGATTGAAACCGGACGCGCAGATAAAGCCAGTCTTCATGCCATCGGCGCCGGGATAGCGATCGATCAGCGAATTGTAATTCCGCATGACGCGGCGGCCGTAACGGATCGAGGAGATATTCCAGTAGGAATTGTATTCCGGAAATTCACGGATCAGGGCGCGGGCGAGGATGGCGAGATCGCGCGCCGAGGTGATCTGGCCGTCCGCGGGCAGACCGTTCGGATTGACGTAGGACGTCTGCGTCATGCCAAGTCGCTTGGCATTGGCGTTCATCATGTCGGAAAAGCCGTCGATGGATCCGCCGACGCCTTCCGCGATCGTGACCGAGATGTCGTTGGCCGATTTCACCATGATCATCTTGAGCGCATTATCGAGCGTCACGCGCGTGCCCGCGGCAAAGCCCATCTTGGTCGGCGCCTGCGCCGTGGCGTTCTTGCTGACGGTGAGCAGGCTATCGAGCTTGATCTTGCCTTCCTTCACAGCACGCAGGCTGGTGTAGGCGGTCATCAGCTTGGTGACGGACGCCGGATACCAGGGATAGGTCGCATTCTCGGCGTGGAGAACTTTGCCGGTCGACGCGTCGATAAGGAGCTGTGCTTCGGCCTGCGCCCGCCCGGCGGTGGTCAAACCCGCGACGAGGGCCAAAACGAAAGCGGAAAGGCGCAGGCGGTGCATGCTTCGCATAGGTTCCAATGGATTCGCCACTAAACTAGCAGGCCCGGCAGGCAGGCAAAGCCGCACCGGCCATTTGGTGTTATTGTCTGCGACATTCGCATCAGGAAAGCGACTAAAATTCGGCAAGCGCAGATTCAAATGCAGGGAATGCGGAGAAACAAATGACGGCGTGCATTGTCGGCTGGGCCCACACCCCCTTCGGTAAGCTGAATGGGGAGAGCGTTGAAAGCCTCATCGTGCGGGTCGCAACCGACGCCCTGGCGGACGCTGGCGTTGCTCCAGCAGAGGTCGATGAAATCGTGCTGGGGCACTTCAACGCCGGCTTTTCCCCGCAAGATTTTACAGCCGCGCTGGTGCTCCAGGCTTCGCCGGATTTACGTTTCAAGCGCGCGACGCGCGTCGAGAATGCCTGCGCGACCGGCTCGGCGGCCGTCCATCAAGCGGTGAAAGCAATCGAAGCGCGTGAGGCGCGCATTGCCCTTGTCGTCGGCGTCGAGCAGATGACGACGACTTCGGGACCGGAGATCGGCGCCAATCTGCTCAAGGCTTCCTATGTGCGCGACGAGGCTGAGATCGACGGCGGCTTTGCTGGGATCTTCGGAAAAATCGCCGGTCTTTACTTTCAGAAATACGGCGATCAGTCCGACGCCCTGGCGATGATCGCCGCTAAAAATCACAAGAACGGCGTAGCCAATCCTTACGCCCAGATGCGCAAAGACCTCGGCTACGATTTCTGCCGCACCGAAAGCGAAAAGAACCCCTTCGTTGCCGGTCCGCTCAAGCGCACGGATTGTTCGCTTGTCTCTGACGGCGCCGCGGCGCTCGTCATTGCCGATGTCGAGACGGCTTTGCGGATGAAAAAGGCGGTGGCGTTCCGCGCCCGCGCTCACGTGCAGGATTTCCTGCCGATGGCGAAACGCGACATCCTGAAATTCGAGGGGTGCTCCGTGGCCTGGAAGCGGGCGCTCGCCGACGCCGGCATTGCGCTCGGTGATCTCTCTTTCGTCGAAACCCATGACTGCTTCACGGTCGCGGAATTAATCGAATATGAGGCGATGGGCCTGACGCCGGAAGGCCAGGGGGCGCGCGCGGTGAAAGAAGGCTGGACCGCCAAGGACGGCAAATTGCCCATCAACCCGTCGGGCGGGCTCAAGGCCAAAGGTCACCCGATCGGAGCGACCGGCGTATCGATGCATGCGCTTGCCGCCATGCAGCTGACCGGGACCGCGGGCGACATGCAGGTGAAGGGCGCAAAGCTTGGCGCTTTGTTCAACATGGGCGGCGCTGCGGTTGCGAACTACGTCAGCGTGCTGGAACGAATCAAGTAGCGCCCTTTGCCCACTCCGCGTGTCGCGATTGAAAAAGGGCGGGACAAATACGCCTAAAATTATCAAATCGGCTGGCGCGGCGTGTTGTGTTACAGTTCAATCGTGAAGCCGGGGGTCGCTCGTTTGTGTGCATACGAGTCCTCGCTTGCTCATGAACCCCTGAACGGGAGGTTGCTTCGCCCTTGACCAACATTCCCACCGAACTCCTTCGCACGCTCGTCGCCGTCGTTGATCTGCGCAGCTTTACCAAGGCGGCGCAGTCGCTCGGCATCACGCAGCCCGCCGTCAGCGCGCAGATAAAGCGGCTGCAATCGATGCTCGGCGGCGAACTGTTCGACCGCAGCGCGCCGGGCGTGATGCTCACCAAGCACGGTGAAACCGTTGTCGGCCATGCGCGCCGGCTGCTTTCGATCAACGATCAGATCCTCAACGCCGCCGAGCCCAAGGCGCAGCAGCGGCGGGTGCGTATTGCTCTGCCAGGCGATCTGTCGGGACCGTTATTGCCCTGGGTGCTGGCGAAATTCCGGCTACGCCATCCCGACATTAATTTTCAGACGATGAGCGGCAGCGCCGTCCATCTGCTACGCCAGATGCGCGACGGCGAGCTCGATATCGTCATCGCGCTCTCCCACGAAGAGCCTGCGGACGCCCGCCATTATTGGTCGGATCAGCTTGTGTGGGTGCGCAGCGACGCCACCAAGATCGATTCGCAAGGGCCGGTGCCGATGGTGGCCTTCAGCGAGGAATGCATGTGCTACCGCGCCGGCGTGAAGGCGCTGCACGCCGCGGGCCGCACCAACCGGCTGATGATGATGTCCGGCACCGTGCTCACTTTGTCCGCCGGTGTCGATGCCGGTCTTGGCACGATGGTGATGACACGCGGCCGGGTTCGCATGACGCAGTTGCACCGCTGGGACGATGCGCCGCTGCCGCCGCTGCCGCCGCTCTATGTCGGGATTTACGTGCGGGAAGGCGAGGACACGAAGCCGCTGCTCGAACTTGCCGACGATCTGGCGCCGCTGCTGCGGCCGAAGCCCGATGAAACCCCGGCGGAACGCGAGTACCGCGCCGTGCGCACCGCCTTCCGTCAGGCGGAAAACATCGCCGCCAAAAGGTAAACTTTCAGGCTTGAGCGAAGCCGGAGCGCTGGGCCCACCCGGTCATGCGCCGCTCCAGTGCGGCCATCGCCCAGTACATCAGGATGCCCTCGATCGCCAGCGCGACCAGCCCCGCGAAGATCAGCGGGACCTGGAACTGCGCTTGCGCCTGCAGCATCAGGTTGCCGATGCCGAAGTTGGAAGCGACGCTCTCGGAGATCACCGAGCCGACAAAGGCCAGCGTAATCGCCACTTTCAGCGAGCCAAAGAAATAAGGAAGCGTGCGCGGGATCCCGACCTTGCGCATGATGTCGAGCTTCGAGGCGCCGAGTGCCTTGAGTACGTCCTCGAGCTCGGGCTCGATCGTGGCGAGACCCGTGGCGACATTGACGACGATTGGGAAGAACGAGATCAGGAACGCCGTGAGCACCGCCGGGATGAAGCCGATGCCGAACCACAGAACCAGGATTGGCACGACCGCGACTTTGGGAATGGCGTTGAAGCCGATCATCAGCGGGTAAAGCCCCGCATAGATCGTCCGGGACCAGCCGATTAAAAGTCCGAGCGCCATGCCGAAAACGACGGCGAGCGCAAAGCCGATCAGCGTCGTTTCGAGCGTAATCCATGAATTGCGGGCGAGCGGGCCCCAGAATTGCACGAAGGCCTCCGCGACCGCGCTCGGCGGCGGCAGGAAAAACACCGGAATATTGAAGAGGCGAACCGCCCCTTCCCACAATACGAACAGGCCGATCGTGAACAGCCACGGCGCCAGGCGGATGAAAACTCGTTGCCGGTTCATTGCCGCGCCTTGACGATGTGGCTGCGCAGCTCGTGCACGATGTCGGTGAAATCCGAAGTGAAGGTGATGTCGAGATCGCGCGGCCGCGGCAGTTCGATCTTGCGTTCCACTACGATCCGGCCGGGCCGCGCCGACATCACGAAAATGCGGTCGGCAAGAAAAACCGCCTCGCGCAGATCGTGGGTGACGAGGATCACGGTGATCTTGCGCGCGGCATGCAGATCGCGGATGACGCACCACAGCTCTTCGCGGGTGAAGGCGTCCAGCGCGCCGAATGGCTCGTCGAGCATCAGCAATTGCGGCTCGTGAATCAGCGCGCGGCACAGCGAGGCCCGCTGCTGCATGCCGCCTGAAAGCTCCCAAGGATATTTTGTCCCTTGCCCCCCAAGGCCGACGCTCGCGAGCAATTGCTCGGCGCGGCCACGGAATTCGCCGCGCTTGCGGTACATCGCGCTGCGGTAGGGCTCGACGATCTCGAGCGGCAACAGCAGGTTTTCCGCCGTCGTGCGCCAGGGCAGCAGGGTCGGCGCCTGGAACGCCATGCCCGCCATCTTGACCGGCGCCGTCACCTTTTTGCCCGCGACGCTCACGCTTCCGGCGCGCGGAAACTGCAAGCCGGTCGCAAGCTTCATCAGTGTGGACTTGCCGCAGCCGGACGGTCCGACCACGGCGGCGAATTCCCCGGCTTCTACCGCGCAGGTCAGCCCGTCGACCGCCAGCGCGCCATCCGCGCCAGCGTAGGAATGGCTGACGCTCTCCAGCGCGACGAAGGCCATTGGCTCAGAACTTGCGGTCGGCTGCGCCCGGCAGGAACGATGCGTCGAAAATGTCGGCGGGCTTCGGCTTGTCGCCCTTGAATTTGTAGGTCAGCGCGATCTGGTCGATCGCCCCGGTGAAGCGAGCCTGATCGACGGCGCCCCAGCCGTTTTTCTTCACTTCGTCGGTGACGATGTTGTCGCGCAGCGCGATCTTGAGCCGTTCCAGTTCGGCGTCCTTTTTGGCGACGTCATTGCGCTTGAGAACGGAGTCGACCGCCGCTTCCGGCGACTGCACCGTATCTCGCAGGCCCTTGATGAAGGCTCGCAGGAAACCCTTCACCGCTTCCGGCTTCTCGGCGGCGAACTTCTGGCTGACGATGATGGCGTTGCCGTAAAGGTTGACGCCGTAATCCGCCATCAGCATCACCACGATGTCGTCAACCGGGACGTTCATCGACTTGAGATTGATGAAGGACGAGAACGAGAAGCCGGTGATGGCGTCGACCTGACCGCTTTGCAGCATCGGCTCACGCACCGGGAAGCCGACGTTCTCGATCGTCACCTTCGATGCGTCGATGCCATTGGCTTGCACGAAGATCGGCCATTGCGCGTAGGCGCCATCGGGCGCGGGCGCGCCGAGCTTCTTGCCTTCGAGATCCTTCGGCTTGCTGACGCCGCGGCTCTTCCGTCCGACAATCGAGAAGGCCGGCTTGTTGTAGACCATGAAAACAGCCTTGATCTGGTTCTGCGGATTGGCGTCGCGGAACTTGATCAGTGAATTGATGTCACCAAAGCCCATGTCGTAGGTGCCCGCCGCCACGCGGTTGATCGGTTCGAGCGAACCGGCCGCCGAATCGATCGTGACGTCGAGGCCTTCCTGCTTGAAATAGCCCTTGTCGATTGCGACCAGGAACGGCGCCGAGGGCCCTTCGAATTTGAAATCGAGCGAGAACTTGACCGCGGTTTGCGCGGCTGCCCCACCGGTGAGACAGGCCAGCATGGCCCCAGCCAATAAAACGCGGCGGGAAAAGAGGACGGGCATGTTCGCAATTCCTTTGTATGGGCCCGCGCACCCGGCGGTGCGAAGCTCGGCTGACCTCAGGCGCGCCGGTTCGGCGGCTTCTTCAAAACACCAAGAAGATTAGCAAAGAGCATGCCGCGCCAAAGTTCAAGATATCGACGGGCGATCCCGACGGTCACGGGGTCGCGGCCGGGCATGCCGGTTATTTCGTCAATCCGTGTCCACAAGCTGAGCGCTGGTTAGGCGCCGCTGTCGGGCGACCTGAATATTTCTTCAGATAATCAGGTCTCATCGACCGCTCTTTCGGGGGTTACCAAGATGTAATCCGGCAAAGCGCCGGATTGCGGGGCCCTGCGCGTTGAATGGGTAAGTGCATCCCAAAGGGAGGATCCCATGCGCACGATGAAGTCACTCATTCGCCCGCTCGCTGCCGTCCTGACAGTCGCGACCATCGCAACCTCATTTTCGATTCCGGCCGCGTCCGCGGCGCCGGGCAAGCAGCCGGCGGTTTCGCAATCCTCGGCAATCGATCTGAGCGCCCGCCGGCGCCATTATCGCGGCGGCGGCAACGCGGCTGCGATGGCGGCTTTCGCCGGCATCGTCGGCACGATCGGGGCTCTCGCGATCGAGCAACAGCGCCGCGATGCCTGGCGTGAACGTCACTATTACGGTGGCTATGGGCCGTACGGCTATGGCTACGGCTACGGTCCGCGCTACGGCTACGGCTGGTAACGAGGGTCTTTGTGCAGGAGCGCCCGCCGCGTGATGCGGCGGGCGTTCGTCGTTAACCGGCCGGAATCGTGGATGGGCTATTCTGCAGCGCCATGACTGATTCGGTTGGCCGGCTCTACGAGGCAGTGATTGCGGCCCAGACGGGCGATCCCGCCAAGTCGCGGACCACCCGGCTGTTGCGCGCCGGCCGCGGCAAGATGGCCAAGAAGCTTGCCGAGGAAGCCGTCGAAGTCGTTATCGACGCGATGGCAGGCCAGTCCGAAGCCGTCGTGCGCGAAAGTGCGGATCTCATCTACAATCTGGTCGTGCTCTGGGTCGCCGCAGGCGTGCAGCCCGCCGATGTCTGGGCCGAAATGGATCGCCGCGAGCGGCTTTTCGGGATCGCCGAGAAGATCCCGAAAGACTTGGTGCAGAACGGATCACGGCGTAAGGTCGTCGCGCTCGAAAGCCGCCGCACGCGCAAGCGCCGCTGAGGCGCATCGCCTCCCAGTCACGGATCGCCTTTCATGTCTGCTTCGGTTGACCGCCGCTCCCTCGTGCGGCGCCTGTATGACTGGTGCCTCGGCGCTGCTGAAAAACCTTACGCGCTCTGGACGATGGGGACGGTGTCTTTCGTCGAGAGCTCAATTTTTCCCGTTCCCCCCGATGTGATGTTGATCCCGATGTCGCTGGCGCGGCCGGATCGCGCCTATCGCTACGCGTTGTGGTGCACGCTGACGTCGGTCGCCGGCGGATTACTGGGCTATGCAATCGGCGCGCTGCTTTACGATTCTGTCGGACGATGGCTGATCGGGCTTTACGGCTACGGCGACAAGGTTGAGGCCTTCCGCGCCGCTTATGCGGAGTGGGGCGCCTGGATCATCCTGATCAAGGGGCTCACGCCGATCCCCTACAAGGTCGTCACCATCACGTCGGGCTTCGCGGGCTACAATATTTTTCTGTTTGTGCTGTTTTCGATCATCGCCCGCGCTGGGCGGTTTTTCCTGCTCGCATTCCTGATCAACCGTTATGGCGAGCGCGCACGTCACATTATCGAAAAACGCCTGGGTCTCTGGGTTGCCTTGGGCGCGGCCGTGGTCATTCTCGGGCTGGTCGGCTCGGTCTACCTTTTCTGACGGCGACATCTCGCCGTTCCCGCAAATTTGGCTGCGCCACGCTTCCCTATTAGAATGGGACAATGCGCAAAAGATTCTGTCCGATCCCCTTTGCGACGACTGCCGGCATAGCCGCGGTGATACTGACGCTCGCCGGCCCGGCGAGGACGCAGTCCGCTCCCCCGCAGGAGCAAAATCCCCTTGGCGCGGTCGGCAAATGGTTCGAGGAGACGTTTTCATTCCTCGGCTCGGGGCTGAAGAACGCCAAAGGCAACATCGACAATTTCAACCGCGAGGCCGAGATGGCGGCGAAGACCGCTGGCGGTGCCGCGAAGGATGCCGCGGACACGTTGGCGCGCATGCCGGGCGCGCGCGTTGTGCGTGGACGCAGCGATTGCACGATGGCGCCCAATGGCGCGCCTGATTGCGTCGCGGCCGCATCCAGACTTTGCAAAAGCAATGGTTTTGCCACGGGCACCAGCATCGACATGACGACTGCGGAAGAATGCCCCGTGCCGGTCATGCTCGGCCGCCGCGCCGCTCAACCGGGCGAATGCAAGCCGGTGACCTTCATCACCCGCGCGCTCTGCCAATAGCACGCGGCAGTCCGTGAACCTCCACGCCAAATTGCTGGAGCGAAAGGCTGCGGGCCGCCCCGTCACTGTGGGTCTGATCGGCGCGGGCAAGTTCGGCACCATGTTCCTGTCGCAGGCCCGGCTCACTGACGGCATGCAGGTCGTCGGCGTCGCCGATCTCGACGTGACGCGCGCCCGCAAGCAGCTCGAGACCGCCGGCTGGCCGGCGAGCCAGTACGAGGCCAAATCCCTCGACGAGGCGGCAAAGCGCGGCGGCACCTACGTCACCGTTGATGCGAGCGCGCTGATCGCGCATCCGGCGATTGAAGTGATCGTCGAGGCGACGGGCATTCCCGGCGCCGGGATCACCCACGCGCTCAAGGCGATCCAGAGCGGCAAACATATCGTGATGGTCAATGTTGAAGCCGATGCTGTGGCGGGCCCGCTATTAGCGCGCCGCGCCAAGGCGGCCGGCGTCGTTTACAGCCTGGCATGGGGCGACCAGCCGGCGTTGATTTGCGAGCAGGTCGACTGGGCGCGCGCTGCCGGGTTCAAGGTGATCTGCGCCGGCAAGGGCACGCGCTACCATCCGACCTATCATCAATCGACGCCCGACACTTTGTGGGACATCCTCGATCAATATCTCGCGATCAAGGACCGCAATTCGATCAATCCCAAGATGTTCAATTCGTTCATCGACGGCACGAAATCCGGCATCGAAATGACCGCGGTGTGCAACGCGACCGGGCTGGTGCCGCAGTCCGATGGGCTGGGCTTTCCGCCGGCGACACGTTTCGAACTTGCCGACATCTGCAAACCGAAAGCCGACGGCGGCACCTTGGAGAAAGCCGGCGTCACCGAAGTCACTTCGTCGGTCTATCGGGATGGCAAGGACGTTCCGCACCATCTCGCGCTCGGCACTTACGTCGTGTTCGAGGGCGAGACCGAATATGCGCGCCGCTGCTTCAAGGAATACGCGATGCTGCCGGACAGCACGGGCAAATACGCGGCGCTCTACCGGCCGATTCATATGATCGGGCTGGAGCTTGGGATTTCGGTTGCATCAGCGGCGTTGCGTGGCGAGCCGACCGGGGCGCCGACGGGCTTCCGCTCAGATGTCGTCGCCACCGCCAAGCGCGCGTTGAAAGCCGGTGAGATGCTGGACGGTGAGGGTGGCTTTTGCGTGTGGGGCAAACAGGTTCCGGCAGAGATGTCTCTCACGAAAGGCCTGCTGCCGCTCGGCCTCGCGCATGATGTCAAGCTCAAGCGGGATATCGCCCAGGGCGAGGGCGTGTGGTGGGACGACGTCGCCTATGATGCCAATGATACGGCGGTGAAATTCCGCCGTGAAATGGAAGCCGCCTTCGCGCGGCCGAACGCGCGCTAGGCGACGTCAATCTCGCCGTCGACCTTGTGGGTCAGCGCGATGTCGCCGATCGTCAACACCATCTGCGCCTTCAATGAAGACTTGCCCTTGAGCTTGCCGGCCTGATCGGCCGCGCGCACGGCTTTTTCGATCTCCTGCTGCGACGTCACGCCGACGACCTTGAGAAATTTGCGCAGCGACAGATTGAGGGCTTCTTCATTCATCGGTGTCTCCCATGCGTCGGCCTAAAGCGCCAGGCGAGCGATCCGCACGCCCGGTTCGCCGGCTTCTTTTATATCAAAGCCGAGTTCCTGGCACATGTGCAGCATCCGCTCGTTGTCGGACAGTACAAGGCCTTCGACGTGTTCGAGCCCGGCGGTGCGCGCCTCGCGGATAACGGCCTGCATCAATTCCCAGCCGAGACCCTGGCCCTGGAGCGCCGAGCGCACCAGAACCGCATATTCGCCGCTCTTGCTCTTAGCGATGCGATGCAGCCTGGCCACCCCAAGAACCTCATCGGTCTTCTCATCGACGGCGACTTTAACCGCAACGCAGCCCGAATCG
>JAFBAG010000319.1 GCA_019247925.1 Pseudolabrys sp.
GAAAGGATGCTCGGCCACCGGCAGGAATTCGACATGGGTGTAATTCATGTCGGCGACGTAAGCCGGCAGCGTTTCGGCAAGCTCCCGGTAGGTGAGCCAGCGGCCGTGTTCCTCGGGCTTCCTGCGCCAGGAGCCCAAGTGCACTTCGTAAATCGACATCGGGGCATCGAGCGCATTGGCGCGGCGCGGGCCGGGTTTAGGCTTCGGCAACGTCTTGGGATTGAGAACCACGGAAGCGGTCGAAGGCCGCACCTCGGCAGCGAAAGCCAGCGGATCGGATTTCAGTGGCAGCGTTTGGCCGTTGCGCGCGACGACTTCATATTTGTATTTGTCGCCGGCGCGCACGCCTGGAATAAAAATTTCCCAATAGCCGGCCCCACGCACCCGCATCGCGTGACGGCGGCCATCCCAGAAATTGAAATCACCCACGACGCTGACGCGCTCGGCATTCGGCGCCAACACCACGAAGGCGACGCCGTCCACGCCATCGAGGGTCAAGGGATGGGCGCCGAGCTTGTCGTAAAGCTTGAGATGATTGCCTTCGCCAAGAAGATATAGATCAAACTCGGACAGGATCGGCGGAAAGCGGTAGGGGTCTTCCAGTTCGACTTCGTGGTCGCCGAATTTCGCCTTCAGGCGGTAATGCTGGAGCCGCGTGATCTTGCCTGCGAACAGGCCGGCGTCGTCGAGCTTCGACAGCGCGCGTTCCGCACCGCTTTCCTCGACCGCTGCGACGTGGCTCGCATTGGGGAGAAAAACCCGCACCACCGTGTTGTCGTTTTCGTGGTGCTGGCCGAGATAACTGAAAGGGTCATGCGCGCGTCCGGCGATGATGGCGCGGGCGACCGAGGGCAAGCGGCTCATGACTGCCCTCCCGACGGCACGACGCCGTGTTCGCGCAGGATACGCAAGGTCGCTTCGAGCGGGATCGCGGCCCAATCGGGCCGGTTGTTGAGCTCGTACTCGATCTCGTAGAACGCCTTTTCCAGCATGAAGAAGTCCAACAACTCCCGGCACTTTTCCTCGCTGCCCGGCCACAGACCTTCCGCGACTAACGCGCTGCGATAACTCATCCAGAACGCTTCGATCAGCTTCGGGGTCCATTCGCGCAACCGCGCGCCGATCTTGGCCTTTTCTTCCGGGCTGAGATCGTCGGCGCGGATCAGCGCGGCGCTGACCGCGTAGTCGATCGACCGGCACATTCCGGCGACGTCGCGCGCGGCGGGCGCTTTGCGGCGCCGCTCTTCCAGGCTGCGGCGCGGCTCGCCCTCGAAGTCGAGTAGGAACGCGTCGTCCTTGACCATGATCACCTGGCCAAGATGGAAATCGCCGTGATGGCGGATCTTGTTCGCTTCGACGTTGATCGGACCCTTGCCGATGTAATCCAGGATTGCAGCGCGGTGCTGGCTCAAGGCCGCTGCTGACGCGCGCGATGCCTCAGGCAGTGATGTGCGCTCCAACAGGCCGAACACGTTCTGCGCGCGGCTGCGTACGCCCTCGGTCCACGCCCTCATATCCTCGGCCGTTATCGGCTCGGGAGCGAAAGCGGGAATATCACCGCGGCTCGCAATCGCGGCATGGAAGTCCGCGGTGCGCACGCCAATGTGCTGCAGCCGCCCGATCACGGCGCCCGTTTCAGGAGACTCGTCGATCGTCTCCACTTGCAAACGGTTCTGCTCGTCGATGAGGCGGTCGAGCAACTGGCCGATCACGGTCCAGGCATCGCCCTGGTTCTCGACAAAGCCGTGCACGACGGCAAGCGCGCTGCGTTCGCCATTCTCAACCAGTTCGACGGTGCCGAGGAGCGGCGGGGCGTGCGCGAAAGGCGCGCTCTCGACAAAAAAGCGACCGATCTCGACCTCGGGATGAACCCCCGCTGTCACCTTCCGCAGCAATTTCACGACGTAGTGATTGTCGACCACCATGCTGGTGTTGGATTGCTCGACGCCGACTGCGGCCACGGCTTTTACATCGGGCTTGTCTTTGAGCGCCGAAGTTTTCTGGAATTCCAGCCGGCGCTTGTCGTCGCCGACTGTTTCGGCGGCAAACATCTTGTCGAGCATGGCGGCGATGAATTCCGGCTCGACCGCGGCATCCACCAGCGACCCTTCGCGCGCGGTGCGGCGCACGGCGGCGATCACCTTGGCGGCACCTTTTTCAATGTGGGTGTAGCGCGACCAGCGGATCGTCAGCGGCAGCTGATATCGGCTCACGCCGGCTGAGGATTCGGCCGCCGCAACCGCGATGACCATGCGATTACCGCCATGTTCGAGCGGAAACACGATCGGCAGGCTGACCGCAACGCGGCCCGCCGCCTTCTCGCCGTACCAGCGGCGCTCCGAGAGGAAGCCCGGCAATACGTCATGCTCGAGAGCGCGCAGATTGCGCCCGGTGACGAGCGAGTCCCACCCCTGACCGAGCACCAACGTCGTGACGTCGCGGGGCAGCAACCGCTCCGGAACTTCGGGCGCAGTAGAGAGCAGGTGAAACCAGTAAAAGCCGTAGGGCGGCAGGGTTACGAGGTATGGCAGCTCGCCGATCCGAGGGAAGCGCGCGCGGCCCAGCATTTCTTGCGGCACGCGACCTTTCCAGGCGCTCATGTCAAGCTCGACGGCCTGCGCCGAACGCGACAGGTTGGCGACGCACAGGATCGCTTCGTCGCCGAGCTGGCGGACATAGGCGAGGACGGTGCGGTTAGTCGGCCGTATCAACGTGAGCGAGCCGCGTCCGAACACCTTGCTCGACTTACGCACCGCGATAAGGCGCTTGGTCCAGCTCAAGAGCGAAGCGAGCGAACGGGTCTGCGCTTCGACATTGACGGCGGCGAAGCCATAGACCGGATCCATGATGGGCGGGAGATACAGCCGCGCTGGATCCGCGCGCGAAAAGCCGCCATTGCGGTCGGGCGTCCATTGCATTGGCGTGCGTACGCCATTGCGGTCACCGAGATAGATGTTGTCGCCCATGCCGATCTCGTCCCCGTAATAGATGATCGGCGTGCCCGGCATCGACATGAGGATCGAATTCATCAGCTCGATCTTGCGCCGGTCATTGTCCATCAAAGGCGCGAGGCGGCGGCGAATGCCGAGATTGATTCGTGCGCGCGGATCGGCGGCGTAGGTCGACCACAAATAGTCGCGCTCGGCATCGGTCACCATTTCGAGCGTCAGCTCGTCGTGGTTGCGCAGGAACATCGCCCACTGGCAATTTGCCGGAATGTCCGGCGTCTGCCGGATGATGTCGGTCACGGGAAAGCGATCTTCCTGCGCGATCGCCATGTAGATGCGGGGCATCAGCGGGAAGTGATAGGCCATGTGGCATTCGTCGCCGGCACCGAAATACTGCTGCACGTCTTCGGGCCATTGATTGGCTTCGGCGAGCAGCACCTTGCCGGGCGCGTAGGCGTCGAGTTCGCCGCGCAGCCGGCGGATCACCTCATGGGTCTCGGGCAGGTTCTCGTTATTGGTGCCGTCGCGCTCGATCAGATAGGGGACGGCATCAAGCCGAAAGCCGTCGACGCCGGTGTCGAGCCAGCGCTTCATGACCTGCGTAATCGCGCTGATGACGCGCGGATTGTCGAAATTCAGATCGGGCTGGTGCGAGAAAAACCTATGCCAGTAGAAGGCTTTGGCTTCCTCGTCCCAGGTCCAGTTCGACTTCTCGGTGTCGGTGAAGATGATGCGGGTATCGAGATATTTCTGATCGGTATCGCTCCAGACGTACCAATCGCGCGCGCTGGAGCCGGCCGGGCTGCGCTTGGCGCGCTTGAACCACGGATGCTGATCCGAGGTGTGATTGATGACCAGCTCGGTGATGACGCGCAGGTCGCGCTTCTTGGCTTCCTGCATGAAGCGGCGGAAGTCGCGCATCGTGCCGAACGCCGGATTGATGTCGCCGTAGTCGGCGATGTCGTAGCCGTCGTCGCGGCCCGGACTTGGATAAAACGGCTGCAGCCACAGCGTGCTGACGCCGAGCTCCTTGAGGTAATCGAGCCGTTCGGTGAGGCCGAGAAAGTCACCGACCCCGTCGCCATTGCTGTCGTAGAAGCCTTTGACATGCAGCTGATAGATCACGGCGTCCTTGAACCACAGGCCGTCGTCGGACTGCGCGCGCGTCGCGTCGTGCTGGGTGGTGAATTCGGGAAGGACGTTCATCGCCGCGTCTCAAGTCTCGCAGCGGAAGATGAGCGCCGGGTCGACGCCGGGATCGATGCGCAGACGCACACCACCCCATTCCAGCATATGGCGCTGGCCGCCTTTGAGATCGGCCAGCGCGCGCACAGGCTTGCCGGCGACGGTGAGATCGCCGAAGTGCAGCCAGAACTCCCGCGCTTCGCGCGAGAGCGCGACGACGCTGGCGATTGCGTTTGCGCCATCCGCGCTCTGTTTAAGGAAGGCGATGAGATTGGAATCTTCCACGCCGAGAAAGCGCAAATTCGCGGTCTGTTGCAGAGCGGAGTTCTCGTGACGCAGGCGGTTGAGCGTGCCGAGATATGACGCGATGTTGCCAGCCTTGTTCCAGTCGCGATGCTTGAGCTCGTACTTCTCGGAATTGATGTATTCTTCGCGGCCCGGAATCGGTTCGTGCTCGATCAATTCGAAGCCGTTATAGATTCCGTAGTTCGACGACAGTAGCGCCGCCAGCGCCGCGCGTGCCTTGAACAACCACGGCTCGCCCTTTTGCAGCTGCACCGGCAGGATGTCCGGCGTTGTCACGAAAAAATTCGGCCGGAAATAGTCGCGCTCCGGGTAGCGGCTGAGTTCGCTCAGATATTCTTGCACCTCCGCCTTGGTCGTGCGCCACGTGAAGTACGTATAGGACTGCGTGAAACCGAGCTTGGCCAAGGCCTTCATCAGCTTGGGGCGGGTGAATGCTTCCGCGAGGAAGATGACATTGGGATTCTGGCTGTGCACTTCACGGATCAGCCATTCCCAGAACGGCAGCGGCTTGGTGTGGGGGTTGTCAATGCGGAAGATTTCCACGCCCTGTCGCACCCAGAACAAAATGACGTCACGCAGCGCGAGCCATAGCGCGATCCGGTCCGGCGCGTTGAAGTCCGGATTGACGATGTCCTCATATTTCTTCGGCGGATTCTCGGCGTATTTGATCGAACCGTCGGGCCGCCGCTTGAACCATTGCGGGTGCTCCTTGAGCCAGGGGTGATCGGGCGAGCACTGCACCGCGATGTCGAGCGCAACCTCCATGTTGTGCGCCTTGCAGGCTTCCACCAGCCGGCGGAAATCCTCGATCGTGCCGAGTTCAGAGTGCACGGCGTCATGGCCGCCGCTGGCGTCGCCGACGGCATAAAAACTGCCTGGGTCATCGGGCCCGGCCCGCAACGAATTGTTCTTGCCTTTGCGGTTGGTCTTTCCGATCGGATGAATCGGAGTGAGGTAAAGGACATCAAATCCGAGCGCGGCGATTTCCGGCACGCGCTTGATGCAATCGTCGAACGTGCCGTGGCGGCCCGGAACGGGGCTTTGACTGCGCGGCACCATCTCGTACCAGCTGCTGAAGCGCGCGCGCTCGCGTTCGGCGAGCAGCGGGATCGGGATGCTGCGGGTCAGGTCTGGCCGCATGTCGCTGCGGCGCATCGCGTCGGCGAGGGCATCCGCGGTGAGAAGGGCCGGATCACCGGTGGCGCGGAAGTTCTCTAGCGCGGCCTCGGCTTCGCCATCGCCGGCCATCATTTCCGCGATCAACGCTGCGCCTTCCTCGGCGTCAACGCCGACGTCCTGCCCGGCCTGCTGCTTGAGCAGGATCGCCTTGCGCCATGAAGCATAGGCGTCCGTCCAGGCTTCGATCTCGAACACATACCAGCCGGGCTCGGTCGGCGTGAAGCTGCCGCTCCAGCGATCATTGCTGTGAAAAACCATTGGCGCAGAGTGCCAGCGTGTCTCACCATCGCGGCGCCATCGCAGCGCCGCCGCGATCTGGTCGTGGCCGTCGCGAAAAATATCGGCCCATACTTCGACCGGCTCGCCGGCGATGCGCTTGACCGCGTAGCGCCCGCCGTCGATGCAGGGAAAAATATCTTCAATGCAGAAACGCGGCCCGGTCGGATCGTCGGGCGAGCGTTCCACTTTCTGAATGAATGTACGTGGGCGCATACTCAGCGGTCCGCCCATGGCAACTCTTCTTGTTTTAGTCGGGTCCTGTACTGCATATAAAACCGCCGGAAAACCCGATTGTTCCGGCGTTTTCGCGAACCGCCAAGCGCCTAATGCGTTGGTCTCGCTTCAATTTCGAAAGGCGGCGGCGTGCAGGGCAATCGGACAGGCGCAGAAGCTGAAAAATGGGGCATCGCGCCGGGTTATCACGACGTTTTCGGCAGTTGGCATGCGGCGCAGCCGGAGATCGTCGACGCCCTTATCAAATGTTTGTCGGCCGGCGGGGCCACGCCATATCGCGGGCAGCCGAGCGGCGAACAGCAGCGTGTGTTCCAAGGCGATGGCGGCCGCCACTGGGGCATTGCCGTCCAGCTTTACAGCCTGCGCTCTGCCCGCAATTGGGGCATCGGCGATTTTACCGACCTGGTAGCGCTGGTGCGCCGCGCCGCGGAGGCCGGAGCGTCGGCTATCGGACTTAATCCGCTGCACGCATTGTTTCTCGATGAAGACGCGGGCGTGAGTCCTTACGCGCCAAGCAGCCGCACTTTTCTCAATCCGATCTATATCGATGTCGAAGCGGTCTCGGAATTTCGGCCCCTCGATATCGCCAATCTGCAAAACCGGATCGAGACTTTGCATGTCGGCGATCTTGTCGATTATCGCGGCGTGAAGGCGCTCAAGCGCGAAGCACTGCGCAAGGCCTATGCGCGGTTTCGCGCGCAAGGTTCAGGCCAACGCCGCGCCGATTTCGAAAATTTCCGGCGTGAGCGTGGGACGGCGCTCACGCGTTTCTCATGCTTCGAGACATTGCGCGTACGCTACGGTGCCTCGTGGCGCGAATGGCCACAGCCCTGGCGCAAGCCGGATGCCGACGCCATTGCCAGGTTACGAGACGAGGCCGATGAGGAATGCGGCTTCCATGAATATCTGCAGTGGATCGCCGATCGCCAGCTCGCGCAATGCGCGGCGGCGTCGAAAGCGGCGGCCATGCCGATCGGCCTGTATCTCGACATCGCCGTAGGGGTCGATCCCTCAGGCGCCGACGCGTGGAGCCGGCAGGACATCGTGCTTGCCGAGGTGTCGGTCGGCGCGCCGCCGGATGAATTCAACCGCGCCGGGCAGAATTGGGGACTGGCGCCGTTCAATCCGCATGCTTTGGCCCAAGATGATTTTGGCGTGTTCCGGGAAATGCTTCAGGCCGCGATGCGTTACGCCGGCGCGATCCGCATCGATCATGTCCTCGGCCTGATGCGGCTATTTTTCATTCCCATCGGTCGCCCCGCGAGTATGGGGACGTATGTGCATTATCCGTTTGAAGATTTGCTCCGGGTCATCGCCGAGGAGGGCCAGCGCCAGTGTTGCGTCGTCATCGGCGAGGACCTCGGCACGGTGCCCGAAGGCTTCCGCGACACGCTCGCGCATTGGGGCATCTGGGCGTACCGCGTCCTGCTGTTCGAGCGAGGCGAGGGCGGCGCATTCAAGCCGCCGCAGGATTATCCGGCGCTCGCCTTGGCGACCTTCAATACCCACGACCTGCCGACGTTCAGCGGGTGGTGGAGCGGGCACGACCTGACGGTCAAGCGCGGTCTCGGCATCGATCCCGGCGAAACCGACGAGGCGCGCGAGCAGGCGCGGCAAGCCCTGGGTCGCGCGCTTGAGCTCAGAGACTTTGCCTCAGTCGCGGCTTATCTGGCGGCGACACCGTCGCATCTTGTCATGGTGGCGATCGAGGATCTCCTCGACGTCGCGGATCAGCCTAACATTCCGGGCACGGTCGATGAGCACCCGAACTGGCGGCGCAAGCTTCCCGTCGCGCTCGACGATTGGGGCAGGGTCGAGACTTTCCAAGCGACGACGGAGGCCCTGCGCCAGGCGCGACCGCGGCGCTCTAGCCCGGCGTGACCCGCCAGATTTCCTTGGCGTATTCGCGGACGGCTCGGTCGGACGAGAAATAACTCATGCGCGCCGTATTCAGGAGGCTGGCCTGCCACCAGCGTTGCTGGTCTCCCCAAGCGGCATCGACGCGGCGCTGCGCTCTCCAATAGGCATCAAAATCTGCCGCGACCATGAACGGATCGTGCGCCAGGTAGCTTGCGGCGAGCCCGGCAAATCGCCCCGCGTCGCCACCCGCCAGGGCGCCGCTTGTCAGCATATCGAGCGTGGCGGCGAGGCGCGGCGAACTTTCAACGGCGGAGGCGCCCGTCACGCTGTCGCTCTTGGCACGGGCAACGGCGTCGGCCGTGAGGCCGAATAGGAAGAAATTGTCAGCGCCGACATTGTCGCGAATTTCGATATTCGCGCCGTCGAGCGTGCCGATGGTGAGCGCGCCGTTGAGCGCGAGCTTCATGTTTCCGGTGCCGGAAGCTTCCATGCCGGCGGTCGAGATCTGTTCGGAAAGATCGGCGGCGCATACCAGGCGTTGCGCGAGACTGACATTATAGTTCGGCAGGAACACGATCTTGAGCCGATCGCCGATCTCGGGATCGGCGTTGACGATCGCGGCAACGTCGTTGATGAGCTTGATCAGCAATTTGGCGCGCTCATAACTCGGCGCCGCCTTGCCGGCAAAAATCTTCACACGCGGTGTGAAGTCGCCGTTGGGGTTGGCCTTGATCTCCCGGTAGAGCGCGATGGCTTCCAGGATGTTGAGCGACTGACGCTTATATTCGTGGATGCGCTTGATATGGATATCGAACAGCGACGCTGGATCGACCGCAACGCCGGTGCGCTCGCGGATGATGTCCGCGAGCACGCCTTTGTTCTTGAGCCGCATCGCCTTGCAAGCAGACACTAGAGCGGGATCTGAACTGAATTGTTCCAGAGCACTGAGGCGTTCCGGACCGTCATAAACTTCGTCGCCCACGACCGCGGCAATCAGCGCGCTGAGGCCTGGATTGGCTTCATAAAGCCAGCGCCGGAACGTCACCCCGTTCGTCTTGTTCACAATCGTCGTCGGGGCGGCTTTCGCGAGTTCGTGGAAAACGGTCTTTTCCAGCAGGTCCGTATGCAAAGCCGAGACGCCGTTGACGTGATGCGAACCGATAAAAGCCAAGTGCGCCATGCGCACGCGCCGTTCGCCACGCTCGTCGATCAAGGAAATCTGCGACACGGTATGGGGGTCGACTAGGCCGCGATCGGCGGCGGCCTTCAGATGAATGTCGTTGATGAGATAGATGATCTGAAGATGCCGCGGCAGCAGCTGTCCGAACATTTCGACCGGCCAAGTCTCGAGCGCTTCCGGCATCAAGGTGTGATTGGTGAAACTGAACGTCGCGCGGGTGATCTGCCACGCCTCGTTCCAGGGCACGTCGTGCTCGTCGACAAGGAGGCGCATCAGTTCGGCGATTGCGATCGCGGGATGAGTATCGTTGAGCTGGATCGCGGCATAATCGGCGAGCGAGGCGATGTCGCCGACCTGTTCGAGATGACGGCGAACGATATCGCGCAGTGACGCGCTGGTGAAAAAATATTCCTGGCGCAGCCGAAGCTCGCGCCCTTCCGGCGTCGAGTCATTCGGATAGAGAACGCGCGAAATCGCCTCGGCGCGATCGCGCGCGGCGAGTGAGCCGATGTGCTCGCCGCCGCCGAACACGTGGAGGTTGACCGGATTGGGCGCCCGCGCGCTCCATAGCCGCAAGATGTTAACATGACGGCCGCGCCAGCCCGCGATCGGAACGTCGTGTGTGCAGGCGAGCACGGTCTCCGCCGGATACCAGACGGCGCGTGCCGTGCTTTGATCGCCGCCGAGATATTCGACGGCACCGCCGAAGCCGATGGGATATTCCTTTTCCGGGCGCTGCAACTCCCAAGGGTTGCCGCTGCGCAGCCAGGTCTCCGGCCGCTCGACCTGCCAGCCGTCCTTGATGCTCTGCTCGAATAGGCCATGCTCGTACCGGATGCCGTAGCCGTAGCCGGGCACGCCCAGCGCTGCCATGCTGTCGAGATAGCAGGCGGCGAGCCGCCCAAGTCCGCCATTGCCGAGCGCGGCGTCCGGCTCCGCTTCGGCAATGCGTTCGAGATCGACGCCGAGCTCGGCCAGCGCGCCGCGCGCCTCCTCGAGCAGGCCGAGATTGAACAAGGTGTCGCACAGCAGCCGGCCGATCAGGAATTCGATCGACAGATAATAGACGCGGCGTTTTTTCTTGGCGCGGTTGCTATGGCGGACGTCGAGCCAGGTCTCGACGATGCGGTCGCGCACCGCCAGCGCCGTGGCGCAATACCAATCGTGATCGCGGGCCTCGGCGAGGGGACGCCCGAGCGTGTAGACGAGATGCGAATGTATCGCGTGGCGCAGCGAGACTTCCGCGGGGCGTGCTTTCAACTGCATTCAGTCAACCGAATTCCCGGGCCGATTCGAATCGAGCGATGCGCCAAAACAATGGCGCATTGAGGCGGGCGGCGGTAGCCGCTCATCACGACACAGCGGGCGATTGGCTCGGGCTCGGCCTGTTTTCCACGGTTTCGTCAGCGGGAACTTTCCAACGCACATGATTGCTGGAAAACGCACGGACTTCGAAACGGGTTGCGCAAAACTTGGCTAACAAGGCGTCACCTTGCCATTTGGCGGCTACTGCCCAATCCTGCGCCAGCCATGTCTGCCGCCCAGGAAATCTGGCCCACCGAATTGCGTCTGCCCAAGGATCGCAAGGCGCTGATCATCGCCTTCGATAACGGCGAGCGCTTCGATCTGCCTGCCGAATATTTGCGGGTGAAAAGCCCGAGCGCCGAAGTGCAGGGCCACTCGCCGGATGAGCGCAAGACTGTCCCTGGCAAGAAGAACGTGATGATCCTCGAAGTGCTGCCGGTGGGCAATTACGCGGTACGGCTCACCTTCGACGATATGCACTCGACCGGCATCTTCAGCTGGGATTATCTCGGCGACCTCGGCCGCAATCATGCGCGCTATTGGCAGGATTACGTCGACGAACTCGCGGCGAAAAACCTGTCGCGCGATCCGCCTACTAAGCGCTGAAAGCTATTCCTTGACCGCGCCGGTCATCGCCGAAACGTAGTGCTCGACGAAGAACGCGTAGAGGACGACGAGCGGTAGCGAGCCGATCATCGCGCCTGCCATCAGCGAACCCCAGCGATAGATGTCGCCGTCCACCAGCGCGGTGACGATCGCCACCGGCACCGTCTTGTAATGGGTCGAGGAGATGAAGGTCAGCGCGTAGATGAATTCGTTCCAGCACAGCGTGAAACAGAAAATAAATGCCGAGATCAGCCCCGGCACCGCAAGCGGCAGAACGATGCGGGTGAGAATTTGCCAGCGGCTCGCGCCGTCGATCAGCGCGCATTCTTCGAGTTCGAACGGGATGGTCTTGAAATAGCCCATCAGCAGCCAGGTCGAGAACGGGATCAGGATGGTTGGGTAGGTGAGGATCAGCGCGAAGGGCGTGTCGAACAGACCGTACTGATAGACCACCGTCGATAGCGGAATGAAGAGGATCGACGGCGGCACGAGGTAAGCGAGGAAGATCGCGCCGCCAACCCACTGCGCGCCGCGGTAGCGCAAGCGCACGATCGCGTAGGCCGCGAGCACACTGGCGATGATCGATAGACCGGTCGCGCAGACGGCGACCAGCATCGTGTTCCAGAGCCAGGTTGGATACTGCGTCTCGAACAGAAGCTTGGTGATGTGCTTGAGGGTTGGCGACCAGGTCCAGAACGGGCTGTAGGTTTCGAGATCGAGCAGCTGCTCGTCCGGTTTGATCGACGTGAGCGCCATCCAATAGAACGGAAACAGCAAGATCAGCAGGATGATGCCGAGCGGCAGATAGAGCGTAACGAGCCGGCGCGGCAGGCTTTGCAGATAGCTCATGCCCTCGCTGTGGTCGGCGGAAGGCGACGTGCCGCTGAGCACATCGCGCGGGGTCGCGGCCTTGCCGGCAAGGGCGTCAGTCATTGTCGCCGCCCTGCTGCCATTTGCGCCGCTGTAAGCCGAACCAGGACACCATGATCGCGGCGAGCAGGAACGGGATCATCGCGGTCGAGATCGCGGCGCCTTCGCCGAGATAGCCGCTCATGATCGCGCGCTGGTATGAGAACGTCGCCATCAGATGGGTAGCGTTGACAGGGCCGCCGCGCGTCATCACCCAGATCAGCTGGAAATCGGTGAAAGTGAAGAGCACTGAGAACGTCATCACCACCGCGATGATCGGCGTCAGCAGCGGATAAGTAATATGGCGGAAGCGCTGCCAGGTCGTGGCGCCATCGATCGTCGCCGCCTCGTAGAGCGACGGCGAGACCGTTTGCAAGCCGGCAAGAAGGGTGATGGCGATGAAGGGCACGCCGCGCCAGATATTGGCGAAAATCACCGACCAGCGCGCGTTCCAGACGTCGCCGAGGAAGTCGATGTTCTGGGTGATCAAGCCCATCTTCTTGAGCGACCACGAGATGATCGAGAATTGCGGGTCGTAAAGCCACCAGAACGCGATTGCCGACAGCACCGTCGGCACGATGAAGGGGATGAGGACGATGGCGCGGATAATGGCCTTGAACGGCAGGTTCTCGTTGAGCAGCAGCGCGAGATACAGGCCGACGGCGAATTTGATGATGCTCGCGACGCCCGTATAGAGCAGGGTATTGAACACCGACAGCCAAAACACGGTGTCGTCCCACATGAAGTCGTAGTTTTCGATGCCGACGAAGACACCTTCGCGGCCGAGCCGCGCATCGGTGAAGGAGAGCCAAACGCCAAGCCCGAGCGGATAGGCAAGAAACAGAATGAGAAACGCCGCGGCCGGCAGCATGAACCAGAAGCCGAGCCAGTTGCTGTTCGCTTTCAGGCGAGTCCACGCGTTGACGTCGCGATATTCGCGCTTGGTGCGAGACTGGTCGAGAGCGATCGCCATTTAGAGATACGTGCTCATGAAAAGAAAAACCGGCGGGCGGATGGTGCGCCCGCCGGTATTGCGTTTAGCGATAGATGCGCCGCAGCTGCCGCTCGGCGATCGCGATCGCGCCCTTGGCGTCTTCGCGGCCGGTGCAGTAATTGGCGAACATATCGAGCAGGACGAAGTCGGCGATGGCGGTCGCCGCCTTTTCACCGACGGAGCCGAGACCGCCCGCGGTGAGCGAGCGCTTGGCGACGTCGCGATACGGCGTCGTCTTCGGGTCCGCGGTCCACACCGGGTTCTTGTCGAACTCGTTGAGGCAGTGGGTGAGGTAACCCTTCGCCGACTGGATCCACGGGTTGAAATTTTCCGAAGCGAGCATGAACGCCATCAGCGACTTACAGGCTTGCGGGAACTTCGTGTAGGTCATCGCCAGGATCGGGTACATCAGATGCAGCTCGGTCGGCTTGCCAGCAGGGCCAACCGGGAAGTAGGCATGATCCATGTCCTCGGCAACATCCTTGGCGCTGTTCTGCGCGGCGACGTAGATCGAGATGCCGTTATTGGTCCAGTGGATTTCCTTCGCGAGGAACGCCTTGTTGTTCGAGGCGTCGTTCCACGAAGCGGTGCCAGGGATCATGTGGCCATAGAGCGTTTTGCAGAACTCGAGCGCCTTGACCGTCTCCGGCGAGTTGATCGTCACCTTGTCATTGGCGTCGACGACCTGGCCGTTGTGCGTCCAGAGCGCCCAATGGACCCAGGTATTGCCGTCGCCTGACGCGTGGCCTAGCGCGAAGCCGCCGGGGGTCCCCTGCGCCTTCATCGCCTTGGCGTATTCGAGGAACTCGTCCGTCTTGGTCGGGAATTTCGAGAACCCGGCCTTCTTCGACGCCTCGAGACGATAGTTGATCAGTGCGCCGGAATAGCAGATCGGCACCGCAATCCACTTATTGCCGCTCTTGCCGTATTTGACCGCGCTGTCGACCCAACCGCCGTGCTGCTTGCCGAGATAGTCCGCAACGTCCGTGACGTCGAGGCACTTCTGCGGGAAGAGATGCGGCAGCGAGTAAAGGCCCCAGAACAGGTCGGGACCCGTGCCGGTATTGGCGGCGACCGAAGCCTTCGGCTGCACGTCTTCGTAGGACTCGCGTGAAATGTCGACCTGCACGCCGGTGGCCTGGGTGTAGGCCTGGATAAGCTTCACGAAGGCGTCGTCTTCCGCCTGCACGAAATACTTCCAGCGCAACATCGAGAGCTTGGCGCCTTTTTCGGGCTTCCAAGGCGCGGCCTGCGCCCAGGCTTTCGCCCATTCGAGCAGCGCGGGTCCGCTCAGCGCGCTGGCCGCGCCGAGTGCCGTGCCGCCCTTGACGAGCGCGCGGCGAGTGAAGTTCTGCATAGTCGTTCCTCCGTGGGTTGTTATGCGTTGAGACGTTTTCCCGTCGCGTCGTCGAAGAGATGGACGGCACGCGGGTCTGGTTTGAGCCGGATCTTGTCGCCCGGATTGAACTGGTGGCGTTCGCGGAATACGGCGACGACTTCCTCGCCGCCGATACGCGCGAACACCTGAGTTTCTGAACCTGTCGGTTCGACGACGACGATTTCTGCTTCGGCGCCGTCGTCGGCGATCGTGAAATGCTCGGGGCGGATGCCATAAACTGCCGGACGGCCATCGGACCCGCCAGGAACGGCCGCAAGCGGCAGCTTCACGCCGTTCGGTCCTTCAAAGGCCAGCGAGCCGTTCGCTTTGACCTGTCCCTTGAGGAAGTTCATGGCGGGCGAACCGATGAAGCCCGCGACGAACTGGTTGGCTGGCTTGTCGTAAAGCTCGAGCGGCGCGCCGATCTGCTCGACGATGCCGTCGTGCATGACGACGATCTTGTCGGCCATCGTCATGGCCTCGATCTGGTCATGCGTGACGTAAACGGTTGTGGTGGTGAGGCGCTGGTGCAGTTCCTTGATCTCGGTGCGCATCTGCACGCGCAGCTTGGCGTCGAGATTGGACAGCGGCTCGTCGAACAGGAACACCTGCGGATCGCGCACTATGGCGCGTCCCATGGCGACGCGCTGGCGCTGACCGCCGGAAAGCTGGCGCGGATAGCGCTCAAGATATGGGCCGAGACCGAGGATGGATGCCGCGCGCGCGACGCGCTGGTCGATCTCCGACTTCGGGGCGCCGCGCAATTGCATCGAGAATGCCATGTTGGCGGCGACCGTCATGTGCGGATAGAGCGCGTAGTTCTGGAACACCATCGCGACGTCGCGCTCTTTTGGCGGCAGGTTGTTGACGACGCGGTCGCCGATGCGGATTTCGCCGCCGGTGATGTTCTCGAGCCCCGCGATCATCCGCAAAAGCGTGGACTTGCCGCAGCCAGAGGGTCCGACCAGGACGACGAATTCGCCGTCCTCGATATCGACGCTGACCCCGTGAATGACGGCTGTCGTTCCGAACGCCTTGCGCACGTCGCGGATAACGACGGACGCCATACACTTTCCTCCCAGCGGCTTGCCGCCGCTTATTGTCGAGCCTTTTATTCTCGTTATGGCCCGCCTGTCAGGACAGCGACTATAGAGGCTCCAAACGCGGGACGGCTAGCCCTTTTCGTGCCGCGAAAGCCGCGCGGCGGGCAAGCTCACGACGTCCCACCGTCGATTTGCAGGGTCTGGCCGGAATAATAAGAGGACTCGTCGGAAGCCAGGAACACCGCGCCCGCCGCGATCTCCTCCGGCGTGCCCAGCCGGCCGATCGGCTGGCGGGCGATGAAAGCTTCACGCGCCGCGTCGAGCGACGTGCCGGTTTTTTTGGCGTTGACTTCGATGCGCTCATTCAGCGACGGCGACTGGATGGTGCCGGGGCAGATCGCATTGGCGCGCAC
>JAFBAG010000328.1 GCA_019247925.1 Pseudolabrys sp.
GAGGATGGCAACGACCTGCGCGCGCTGCCCTTCAGGGAACGTCGCACGCGGCTGGAAAAATTCGTCGGCGCGCTGAAATCGCCTCGTGTCGATCTGTCTCCGCTGGTGCCTTTCAAGACCTGGCCTGCGCTGGTTAGTGCCCGTGCCAATCCGGCCTCCGCCGGCGCGGGCGAAGATGCCGCCGCGGTCGAAGGCGTGATGCTCAAGCGCCGCGATGCGCCCTACGTGCCGGGCCGTCCGAAAGGCCTGTGGTGGAAATGGAAGCGCGACCCAATGACGATCGACGCGGTGCTGATGTATGCGCAGCGCGGCCACGGCAAGCGCTCGTCATTTTATTCCGACTACACGTTCGGCGTCTGGAAGGCGGACGAAGAATTGGTGCCGGTCGGCAAGGCTTATTTCGGCTTCACCGACGACGAGCTCAAGCAGATCGACCGCTTCGTGCGCCGCAACACCACGGATCGCTTCGGCCCGGTGCGTGAGGTCACGCATACCGGCGACACCGGGCTAGTGTTCGAGGTGGCCTTCGAAGGCTTGCAGCGCTCGACGCGGCACAAATCCGGGCTGGCGATGCGTTTTCCACGGATCAGCCGGCTGCGCTGGGACAAGCCGCCGCGCGAAGCGGACCGGCTCGAAACCCTGGAGAAAATGCTGGCTATGGCTGAGCACGGCCGCGCGCCGTCGAAGCCTATGCCGCGCACAGCAGGGGAAAATGCTAAAATGAATATCGGAGGGGACCATGGCTGATAAATCCGACCAACCTTTGACGCGGACCCAGAGCGAGCGCTGGCTCGGCGGCTCGCCGCTGGCGGTGATCGGCCGCCTGATCATGATCTCGGTTCTGGTCGGCGTGATCCTGTCGGCGCTCGGCCTCGATCCGCTCAACATCCTCGACAGCCTGCGGCGGCTGCTCGGCGATATCTGGAATATGGGCTTCGACGCGGTACGCTGGCTATGGCGCTATTTCCTGCTCGGCGCCGTGATCGTCGTTCCGATCTGGCTGCTGATGCGTGTCGTGAAGGCCCCAAAAGAGCGTTAGCCCGTCTTCGAAAATATAAGCGGGCGTTAGCCCGGCCAGCTTTCCGCGGTGATCGCCGCCGCATCGGCGCCGACCATTGCGTTGAGCGTGCCGCCACTGCGTTCAAGCGCTGCGGCCAGGTCCGATTTTATTTCCTGAACCAGGCCGAGGCCGCGGAACACCAGCGCGGTGTAGAGCTGGATCAAGGTCGCGCCCGCCTTGATCTTGGCGATTGCGGTGGCACCTGACTCGATGCCGCCGACGCCGATCAACGGAAACGCGTTCTCGACCCGCACGAAAGTCTCCGCCAGCATCCGCGTCGAGAGCCGGAACAGTGGACGGCCTGACAGGCCGCCGGCCTCCTTCGCCGTCTCGCGGTCGCGCAGCGACACCGGACGCGAGATCGTGGTGTTGCCGACGATCATGCCGTCGACCCGCTGGCGGCGCGCAATGCCGACCACGTCATCCAGCGCGCCGAGTGAAAGATCCGGCGCGATCTTGAGCAGCACAGGCACCGGCCCGGCCTGCTTGCTCATGCGTTCCCGCGCTGCGAGGACGCGCGCGAGCAGATCGTCGAGCGCCGAAGCCTCCTGCAAGTCGCGCAAGCCGGGCGTATTCGGCGACGAGACGTTGATGGTGAAATAGCTCGCGACCGGCGCGAAGGCTTCGATCAGCCGGACATAGTCGGCGATTCGGTCCGGCGAATCCTTGTTGGCGCCGACATTGACCCCGACAATTCCATCCTGGCCCCGCGCAGCGCGCGCCGCGAGCCGCGCCAGCACCGCGGCCTCGCCTTCATTGTTGAAGCCGAGCCGGTTGATCACGGCGTGATCGGCTTCCAGCCGGAACATGCGCGGCTTGGGATTGCCGGCCTGGGCGCGCGGCGTCACCGTGCCGATTTCGGCGAAGCCGAAGCCGAGCCTGAGCAGCGCCTCCGGCGCCGCGGCGTTCTTGTCGAAGCCGGGTGCCATGCCGAGCGGATTGGGAAAATTCAGCCCGAATGCACGCACCCCGAGCACCGGCGGATCGGCCAGCGCGCGCGGCAGCGGCGCGACCTGCAAAGCGCGAATCGCCAGCCCATGGGCATCCTCCGGCGCCATGGCGCGCAGCAGCGGCAGGGACAGGCGGTCGAACAGGCCGATCACGGGATGGGTCGTAGCGTTCTTGCGGCGGGCGCGCGACTCAAGGTAATAATTCCTAGCATAAACAGGCGGGAGGCGTCGTGGCGCGTTCGAAAGAGCTTACCCATAGCCAGATCTGGTCGGCGATTGACAGGCTGGCGGCCCGCGCCGGGCTGTCTGCGTCCGGCCTCGCCAAGAAGGCCGGCCTCGATCCCACCACCTATAACAAGTCCAAGCGGGTCGCCCCGGACGGACGGGAGCGCTGGCCCTCGACCGAATCCATCGCCAAATCGCTCGCCGCGACCGGGACTTCCGTCGGCACTTTCATTGGCCTGATCGGCGACGGCGGCAAAACCGCGCGCGCCAACGTGCCCATGATCGGCTTCGCCGAAGCCGGCGGCGGCGGCTATTTCGACGACGGCGGCTTCCCGGTCGGCAAAGGCTGGGATGAAGTGAGCCTCCCGCAGGTGACCGATGAAAACGCCTATGCGCTTGAGATTTCCGGCGATTCGATGAAGCCGGCCTATCGCAAGGGCGACGTCATCGTCGTGTCGCCGGCGGCCCCGGTGCGCAAGGGTGATCGCGTCGTGGTGAAGACCAAAGACGGCGAGGTGCTGGTCAAGGAATTGAAAAAGAAGACGGCGAAATCCGTCGAGCTCAAGTCGCTTAATGCCGAGCACCGCGACCGCACCGTGCCGATGAGCGACGTGCTCTGGATCGCGCGCATCGTCTGGGCGAGCCAGTAGCGGTTGTTAAAGCGAGCAGCTAACCTTCCCGGATCGGGGGAGATAATCATGACCACACATTCGTCGAACTGTGCCTGCTGCAACGATCTGCTGCGCGGTTATTTTGACCGCCGGCGTTTCCTGCAACTCGGCGGCGCGGCGGCCATAACGGCCGCGCTGCCGTCTTTCGCTTTTGCCGCCAGCGGCAACTACGAAGCGATGGTGCTCGGCTGCATCGATCCGCGGCTGCAAGAGCCGGTGCACCGCTACGCCGCGCGCCGCAAGCTCACAGGAAAATACAGCCAGTTTGTCATCGCCGGAGCGGCGATCGGCGTGGTCGCCGAGCCGTTCAAGGAGTGGCACAAGGCCTACTGGGACAACGTCACGACCTCGGTCAAGCTGCACAACATCAAAAAGGTCATCGCCATCAACCACCGCGACTGTGGCGCGGCGAAGATCGCCTATGGTGACGAAAAAGTGGCGACCCCGCAGGCCGAAACCGAAACGCACAAGGCCGCGCTCGCCGAATTCCGCAAGCAGATGAAAGAGCGCCTGCCGCAGCTCGGTGTGGAAACCGGGCTGATGGCGATCAACGGCCGGATCGAAATGTTCACCTGAGAGAGATCGCGCAAAATGAAAATCCCCGCCCCGGCGGGGATTTTTTGTATCCAGTTTCCGGATTACGCCGAGCGTGCCAGCGCGCCGTCGATCATCGCCACGGTGTTATCGACGCCGTAAAGCGCGGCGAATGAACCGAAGCGCGGGCCTTTCTCCTGGCCGAGCAGCACCTGATAAAGCATGTTGAACCAGTCGAGCGACACGCCCGGCCTGCCATCCTTGGCTTTCTTCTTGTGGTCGAGGAAGGGTTCGCGGCGGCCGATTTCATAGACCACGTTTTGAATCTCTTCGGCGGTGGCGCCTGCCTTGAGCTGCGCCAGCGCGTCGCGCAAATCCTGCAGCGCAGCGCGCTCGACGTCGGTCGGCTGCCGGAATTTCTTTTCCGGAAGCACGAAGTCCTTGAAGTACTGCAGCGCGTAGCCAACGAGCTGATTGAGCTTGGGGTGCGACTGCGCCGTCACGCCGGGCCGGTAACGGCCGATGAAGCCCCATAGCGTCTCGGCATTCTCGGCGTTCGATGACGAGACCAGCGTGAGCAGCATCGCGAAGGTCACCGGCATCTCGACCGCCGGCGGCTTGCCGGAATGGATGTGCCAGACCGGATTGCCGAGCTGCTGCTTGGCATCCTGCTTCGGATAGCCATCGAGGAACTGCTGATAGTCGTCGACGTTGCGCGGGATCACGTCGAAATAGAGCCGCTTCGCCGCCTTCGGCTCGCGATACATGAACAGCGACAGCGATTCCGGCGAGGCGTAGCGCAGCCATTCCTCAATGGTGAGGCCGTTGCCCTTGGACTTGGAAATTTTCTGGCCCTTTTCGTCGAGGAACAGCTCGTAGTTGAAGCCCTCCGGCGGCGTGAAACCCAGCGTGCGGCAAATCTCACCGGACAATTTCACCGAATCGATGAGGTCCTTGCCGGCCATCTCGTAGTCGACGCCGAGCGCGGTCCAGCGCATCGCCCAATCGGGCTTCCATTGCAGCTTGCACTTGCCGCCCGTGACCGGGACGGTCACCGGGGCCTTCGTCTGCGGGTCTTCGTAAGTAATGGTGCCGGCTTTGGCGTCATGCGCGGTCACTGGAACCTGCAAGACGATGCCGGTTTTCGGGTCGATCGGCAGAAATGGGGAATAGGTCGCCGCCCGCTCTTCCCGCAGAGACGGCAGCATGATCCCCATCACCTGATCGAAATGGGCGAGCACGTTGAGCAGCGCCTTGTCGAAACGGCCGGACGTGTAGCACTGGGTCGAAGAGAGGAATTCGTAGTCGAACCCGAACGTGTCGAGGAAAGCCCGCAGCCGCGCATTGTTGTGCTCGCCAAAAGACGGATGCGTACCGAAGGGATCGCGCACCTTGGTCAGCGGCTTGCCGAGGTCCTGCGCCAGCAGCTCCTTGTTCGGCACGTTGTCCGGCACCTTGCGCAGGCCGTCCATGTCGTCGGAGAAGGCGATCAGCCGCGTCTTGATCTTGTCGTCGGTGAGCACACGGAAGGCGTGACGCACCATCGTCGTGCGCGCGACCTCGCCGAAGGTGCCGATATGGGGGAGCCCGGACGGGCCATAGCCCGTCGAGAAGATCACTTCATCCTTCGGCTTTTTCTTCAGGCGCGCGACGACCTTACGCGCCTCCTCGAACGGCCAGGCCCCCGATTGCTCGGCGACTTCGCGCAGATTGGCGGCGTCAGACATTGCGCGACACTATCAAAACGGATTGATCGGGAAATAGCGCAGCCACAGATCGGTGAACTTGCCTTTTTCCCACACGCGGAAGAGTGCCCAGTTCATGGCCTGGCGCATAATGTCGTTGCCCTTGCGCACCGCAATGCCGATGCCCTCGCCGAAGAACCGGCTCTCGAGGAACGGTCCGCCGCGGAAGACGCAGCAGCCGGCGGAATCGGTGCCGTTGAGCCAGAAGGACAAGGCAATGCCGTCGCCGAAAATCAGATCGACCTCGCCGCGGCGCAGGGCCGCGCGCGCGTCGTCGGCACCCGGGAAAGTCACGATTTCGATCTCGGTGAACAGGGCGCGCAGATACGCTTCATGCGCGGTGCCGCCGACGACCCCGACTTTCTTGCCTTCGAGATCGGAAGGCCGCACGTCTTCGATCTGGATATCCTTGCGGCCGACAAACCGCGCCGGCGTGCGGTAATAGGGATCGCTGAAATCGAGCCGGCGGCGCGTGTCGGCATTGCTCGCGAGCGAAGCGATGATGGCGTCGCCCTGGTTGCCGGCCAACGCTTCAGTCAAAGTGTCGAACCGCCGCATCTGGATGGTGCAGTTGACGCCGATCTCCTCGCAAACGGCGCGT
>JAFBAG010000334.1 GCA_019247925.1 Pseudolabrys sp.
CCGAGGGCATGGGCACCTTTTGGATTGCGCCGAAGCTAGTTGAATTCCAGCGGGCCTATCCTGGAATCGCGGTTGATTTGCAGTGCGCAATGCGGCCAGCCGATGTCCTGCGGCTGGAGGCTGATGTCGCTGTGCAACTGGTTCGCCCGACAGCGCTTGACCTCAAGGTGGTCAAACTCGGCGTCATGCATGTCATGCTCTACGCCAGCGAGGATTATCTGCACACCTACGGGACGCCGCGCAGCCGCGAAGACCTCCTCAAGCATCGGCTAATTATGCAGTTTGCAGACCAGACCGCGGCCAAGGAAATCTTTGACAGCTGGTTTCCGGACATTCCGCAGGACCGGTTCCTGATGATCCGCAACAATGTCAGTAGCGCCAACCTGTGGATGATCATGAAAGGCGCTGGTATTGGGCTGTTGCCGACCTATTCGACGGCGATCGGGGCGCGAGTGGTGCCCATTGATATCGCGTTACGCCGCACTTTTGATATCTGGCTGACTTATCATCCCGATGCTAATCGTATCCCTCGCGTGCGACATCTGATCGATTGGATGATTGAGGCCTATAACCCGGTTAAATATCCTTGGTTCAGGGATGAGTTTATTCATCCGCGCGACCTGGCCGCTGCCTATCGCGGCGAACCCCTGATTGCTGTTTTCTAGCCAGCGTTGCTGTTGCTTCGACCGGCTGTTGGAACGCCCCGTTCCACGCTGTGATCTCCCTCTTAGGACCCTTCTTTCTTAGAACCCTAGATCTAAACAGGGTTCAAAGGATGCCCTCAACGAGCGGATCATCATTCGCCGCCAAAATCGTTCTGGCCTGTTCGGTTTTCATCGTAGCCGCGGACAATTTTGCCGTTGCTGGCCTGTTGCCGAAATTGTCGTCGAGCTTCTCGTCTATACCCGCGACTATGGGACAGATCGTCACTTGTTATGCAGTGAGTTACGCGTTGTTGTGCCCATTTCTCGCCGCATTGGCGCGCGGTCTGTCATCCAAGCGTGTTATTGCGGTTGGCTTGCTGGTGTTTGCAGTTGGCGAACTTGGGTTCTTTTTCGCGTTTGATTTTTGGAGCGCACTCGTTTCGCGAATTCTCGCCGGCATCGGCGCCGGCCTTGTCACGCCGGCGGCTACCGGCCTTGCGACCAAACTGGCCCCGCCCGCGTCGCGAAACCAGTCGATCAGTCTAATGATGACCGCGCTCTGTGCCGCAGCAGCCTTCGGTGCACCCGTCCTCGTCCTGGCCTCTACCTTTATGAGCTGGCGTCTGGGAATCCTCTTTCTTGGCAGCGTGAGCGTCGCTCTTTCTCTTGTTTTAACGGCAACTTTGCCAGACGACGGTGACACGCGGTTTGCCGACACTACGGGTTGGCTTGCACCGATTTTCGACGTTCGTATCAGCTTGACGCTGCTTTCGACATTCTTGGTGCTGGTCGGCCTTTACATGGCCTATACCTACTCCAGCGTGATTATGGCCGGCGCCACAGCCGGCAAATCCGATCGATTAGCCTTGCTGTTAGCAATCTGGGGGCTTGCCGGGCTAGCGGGGACATTTATGGGTCGTTCGGTTGATCGATTTGGCATCCGCTTGTTCGTCAATGCGCTGCTCGCCGTTTTGTTTTTCGATCTACTTATCTTGCGGCTGGTCGGGGATTCGTTTTTCGGAGCGGCGGTCGCGATCGCCCTTTGGGGCGCTTGTGCATGGGCTTTTATGATTCCACAGCAGGGCCGTTTGATCAGCGTTGCGCCTCAGCTGGCGACCCTCTTAGTCGCACTACACGTCACGGCCGTTTATGCCGGTACCTCAACCGCCGCCGTTTTTGGCGGGCTAGTTATCGTGCACTGGGGCGGAAATTGGTTATTGGTTTGCAGCGCCGCTTTTGTTCTGGCTGGTTGGGTCGCAAGCATCCTCCAGGAAGCGGTTTCCGCGAAGGCGGCCACCACTCAAACGGTGCCGACATTCAGTCGAGCAAAAAAGCTAAGCAACCAGGGTACGATTGAGGGTACGACCAGCCGGTGACTCGCAATCTTCAATATTGACGAGCCGTTATTAATGACTTCGATTCCGCCCCTGGGCGCCATTGTTTCATGCGCGCTAAATCAGCGCGGTTCCCATCATCGCCACGCAGGTTATGAGGCCGGCGATCGGGACCCATAACGGGACGCGCACATGGCGGCTCGGGCCTTCACGGAGGCGGACCCGTATCAACGACAGATTGACCAGCGCGAACACCGCAAGGGTGCCGATTGCGGTCGCGGTGGCGAGCTGAAGGAACGGCACCAGAAGTGCAAAGCCCAAAATTAGCGCGACGGCGGCCGCGGTCGCGAGGAGCGGCGTGGACGTATGACCGTGGACGTGTCCAAGGGCTTTGGGCAGGTCGCCTTGGCGCGCCATGCCGTAAATAACACGTGTCGCCATCGTCATTTCCGCAAGGATCGTGTTCAGCGTCGCGACAATGGCGATGGCGCTCAGTATTTTTTCGTTTGGGCTGACGACGGCCCTAAACACCAGACTGAGCGGCGCCGAAGATGAGGCCAGCTCTTTGACAGGAACGGTGGTCACTGCCACGGCAGCGACGAGCGCGTACAGGACGGTTGTCGCGACCAACGTAATGCTTAGCGCGACCGGCAGGGTGCGTTCCGGCGCGACGGTTTCTTCGGCCATATTGGTGAGGTCTTCGAAGCCGATAAAGGCGAAGAAAGCCAATAAACTGGCAAACGCAATTCCGCTCCAGAGCGGCAAGGACATGGGTGGAATCGTCAATGCGGCGCCTATCGGCGCGCCGTTCGCAAGTCCGCCGGCGACGATCACAAGCAAACCGGCGACTTCGACAACGGTGAAGAGACTCGCCAGCACAACGGATTCGAGCACGCCTTTGGCCGCGACGATTCCCAACACACTGACAGTCAAGAGCACTACGGCGCCCTGCGGCCATCCCACGAATTGGGCGATGTAACCGCTCGCTCCCAAAGCAACCGTCGCCGACGCGATGACCGCCGTGCCGATCATCGCCACGCCGGTCATGGTCGAAAGCAGGCGCGAACGGAACGCCGCGCGCACATAAGCCGCTTCGCCCGCGGCCACCGGATAACGCGTGCACATTTCGGCATAGGAGGCGACGGTAAGTCCCATCACCACCGCGGCCAGCAAGAAGGCCCAAGGCGCGTAGAGGCCGGCATAGCCGGCGACCGCGCCGACCAGAACGTAAATGCCGGCGCCGATGGTCACACCGACCCCGTATAGGACAAGCAAAACGGGTCCAAGCCGCCGCCGGAGCGAAGCCGAGGAAGCCAGGTGGGATGCGGAGTTCTTGGTCGACGCCATAGCCTAAGGACCTGACGGTACTGCTCCCCGCTATTCCTGGATCGAGCGCAGGTAGTTGGTAATGGCGCGCGCACGCGCCCGGTCGAACTTGAATGCCGGCATGTCCGGATGTGGAGCAAGAAGGCGTCCGGCCTGGAGGATCTCGGCGAAGCGATCGAGGTCGTAGAATTCACTGATGCGCTTCATAGCCGGCGCCGCGGGATGTCCGCTTTTGTCCGAAGCACCAAGGGCATGGCACATACCGCAATGTTCCTGCACCAAAGCGCGGCCGTCCTGCGCGTGGGAAGCAGGCATCATCGCAAGAACCCAAACGGCGACGCCTGCCGCCGCAACGGCCTTAGGCATGACGAAGACGATCGGCCGCGCGTAAATATTCTTTAGCGAATGCCAGCAGTTCGCCATCACTCGGGTGATCGAGCGGCTCGATACCGACGACGGCCTTGGCGACCGCAGGATATTTTTCGCGCAGGTAGCGGGCAAGCTCGGTCTTGGCCGAGCTTGGCCCAGTCACGACAATCGAGGTGAGGCCGCCTAGCGCCTTGGCGACATGATCAAAAAACGCCGCATCAAAAGGCGCGCGTCCGTCGGCGATGCTGTTGGCTTTATGATGGACCTGCGGCACCTGCGCGTGCGAGTGAATTTTCTCGGCCGTCGAACCCGTCAGCCCAAACTTCAAAAGTCGCGCTTCGCGATGGTCGATCCAGATGACCGCATGTTGATGGTCCATGTATTGTCCTCGATGTTTTTTGCAGACTTAGTGCGACATCAGAGTCGGCACCGTCATGCTTTCCAGAATGCCGCGCGTCGCCCCGCCCAGAATGAATTCGCGCAATCGCGTATGGCCGTAAGCTCCCATCACCAACAGATCGATATCCCTGTCGGCGACAAAATTAAGGATGGTCGACGCGATATCTTCGCCGATGGTCAGATTATGCAGCTCGATCTTGTAACCATGGCGTGCCAGATGTTCGGCCATATCGGCGCCCGGCAGTTCTTCGCGCAAGGCGCGCTCGCCCTGGATGGTCACAAGTTTGATGTCGCTGTCGCGATGCAATAGCGGCAGCATGTCATTGATCGCGCGGGAGGCAGGGCGGCTGCCGTCCCAACATACCGCGACGCGGTCGGCGCAAAACGCCTTGCGCTGGACATAGGGGATCACGAGCGTCGGGCGTCCGGACTCAAAGAGCGTCGCTTCCGCAATCAGATTTTCCACGCCCGCGCGGTCCGGCTCTTCCTGGCCGACAATGGCGAGATCGAAGGCGCGCGCGATTTCCGCAAATTTGCCCGGCGCTTCCTCCGCCGAAACATCGACCGCCCGCGCCGTCCAGGGGATTTGCTCGCGCTGAATCTCGTTGCGAAGCCGCTGCAAGGCGGCTTCCGCCTTTCGCGCAGCTTCAGCCTCCTGTTGTTCGGCGAAGCGGGCGTCCGTGAGACCCATGATGTCCGGAGCGATGATCGGCTGATACTGGAACGCGATGCCCGTCAGCTGCGATCCAAATGCCCCAGCCAGAGATGTAGCGTAGGGCGTGACCGCGTCCTGCGCGGCGTTGATGGGAAGATTGACGACCACGTCCTTGATCATCTTGCGCTCCTGATTACGCCACAGATTCAATCGCGGCGACCGCGAACGTTGTCAGCTTGCCATCGGGTCCGCGCACGGAAACATATTCGCCGGGCCGGAAATGGTGCGATCCGAAGAGAAAGCCGGCTTCGTCATCGTCGGCGCGGCTGCGGTCATAATCGAACACCCACTGGACATGCTCGCGGCCACCCGGCTTGTGAACCAGCATCCCGGAAAGATCGGGCTGGCCTGCCGCAAAATGGCGGACTGTGCAGTCCGCGCGTTTCTGCTTCCACGTCGCCACGTCGATCCGATCGTTGCCGTCGAGCGGCACGATGATTTCGTAGCCGTATCGAGTGGAGCCCATCGGAAACTCTTTGGATCGCGCGAGCGTAAGCGTGACGCGCTTGAGCGGGGCAGCCTTGGCTTCGGACATGTGACGCTCCCAAGTCGAGCGTCATAAGTAGCGCGTGATCGAAGATGCCCTTTTGATCGGGATCAACCGGAAATCAAATACTCACGTCGCCGGGCTGGCGCCCAGGATACCCGCCGTAATCGCCATTCGCACCAATTCGGACAGGCTTGCAGCCCCCATTTTTGTCATGGTGTTGGCGCGATAAATTTCGACGGTGCGAGGGCTGATCTTGAGATCATAAGCGATCGTCTTGTTCGGCAAGCCGGCGACCAGACCGTCCAGAACCTGGCGCTCGCGGCTCGACAAGCTGGCGAGTTTTTCGAGAATTGCATCCTTTTGGGTATCGCGCTGTGCGTCCACGGCACGGTGGTTGATCGCTTTGCGCACCGAAGTCAGCAAAACCTCGTCGTCAAAGGGCTTTTCGAGAAAATCGAATGCTCCGCGCCGCATGGCCTCGACCGCGAGCGGCACGTCACCATGACCGGTAATCACGATGACCGGCATCGGATTCGTTTGGGTTTTGAGATGCTTGAGCAGATCCATGCCGCTCATGCCGGGCATGCGCACATCGGTGATCACGCAGCCATGGGTATCCTTCGGCAGTTTTGTGACGAAGCGCGACGCCGACTCGAAGACTTCAACAGGCAGGCGAGCGCTTTTCAGCAGGAAGGCGAGGGCGTCCCGCGCCGCGTCATCATCGTCGATGACATAGATGGTCGGATGATCAGCCATCGTCCCGCAGCTCCTCTTCGGTCACGCGCGGCAATGTGAACCAGAAAATCGTGCCGCCGCCGGCGTTCGGCTCCATCCCGATCCGGCCGCCGTGCGATTCGATGATGGTGCGGCAGATGGAAAGGCCGACCCCCATCCCATGCGGCTTTGTCGTGAAAAAGGGATTGAACAGCCGTTCGGCATGCTCAGCTGAGATGCCCGTCCCGGTATCGGCCACCCGGATGACCACCATGTTGTTGTCGCTACCGGCCGAGGCAACGGTGAGGATGCGCTGCGGAGAATCAGCCATCGCTTCGATGGCGTTGCGCATGAGGTTCACCAGCACTTGCTGGATCTGCACCTTGTCGGCCATGACATGATCGGCCGCCGGATCGAGTTCGAGCCGCACGCGAACATCCGCGTCCTTTACCCCGACCAGGGCCAGCGCGCTGGCCTCCTCGACAAGCTTGATGACGTTCTCGACGCGTCGTTCGCTCTCGCCGCGGGACACGAACTCGCGCAGGCGGCGAATGATCTGCCCGGCGCGGATCGCCTGTTCGCTGGCCTTGCCAAGGGCGTCGCGCAGCATCACCGAATCGTCATCGGTCCGCTCGGCCAGCAGCCGGCTCGAGCCTTTCAAGTAATTTGAGATCGCCGACAGCGGTTGATTGAGTTCGTGGGCCAGGGTGGACGCCATTTCACCCATCGCGGTGAGGCGCGAAATGTGGACGAGCTCGGTTTGCAGCTCCTGCAGCCGGGCTTCGGTATTTTGCCGTTCGGTGAGGTCGCGGATGAAACCGGTAAAGTAGGTCCGGTCGTCCGAACGCATTTCACCAACGGCGAGCTCCATCGGGAAGGTGGCGCCGTCTTTGCGGGCGCCGACGACGACGCGGCCGACGCCGATGATGCGGCGTTCGCCGGTCTTGGCGTATCGCGTCAGATAGCCATCATGGCTGTCGCGATAGGGCTGCGGCATCAGCATCTTGACGTTCTGCCCGATGACCTCCTTCTCGGTATAGCCAAACAGCCGCTGGGCCGCGGTGCTGAACGACTGGATGAGGCCTTTCGGGTCGATCACGATCATCGCGTCCGGCACCGTGTCCAGGATCGAGCGAAGATGCGCCTCGCGGGCGAGGATGTTCTTGGTGACGGCCGCCGCCGAGGCGCGCGCCAGCAACAGGCGGTCGCCGAGCCAGGCCATGCCGGTGCCGATGATCAAAAAAACGCTGAAGCCGAACATCTCGTTCTGCGACAGGGCCAATGCGTTGGGAAACGGATAGAGGCCGAGCACCGCGCTGATGCCCGTCGCTACGAGCCCTGGCCCGAGCCCGCCGAGGCCGCTCGCGACCAGCACGGCCGGCACGAAAAGCAGAAACGGGTTTTGTGGGCCAACTTCCGGAAGAATGAGCAACCGCGCCACGAAGGCTAGCGCCACCAAGGAAACCGCAAGGGCGAAGGCTAATCGCTTGCTGACCCAAGTATGCGCGATTGTCTCGTTGCCGGGCGTTTGCGCCAGCCATTTTGTCTGCATGCGCAGGCACTTGCCTCTGTGAGCGCGCCGACCTTAGCGGGAAATAATGCAGATTTGGAGCTACGGGATTCCCCTTAGGCCGCATTCCTTAGGGCGCTTATCTGAATTTTCACATGGGTCCGCTGCCCGCATTGTGCACGGGAGAGCACTTAACCAGCGGAGACAGCCCATGAGCCTCATGCTTGCGACCCGCCCTAACGCCACTGCGCCAGTGAACTTTCCGGCGAAGCGTTCTCTCGGTGATTCGTTCGAGCTCATCGGCGCGCTGATGAACTTCGCCCTCAACGAAGAAATCTACGGCGAAGGCGAGCCCGCCGAATATCTCTACAAGGTCAAGACCGGCTGCGTGCGGACCTACAAGGTTCTCAATGACGGCCGCCGCCAGGTCGGCGCCTTTTATCTGCCCGGCGACATCTTCGGCATCGAAACCGGCGCGGACCACACGTTCTCGGCTGAAGCGATCTGCTCCGGCGCGGTGATCGTCGTGAAGCGTTCGGCTATCGCGTCGCGCGCCATGGGCGATTCGACCTTGTCGAAGCAGATGCTCGACATGACGATGGCGGAACTCAAGCGCGCGCAAGGCCACGTCCTGCTGCTGATCAAGAGCGCGCAGGAGCGCGTCGCCGGATTTCTGCTCGATATGGCGGCCCGTGAGCGCAAGCAGGGCGAGGTCGACTTGCCGATGTCGCGGCAGGACATCGCCGACTATCTCGGCCTGACCATCGAAACCGTGTCGCGCACGCTGACGCACCTTGAAGCCAGCAGCGCGATCGCGCTGCCCAGCGCGCGGCGCGTCCTGCTGCGCAATCAAGGCGCGCTCGCACGTCTCAACGCTTGAGCTGAACGGCCCTGCGCATTGACGAGGATCAAAGCGGGAAGCCCGCTTTCAGCGCTTACTAACTTCAAGGAGATGAAAAATGTCGATCGAAACCGCAGCCGGCATGGCGCTGATAGTCCTGCCCTTCGTCGTGTTCTCCGTCGCGATGGCTTACGCCGACTACCAATATCGTCACCGCAAGTAATTCTCAGGCCAGGCGGAGTCCTCCATGACGACGGCTGTAATCCAACCCAAATGGATGACTTTTGGCGAAGGCGGCACCGCGCTTGCGCTCGCCGCTCTGGCGATTCTTTCGCTGCTGATCGCCGCCAATGCACACACCTCGGAATATGCCTTCCACGCCTATCTCTTCGTGATCGCGAGCGGGGCGGGCGTTTTTGCGATCGTTAATCGCTTTTACGGCCGACCGGCGGATCCGCCGCTCCAGATGATCGACGGCAAGCCCAATTACAATATGGGGCCCGTGAAGTTTTCAGCCGTTGCCGCGATGTTCTGGGGGATCGCGGGATTTCTCGTCGGGCTGATCATCGCGCTGCAGCTCGCGTTCCCCGTGCTCAATTTCGATCTGCCCTGGATCACCTTTGGCCGCTTGCGGCCGCTCCACACATCCGCGGTGATCTTTGCCTTCGGCGGCAATGTGCTGATCGCAACCTCATTCTACGTCGTGCAGCGCACCTGTCGCGCACGGCTCGTCGGCGACATCGCCCCCTGGTTTGTCGTGCTCGGCTACAACTTCTTCATCGTCGTCGCCGGCACGGGTTACCTGCTCGGCATCACTCAGTCGAAGGAATATGCCGAACCGGAGTGGTACGCCGACCTATTCTTGACGGTCGTCTGGGTCGTCTATTTCCTGGTTTTTCTTGGCACGATCATGCGGCGGCATGAGCCGCATATCTACGTCGCCAACTGGTTCTATCTCGCCTTCATCGTGACGATCGCCGTACTGCATCTCGGCAACAATGCCGCGGTGCCGGTCTCGATCTTCTCGCCGAAGTCCTACATCGTGTGGTCCGGCGTTCAGGACGCGATGGTGCAGTGGTGGTACGGCCACAACGCGGTGGGGTTCTTCCTCACCGCCGGCTTCCTCGCGATCATGTATTACTTCATTCCGAAGCGCGCGGACCGTCCGGTCTATTCGTACCGGCTCTCGATCATTCACTTCTGGTCGCTGATCTTCCTCTACATCTGGGCGGGTCCGCACCACCTTCACTACACCGCGCTGCCGGATTGGGCGCAGACGCTCGGCATGACGTTCTCGATCATGCTGTGGATGCCGTCCTGGGGCGGCATGATCAACGGCCTCATGACGCTGTCAGGTGCTTGGGACAAGCTGCGCACCGACCCCGTGTTGCGCATGATGGTGGTTTCGGTCGCCTTCTACGGCATGTCGACCTTCGAGGGTCCGATGATGTCGGTGAAGGTCGTTAACTCGCTGTCGCATTACACCGATTGGACTATCGGCCACGTCCACTCCGGCGCGCTCGGCTGGGTCGGCTACATCTCGTTTGGCGCGCTCTATTGCCTGATCCCGTGGCTGTGGAATCGCGAGCTGTATTCGCTGCGCCTGGTCAACTGGCACTTCTGGGTCTCGACCATCGGCATCGTCTTCTACATCAGCGCGATGTGGGTGTCGGGAATCCTGCAGGGCTTGATGTGGCGCGCTTACACCTCGCTCGGCTTCCTCGAATACTCCTTCGTCGAAACCGTCGAGGCGATGCATCCTTTCTATGTCATCCGCGCTCTCGGCGGCCTGCTGTTCCTCATCGGGGCGCTGATGATGGCCTTCAACCTCTGGAAAACCGTGATGAGCGGGCACCCGGCATCTTCGCCGGCCATGGCGCTGGCTCCGGCGGAGTGAGGTAGACATGTCGCTCTGGCACAAACACGCGATCTTCGAAAAGAATTCGATCGTTCTGGTGATCGGCATCCTGATCGCGATTGCGATCGGCGGGCTGATCGAAATCGTGCCGCTGTTCTATCTCAAGAACACGATCGAAAAGGTCGATGGTATGCGGCCTTACACGCCGCTCGAGCTGGCGGGCCGCAACATCTATGTGCGCGAAGGCTGCTATCTGTGCCATTCGCAGATGATCCGCCCGCTGCGGGACGAGGTCGAGCGTTACGGTCACTATTCGCTGGCCGCCGAGAGCATCTACGACAGGCCGTTCCAATGGGGCTCCAAGCGCACGGGGCCGGATCTCGCGCGCGTCGGTGGCAAGTACTCCGATGACTGGCACCGCGAGCATCTGCGCGCGCCGCGCTCGGTGGTGCCGGGATCGGTCATGCCGGACTACTCGTGGCTGGCGGCCACCGATCTCGACTTCAGCCGTATCAACGACGATCTCAGCGCGCAGGCGCTGCTGGGCGTGCCGTATTCCTCCGACATGATAGCAAACGCGAAGGCGGATGTTGTCGCGCAGGCGACCAACGACAATCCCGACGCTTTTGAACTCGGCAAGCGCTATCCGAAAGCGCAGGCTCGCGACTTCGATGGCAATGCCGCGCGCATCACCGAGGCCGACGCACTGATCGCTTACCTGCAGGTGCTCGGTACTCTCGTCGACTTCAAGCTCTACAACGACAAAGCCAACATCCGGTAGCCATGGACGCCACCTACAAGGCCTTCGCGGAATTCGCCCAGACCTGGGGCCTCATTTATTTCGTCGGAATTTTTCTGGCGGCGCTGGTCTACGCGCTGCGCCCGTCACGCAAGGATTTCTTCGACGCCGCGGCCCGCATGCCGCTGCGGGAGGACTGAAAAATGACGACGCACGATCACAACATCGACAAGGTCACCGGCACCCCGACGACGGGACATGAGTGGGATGGCCTTCAGGAGCTCAATACGCCGCTGCCGCGGTGGTGGTTGTGGACGTTCTACCTGACGATCATTTGGTCGGTCGGTTACTGGGTGGTTTATCCGGCCTGGCCGTTGCTGAGCAGCGCGACCGAAGGGATGCTTGGCTGGCACACGCGCACTGCCGTGGTCGAGGACCTTGCGGCCCTGAACGTTCAGCGCGGGCCGCTGGTGGCAAAGCTTGAGGCGGCCTCACTCGATGAAATCGCGCGCGATCCGCAGATGCTCGAATTCGCCCGTGCGCAGGGCCGCGCGGCTTTCGCGGATAATTGCGCGCCGTGCCACGGCACCGGCGGCAGCGGCGCGAAAGGCTATCCGAACCTTAATGATGACGACTGGCTGTGGGGCGGCAAGCTGGCCGATATCTCGCAGACGATCCAGTTCGGCGTCCGCTCGGCGCATGACAAGAGCCGCGCCGGCGCCATGCCGGCATTCGGCCGCGACAAGATTCTCAAGTCCGAAGAGATTTCCGAAGTCGCCGACCATGTGCGCGCGCTGGCGGGCCTGTCCACCGAGCGTGGTTTCAACCCAGAGGTCGGCAGGAAAGTCTTTGCCGATAACTGCGCGGTTTGTCACGGCGAGCAAGGCAAAGGCAATCGCGAGCTCGGCGCGCCGGACCTGACCGACCGCATCTGGCTCTACGGTTCCGACAAGCAAACGATCATGGACGGAATTCGTAACGGCCGCGGCGCGGTGATGCCGCACTGGGCCGGGCGGCTCAATCCGTCCACCATCAAGGCGCTCACGGTCTACGTTCACACGCTTGGCGGCGGAGAAAAGTGATTGTGGGCGCCGCGCACACGATTGGGGTGAAAGGCGCCGCTGCCGTCGAAGCACCGGAGTTGGTCCGCCTCGTCGAACAGGCGAAACTCGATCCCGGGCCGCCGGATGACGAGCCGCTCTATGCGGCGCGCCGGCACGTTTACGCCCAAAGCGTGCAGGGAACGTTTCGCCGCATCAAATGGACGCTTTTGCTGTTTACGCTCGGCGTCTACTACCTGTTGCCCTTTGTGCGCTGGGATCGCGGCCCCAACGCGCCCAGCCAGGCGGTCCTGATCGATTTTCCAAATCGCCGTTTCTATTTCTTCTTCATCGAGATCTGGCCTCAAGAGATCTATTACCTCACCGGCTTGCTCATCGTCGCGGCGATGACGCTGTTCTTGATGAATGCCGTCGCGGGCCGCATCTGGTGCGGCTATCTCTGTCCGCAAACGGTCTGGACGGATCTGTTCTTTGCGATCGAGCGCTTCTTCGAAGGCGATCGCCGCGAACACATGCTCGCGGACCGCAAGAAACTCACGCTGAAGACGGCCGCTTCCAAAATCGGAAAGCACATCACTTGGCTTGGTGTCGCATGGTGGACCGGTGGGGCCTGGGTCCTCTATTTCGCCGACGCGCCCACGCTGGTGCGAGAGCTCGCGACCGGCGAAGCGCCTTTTATCGCCTATGCCTGGATCGCGATCCTCACGCTGACGACCTACGTCTTCGCCGGCTGGATGCGCGAGCAGGTGTGTCTCTATATGTGCCCGTGGCCGCGTATCCAGGCCGCTCTGACCGACGAATATGCCCTGAACGTCACTTATCGCTATGACCGCGGCGAGCCGCGCTGCTCGGTCAAAAAAAGCGAACTGCTGCGCTCGCAGGGCGCCAAGGCGGGCGACTGCGTCGATTGTCAGCAGTGCGTGCATGTTTGCCCGACCGGCGTCGACATCCGGGGTGGCGCCAATCTCGGCTGCATTCAATGCGGACTATGCATCGACGCCTGTGACGCCATCATGCGCAAGCTCGGACGCGCGACGGGACTGATCGGCTACGAAACCGAGATGAACATCCAGCGGCGACTCAAAGGCGAGCCCGCGATTTACCGGCTCGTTCGTGCCCGCACGGTGATCTACGCCGCCATCATTTTTATCACCGGCGGCATCATGGCCTATGCGCTGGGGACACGGGATTACACCGGCGTAAGCGTTATTCATGATCGCAATCCGGTCTATGTCCGCCTCGCCGACGGCGCGATCCGTAATGCCTACACGATCCGCCTTTTGAACAAGGAGCAGGAGCCGCGCGCCTTCATGCTCTCGGTCGCCGGCATTGGACAATATGACCTCGAGATCATCGGCGAACCGGGGCGTGAAATCCTGGTCGGTCCGGATCAGACGCGGGCGGTGCGTGCGCTGGTGACGACGCGCGAAAAGCTTGCGCCCGGAGCGCGGCTCAATCTGCAATTCGTGATCATCGACAGCCACTCCGGCGAGCGGACCGAGACCCACGACCATTTTGTGGGACCCTGAAGGAGAGCAACGTGGAAAACGTTAGGACAGGGCGCTGGCAGGTGACGGGACGCTTTGTCCTGTTGTCGCTCGTTGGCTTCTTCGCCGTTGTGTTTGCCGTGAACGCAGTGATGGTCCGCGCCGCGATGTCGACGTTCAGCGGCGTTGAAGTCGCGAGTTCGTACAAGGCGGGGCTTAAATTCGGCGCCGACAGGCGCGAAGCGGATCAGCAAGACGGGCTGGGCTGGCACGTCGACGGAAGGATCGCACGCGAACGCTCGGGCCAGCCGGTGTTTGAATTCGATGTGCGCGACAGGGCTGGCGCGCTCGTTCCGGGGCTGACCGTCGAGGCGTCGCTCGCCCATCCGGCCGATAATCGGCGCGATCAGGCCATTGCGATGCGTGAAATCCGACCCGGTGTGTTCAGCGGCGTGTTCGCGCCGCTGTCAGGACAATGGGAGCTCAAGCTCGATCTTTTGCGCGGCGCCGAGCGCGTTTTCCGGTCACAGAGCCGGATTAATTTGAGGTGATCCATGTCCGTTGCGGAGGACTATAGCTACTACACGAGCCCCGAGCAGAATGGCGGCATCGCCATGGATCTCGCCGTCGACGGGGTCACTTGCGGCGGCTGCGTCGCCCGCATCGAGAATGCCGTGCGGTCCTTGCCGGGCGTGACCGAAGCGCGTCTCAACTTCACCAACCGCCGGCTGCATGTCGCGTGGCGGAAGGAAGATCTGGCTCCCGCCCGCATCGTCAGTGAGATCGAAGCGCTCGGCTACAAGGGCCGGCCGTTCCGCGCGACCGCCGCGGAAGAAGCCGAAGCGCGCGAGGTCAAAAATCTGCTGCGCTGCCTCGGCGTCGCGGGCTTTGGCGCCATGAACGTCATGCTGCTGTCGGTGTCGGTGTGGTCTGGCAATGTTACCGATATCACCGCCGAAACGCGCGATTTTTTCCACTGGACGTCGGCTTTGATCTCGCTGCCTGCCGCCTTCTATGCCGGCCGGCCGTTCTTCCGCAGCGCGTTCGAGGCGCTCAAGGCCAGGACGACCAATATGGATGTGCCGATCTCGCTCGGCGTCATCCTCGCGCTCGGCCTGTCGGTTTACGAGACCGCGGTTCACGCCGAGCATGCCTATTTCGACTCGGCGTTGATGCTGTTGTTTTTCCTGTTGTTGGGGCGGGTGCTCGACCACGCCATGCGCCGCCGTACCCGCGCCGTCGCGACAAATCTTGCCGCTTTGAAGTCGGACACGGCGCAGCGGCTTAAAGACGGCGAGATCAAGGAAGTACCGGTGGCGGCCTTGCGCACCGGGGATCATTTGCTGGTGCGGCCTGGCGACCGTGTACCGGCGGACGGACGCGTCGTGGCGGGCCGCTCCGAGATCGACGAAAGCATCATCACCGGCGAAACGGCCCCCCGGCGGGTGGACGCGGGTGCATCGGTCTATACCGGCAGTCTCAACTACTCCGGCGCACTGAGGATCGAGGTCACCGCGCTAGGCGCCGACACCCTAATCGACGAGATCGAGCGACTGCTCGCCAAGGCGGCCGCAGGACGGTCGCGTATACGCGCGCTCGCCGACAAAGCGGCCGGTTATTACGCCCCGGTCGTCCATTCGGCGGCGGCGCTGACCGCTATCGGCTGGCTGATGGCGGGATCGTCCCTGCACTATGCACTGGTCACCGCGATATCGGTTCTCATCATCACGTGCCCATGCGCTTTGGCGCTCGCTATCCCGGCCGTCCAAGTCGTGGCTTCCGGCGCGCTGTTCCGCTCCGGCATCATCCTCAATGGTGCCGACGCGCTCGAGCGCCTCGCAAAAGTCGATACGGTAGTGTTCGACAAGACCGGCACGCTGACGTCGCCTGACCTGCGTGTGGAAAATACGGGAGCGGTGGATCCGGCCTTATTGCGCACCGGCGCGCGGCTCGCTCTGTCGAGCCGCCATCCTTTGGCTCGTGCCCTGGCGCGCGAAGCGATGACGTCAGCGCCATTTGATGGGGTGGTCGAGGAATCCGGCCGGGGAATCCGCGTGTTGATCGACGGTCAAGAGGCGCGCCTTGGCAGCCTTGAATTCTGTGGGCTGCCAACGCAATCCGTCTCGAGCGACGTATCGCTGCTCGCCTTCACCCATGCCGCTCGAAGCGCCGTGTTCGAAATCCGTCAGTCCTTGCGCCCCGACGCAGCGGAAACGATGAATGCACTGCGCGCGCTCGGTTTGTCGCTCCATATTATGTCCGGCGACCGCTCGCTGCCCGTCAGCCGGGTCGCGGCGACGCTGGGGATCGAGTCCTGGCATGCGGCGATGAAGCCCGCGGAAAAAATCCAGGCCATCGAGCAGCTCAAAGCAAAAGGGCGGCGGGTCTTGATGGTCGGGGATGGCGTCAACGATGCGCCGGCTCTTGCTGCCGCCGACGTGTCGATTTCGCCCTCGAGTGCCGCCGATATCGCACAGGCGCACGCGGACGCGCTTTTCCTGGGCGAGCGGCTGCTGCCGGTCGTGCAGGCGCTGCTGACGGCGCGACGGGCCCGGCACCTGATGACAGAAAACCTCTGGCTCGCCGTGATCTACAACGCGGTTGCGGTTCCGATCGCGGTGATCGGGGCATTGACGCCGTTTATCGCAGCAATCGCCATGTCGGCATCGTCGCTTCTGGTCACGCTCAACGCATTCCGCGCCCGCGGCCGAGGTGTGACATGAGTGTCCTCGTTTATCTCGTACCGATGGCGCTCGGGCTTGGCGTTGCCGGCCTGTTCGCATTTCTATGGGCCTTGCGGTCCGGTCAGTTCGATGACCCGCAAGGAGCTGCGATACGGATGTTGCGCGATGACGACATTCAGAGCGCATCGCCCGGCCATATGAACGGGTAGCACTGGCCCGGCACGGTCAGCGCGCTATAGTCCGCGCATGACCCATATTCTCCACCGCAAGATTGGCCACGACTATCCGCAGGCCGTGTCCGGCAAGGGCATTACGATTTGCGATGCTGCCGGCAAGGATTATATAGATGCGTCTTCCGGCGCCGCTGTGTCCTGTCTCGGCCATTCTCACCCGGACGTACTGGCGGCAATGCGCGCGCAGCTCGACAACCTCGAATATGCGCATACTTCGTTTTTCACGACTGAGGCGGCAGAGCAGCTAGCCGACGATCTCGCGGCCCACGCGCCGAAAGGCCTCGGCCACATTCTCTATCTCAGCGGCGGTTCGGAGGCGGTGGAAGCCGCGCTGAAGACGGCCCGGCAATATTTCGTCGAGATCGGCCAGCCGCAGCGCCGCTACATCATCGGCCGGCGGCAAAGCTATCACGGCATCACGCTCGGTGCGCTCGCGGCCGGTGGACGTGAATGGCAGAGGAAGCAATTCGCGCCGTTGCTGTTCGAAGCGCATCACGTCGCGCCGGTTTACGAGTATCGCGAAAAGCGCGCCGGCGAGACGTCGCAGCAATATGGCGAGCGCCTCGCGAGCGAGCTCGAAGCCAAAGTTCAAGAACTTGGCGGTGAGAATGTCATCGCATTTTTAGCCGAACCGGTGGTCGGCGCAACGATGGGCGCGGTCCCGGCGGTGCCCGGCTATTTCAAGCGCGTGCGCGAGCTTTGCGACCGCCACGGCATCCTGCTGATCCTTGACGAGGTGATGTGCGGCATGGGCCGCACCGGCACGCTCTATGCCTGCGAGCAGGATGGCGTGGTGCCCGACTTGCTCGCCATCGCCAAAGGGCTTGGTGGCGGTTACATGCCGATCGGCGCGCTGCTGGTGCACGACAAAATCTTCAAGGCGCTGGAGCAAGGTAGCGGCGCGCTCCAGCACAGCCACACATATATGGGGCATCCGCTTGCCTGCGCCGCGGCGCTCGCGGTGCAGAAAGTGATCCGCCGCGACAAGCTTCTCGAAAATGTGCGCAAGCAAGGCGCGCATTTCTCGCGCCGGCTCAATGAACGTTTCGGCAATCATCCTTTTGTCGGGGACGTGCGCGGCCGGGGGCTGTTTCAGGGCATCGAGCTAGTCGCCGATCGAGGCACCAAGGAGCCGTTCGACCCCGCGCGCAAGGTCAATGTCAAAATCAAAGCCGAGGCGATGAAACGCGGTCTTCTGGTCTACCCAATGGGTGGCACCGTTGGGGATGGCCGGGGTGACCACGTGCTGCTGGCGCCGCCTTTTATCGTCACCGAACGAGAAATCGATACGATCGTCGAGCGGCTTGGCGATGCGGTGGATGCCGCCATCGCCTAGGATCGATTGCTTTTGGCCGCATTGCAGAAAGCATCGCGACGTGCTGCCATTGGCTTAATCATCGCGGTCAACGCGTGATGTTCACTGGAGGAACAATAATGAAACGGCTTACGTCTTTCGGCGGCCTCGTCGCGGTCGCCGCACTGGCGCTGAGTGCAACCGGCTCGCCGGTAGTGGCACAGCAGCAGAAATTCATCACCATCGGGACCGGCGGCGTCACCGGCGTTTATTACGCGGTCGGCGGCGCGATCTGCCGCCTGATGAACAAGGACCGCGCCAAGACCGGGTTGCGCTGCTCGGTGGAATCGACCGGCGGCTCGGTGTTCAACGTCAACGCCATCAAGTCGGGCGAGATCGACTTCGGCATGACGCAGTCGGATGTGCAGTACAACGCGATCAAGGGCCTCGCCCAGTTCAAGGACAAGGCTGACGGCGACCTGCGCGCCGTTTACGCGGTGCACCCGGAGCCGTTCACGGTGCTGGCGCGCAAGGAAGCCAACATCACCAAGTTCGAGGACTTCAAGGGCAAGCGCTTCAATGTCGGCAATCCGGGCTCCGGTACCCTCGCTTCGATGGAACAGCTTCTCGCCGAGATGAAGTGGACCAAGAAGGACTTCTCGCTCGCCGGCGAATTGAAGGCGGACGAGCAGGGCCCGGCGCTCTGCGATAACAAGATCGACGGCTTCTATTACGGCGTCGGCCATCCGTCGGCGGCGATCCAGGACCCGACCACGTCGTGCGGGGCGAAGCTCGTTTCGCTCACCGGGCCGGCGATCGACTCGCTGCTCCAGCAGTTCCCCTACTATTCCAAGGCGACCATCCCGGGCGGCATGTACGCTAACAACCCGAACCCGACCACGACCTACGGCGTGCTGGCGACGCTCGTCACCAGTTCCAAGCAGCCGGATGACGTGGTCTACAACCTCGTGAAGGCGACCTTCGACAACTTCGACGAGTTCAAGAAACTGCACCCTGCCTTCGCCAATCTCGACCCGAAAAACATGGTCAAGGACGGCCTGTCGGCGCCGCTGCATCCGGGCGCCGTGAAATATTACAAAGAAAAAGGTTGGATGTAATCCGTCCTGGGCGATGAGGGCGCGGCAACGCGCCCTCATCGTTCTTAATGCCGTGGGGGAGTAATGAGCGCCAAGGCGCAGCGCGCGGTCGATTCACACGCGCCAAAGAACGTCGACCTTCAGGACCTGGTCGTTGCGGCGGATATGGGCGGCCGCAAGCCGCCACGGCCTGTTGCGCTCGCTCTCACGTGCGTTGCAATCGCGTGGTCGCTATTCCAGCTTTGGTACGCCTCGCCGCTCGCCTTTTCGCTGGGTGTCGGAGTGTTCAACGACACCGAGGCGCGCGTTATTCACCTGGCTTTCGCATTCTTGCTTGCATTCGCGGCTTTTCCGGCCTTCGCGACTTCGCCGCGCGATCGGATACCGATATTCGACTGGCTGCTCGCCGCCGCGGGCATCGCGGCGGTGCTTTATCTGATTGTCTTTTACCGCGACCTCGCGATGCGGCCGGGCCTGCCAACGCGGTGGGACATCATCGCCGCGGTGGTCGGCGTGCTCGTCTTGATCGAAGCGTCCCGGCGCGCCGAGGGGCCGTGGATGCCGGCCTTCACGCTGACCTTTCTCGCCTACGTATTCCTCGGCCCGCATCTGCCCGGGCTTCTAGCCCACAAGGGCGCGTCGATCGGCCGTGCCGCGTCGCATTTCTGGCTGACGTCGGAAGGGGTATTCGGCGTCGCGCTCGGTGTTTCGACCAATTTCATTTTTCTGTTCGTACTGTTTGGCGCGCTGCTGGAAAAGGCCGGCGCCGGCAATTTTTTCATTCAGCTTGCGTTCTCGCTGCTTGGCCAATTCCGCGGCGGTCCGGCGAAGGCCGGCGTTGTCTCCTCCGGCATGACCGGGATGATTTCGGGCTCATCGGTCGCCAACGTCGTCACCACGGGCACGTTCACCATTCCGCTGATGAAAAGAGTCGGTTACACGCCGGTGCAGGCCGGCGCGATCGAATGCGCGGCGGGGGTCAACGGCCAGTTGATGCCGCCAGTGATGGGTGCCGCGGCGTTCCTGATGGCTGAATATGTCGGCATTAGTTACGCCGAGGTGGTCAAGCACGCCTTTCTTCCGGCGATCATTACTTACGGCGCCTTGTTCTACATCGTCGATATTGAGGCGGCGAAGAAGGGCATGACGGGTTTGCCGCGCGAACGCCGACGGCCTGTCTTGCACGGCCTGTCGAAAGCGCTTCTGACGTTCTGCGGCTTGGTTATCCTTGCCGGCCTGATCTATTACGGCTTCGGCTGGACCAAACAGGCGTTTGGTGAAGCTTCTGGTCCGATCGCCTTTGCCGTCTGTATTGCGCTCTATGTCGCGCTGGTCGCCAATCGCGCGCGTCATCCCGACTTGCCGCTCGACGATCCGAGCAAGGCCTTGGTCAAGGTGCCGGATTTCTACGAGGTGGCGCGCACCGGTCTGCATTATCTCGTCCCGGTCACGGTGCTGATCTGGTGCCTGATGATCGAAGAGATGTCGCCCGGCCTTGCCGCCTTCTGGGGCTGCATTTTGATGGCTGGTTTGGTTGTCACCCAACGGCCCTTGACCGCGTTCTTCCGCAAGCAGAGCGGAGCGAGGGCCGAGCTAATGACCGGCTTTCGCGAAATGCTGAGCGGGCTGGAAGCTGGCGCGCGCAACATGACCGCTGTCGGCATCGCCACGGCCAGCGCGGGTATCATCGTCGGAACGGTGACGCTCACTGGCATCGGTCTCGTCATGACCGAGATTGTCGAGTTCCTGTCGGCCGGCAGCTTTGTGCTCATGCTTGTGCTGGTCGGGGTGATTTGCCTCGTTCTGGGCACCGGCCTGCCGACCACGGCAAGCTACGTCGTCGTGGCAACCTTGATGGCCCCGGTCGTGGTGGAGCTTGCGGCGCAGAACGACGTCGCGGTGCCGCTTATCGCCGTGCACATGTTTGTTTTTTATTTCGGCTTGATGGCGGACGTGTCACCGCCCGTCGGTCTTGCGGCCTATGCCGCCGGCGCGATTGCCGGCGCCGATCCGATGAAGGTCGGCTGGCAGGGCATGCGTTACGAAAACCGCACTGCGCTGCTGCCTTTCGTCTTCATTTTCAATCCCGAAATCCTGATGATCGACATAGGCGGCTGGGCGCACTTCTTGACTGTCGTGCTGTGCTGCGTGCTGGCGATGGGTGCCTTCGTCGCCGCGAGCCAGCACTGGCTGCTCACCCGCAACCGCTGGTACGAGACTCTGGCGCTTCTTTTGATTTGCTTCACGCTATTCCGGCCCGGCTACTGGCTCGATTGGATCAAGCCGGCCTTTGAGGACCGCCCAGCCGAAGAACTTGCGCGCGTCGCTGAAACTGTCCGCAAGGATGATACTATCCGCTTTCGGGTGCAGAGCCAGTCACGCGCGGGAGATGATGTCGACAAACTGGTGCGGCTGACCATGCGCACGGGGGTCAGCGGCGCGGACCGGCTCGCCGCTGCCGGCCTCGTCGTCGACAACCTCGGCGGCAAGACTACGGTGCGTTCGGTGCGGTTCGGTTCGGAGGCCGCGAAATATCGTCTGACCCAGGGCGACGAGATCACCGCGGTGCAGGTGCCCTCGGACCGGCCGAGCCGGTTCTGGTTCGTGATCCCGGCGCTGGCCGGTTTTGCGCTGATCCTGTTCGTGCAGCAGCGCCGCCGCCCCGCGCGTCCGCCAAAGCGCCGGCCTGTCGCCGCTTAGTCAGAGCACCAGGTTGGTCGCCGGATCGATTAGGTGCATGTGATCGAGATTGGCGCGCAGCGTCATTTGCTCGCCGGAGCGTTTTGCCGCGGTTGGCTCGACGCGGGCGCAGACCTCGGTGTTGCCGATCTTGAAGAACACCATCGTCTCCATGCCCATCGGTTCGACCACGTCGAGCGTGACTGTGAATTCGTGACCATTGCCGCCGTCACGGTTTCTCGTATCGGTGATGTGCTCCGGCCGAAGCCCGAACAACAAATCCTTGCCGGCATAACCTTGGTAGCGACTCGCGCGCGAGGCCGGGACGGGGATTGAAAGGCTATCCGACAGCCGCAGCATCAGGCTGCCGTTGGCTTCCAGCTTCGCCGGAATGAAGTTCATCGCGGGAGAGCCGATGAAGCCCGCGACGAAGCGCGTTTTCGGGCTGTGATAGAGCTCGTTCGGCGCGCCGATTTGCTCGATCTTGCCGCCGTTCATGACCACGACGCGGTCCGCGAGCGTCATCGCCTCGACCTGGTCGTGGGTGACGTAGACCGTTGTCGTTTTCACTTTTTGATGGACGCGCTTGATCTCGGTGCGCATCTGCACGCGCAATTTGGCGTCGAGGTTTGAGAGCGGTTCGTCGAACAAAAAGACCTTGGGGTTGCGCACGATGGCGCGGCCCATGGCCACGCGCTGGCGTTGCCCGCCCGATAACTGCTTCGGCCGCCGCGCCAGCAATTCCGTGATGTCGAGGATACGCGCAGCGTTTTCGACCCGCGCCTTGATCTCGGACTTCGGAAACTTCCGCAGCTTCAGGCCGAAGGACATGTTCTCGGCGACGGTCATGTGGGGGTAGAGCGCATAGTTCTGGAACACCATGGCGATGTCCCGGTCCTTGGGGGGCAAGTCGTTGACCACTTCGCCGCCGATCGAAATTTCGCCGCCGGTGATCTCTTCGAGGCCGGCGATCATCCGCAGCGTTGTCGATTTGCCACAGCCTGACGGCCCGACCAGCACTACGAATTCGTGGTTCGGGATATCCAGATTGATATTGGCGACTGCCAGTACGTCGTCGTACTTCTTCACCACATTACGCAATGCGACTTCGGCCATGGCCGTTTCCCCTCGAGTTCTTCTTTTCGTTAGCCCTTGGTGGCGCCGGCGGTAAGGCCTGCGATGTAGTAGTCCATCAGGAACGCGTAGATGACGAGCGGCGGTGCGGCGGCGACCAGGGCGCCGGCCATCAGCATGCCCCACTTGTAGACGTCGGCCTTGATCAGACTGGTCACCGTGCCGACGGTCAGCACCTGCTGGTCCGCCGAGTACAAGAACGTCATCGGATAAACGAAGGCCGCCCATGACACGGTGAAAGCGAAGATAGTCGCGGCGATGATGCCTGGTAGCGCCACGGGAATGAAAATCTTGAACAGCATCTGCATCTGGCCGGCGCCGTCGATCAGCGCCGCCTCGTCGAGTTCCTTCGGTATCGACTGGAAGTAGCCGATCATGATCCAGGTGCAGCACGGCACGGTCAGGGTCGGGTAGACCAGCACCATGCCCCAGTAGGAATTGAGCAGGCCGACCGACTTCACGATCTGGAACAGCGGGATGAACAGCAGCGTGTCCGGAACGAGATAAGTGAGAA
>JAFBAG010000336.1 GCA_019247925.1 Pseudolabrys sp.
AGTGCGGTTGCCGCGGCGAGCCATGGCAGCGCACGCTGGGTGAACGCCAGAAAGCGGCTCGGATTGGCAAGATCGATCAGCATCGTTACTCCACTCCATGCCTGATCGCAGCCGCCGCCGCGAACGGGCCGATCACTACACTCGCCAATGTCAGCGCGCAAAGGATGGTGAAAGCGGGGCCGAACCAGGCATAGCCATCGGCAGCCGCGTTTGCAGCGGCGACGCCAAAAATCAGCACGGGCACAGCGAGCGGCAACACGACAGCCGGCAACAACAGCGCGCCGCGCCGCAGCGTCACCGTGAGCGCGGCGCCAATCAGGCCTGTAAAGGTGAGGGCCGGAGTGCCGATCGCGAGCGTCAACGCGGTCGGGCCCAAGACGGACGGCTCGAGATTGAGCAACAGGCCAAGCAACGGCGAAATGACGACGAGGGGCAGCCCCGTAGTGAGCCAATGCGCTGCGGCCTTGGCGGCGAGCGCCAGTTCCATAGGGACGCGACCCATGACGATGAGGTCGAGTGTGCCGTCCTCGTAGTCGGCGGTCAGCAGGCGGTCGAGCGCCAGCAAAGTTGAGAGCAGCGCGCCGAGCCACAGCAAAGCCGGCGCGATACGCCGCAACAGCGCGAGGTCAGGGCCGAGCGCAAAGGGCACGATGGCGATGACCGTGACGAAGAACAATGCCGCGATCAAAGTGCCGCCGCCGGCGCGGGTTGCCAGCAACAGGTCACGCCGCAGCAGTGCCAAAAGCGCGTTCACGCGCGTTTTCCTAAGATGTGCGCGCTCATGCGCTGTCCATGCGAAGTTCGCGCGCGCGCTCGAGCCCGATCGGTCCGTGGCTCGCGGCGATGATCATGCCGCCGCCGGCGAGATGCGCGCGCATCAAATCGGCGAGGCGGCCGCGCGACGTCTCATCCAGCACCGAAGTCGGCTCGTCGAGCAGCCAGAGCGGCCGTTTGATCGCGACCAGCCGGGCAAGCGACAGCCGGCGCTTCTGACCTGCCGAGAGATAGCCCGCCGGCAATTGCGCAAGATCGGCGAGCCCCACCGGCTCGAGCGCCGCCTTGGGTGCCCCGCCGAGATAGCCGCACCAAAACCTTAGATTTTCGGCCACCGTGAGCGCGGCTTTGATCGCATCCTGGTGGCCGAGATAATGCGCCTGTTCGCCGATCGTCAGCTCGGCGTCGCCGCCGGCGAGCGTAAGCGTGCCGCCGGCGCGGCGGATCAGCCCGGCGATCAGCCGGAGAAGGGAGGATTTGCCCGCGCCATTGCGGCCGGTCACCAGCAAGGCCTCGCCGGCGCCGAGGGCAAAACCGACATCGGCGAAAACTTCGCGGCCGCCGCGCACACAAGCGAGGTTCTCGGCTATCAATTGCATGTAAAAACCGCCCGGAATCCCGCGCAAACCGCGGGCAATTCCCGCATTCCCCCGCTCATTTCCACCGAATATGGCATCCCGCCGGAAAAGACCCTATAAGCCCGTCGCTGCGACAAAGACCGAATTCCCCGCACCAAACCAAAGACTTGTGCCCGGATCGGAGGTTAATGCCGCCGCGCATTGATGTCTCCCGTCCGGAATGGATCCGCCGATATGAGCTCGCTCGACAGTTTCAAATGCTGCAAGACCCTCAAGGTCGGCGGCAAGACTTACGCCTATTACAGCCTGCCCGTGGCCGAAAAGAACGGCCTCAAGGGCATTTCCCGGCTGCCATTCTCGCTCAAGGTGCTGCTGGAAAATCTGCTGCGCTGTGAGGACGGCCGCAGCGTCAAGAAAGAAGACATCCAGGCGATCGCGCACTGGCTCAAGGACAAGACATCGGAACACGAGATCGCGTTCCGCCCGGCGCGCGTGCTGATGCAGGATTTCACCGGCGTTCCCGCCGTCGTCGATCTCGCGGCGATGCGCGATGCCATGAAGATGCTTGGCGGCGACCCGAAGAAGATCAATCCGCTGGTGCCGGTCGATCTCGTCATCGACCACTCGGTCGCGGTCACTTATTTCGGCAACAATGCAGCGTTCAAGAAAAACGTCGACGAGGAATACCGGCAAAACCAGGAACGCTACAAATTCCTGAAATGGGCGCAGCGCTCGTTCGATAATTTCAACGTCGTGCCGCCGGGCACCGGCATCTGCCACCAGGTCAATCTCGAATATCTGTCGCGCACCGTCTGGACCAAGAAGGACAAGGTGAAGTGCGACGGCAAGGAAGGCAGCTTCGAGGTCGCCTATCCTGACACGTTGGTCGGCACCGACTCGCACACCACGATGGTCAACGGCGTCTCGGTGCTGGGCTGGGGCGTCGGCGGCATCGAAGCCGAGGCCTGCATGCTCGGCCAGCCAATGTCGATGGTGCTGCCGGAGGTGATCGGCTTCAAGCTCACCGGCAAGATGAAGGAAGGCCTCACCGCGACCGATCTCGTCCTCACCGTCACGCAGATGCTGCGCGCCCACGGCGTGGTCGGCAAGTTCGTCGAATTCTTCGGCCCCGGCCTCGCGGCGCTTCCAGTCACCGATCGCGCCACGCTCGGCAATATGGCGCCGGAATACGGCGCGACCTGCGGCTTCTCGCCGATTGACGAGCACACCGTTGCGTATCTGAAAAACACCGGCCGTCCGGCCGAAACCGTCGCGTTGGTCGATGCCTACGCTAAGGCGCAAGGCATGTTCCGCAGCAAGACCACGCCGGATCCGATCTTCACCGACGTCCTCAAGCTCGATCTGTCGACCGTGGAGCCGTCGCTCGCCGGCCCGAAGCGCCCGCAGGACCGGATCGCGCTCAAGGACACGAAGGCTGGCTTCGCCGCCTCGATGGACAAGGAATTCAACAAGAAGTCAGAGCTGGCCAAGCGCGTTGCCGTGAAGGGCCGCAAGCATGATCTCGGCCATGGCGACGTGGTCATCGCTGCAATCACGTCCTGCACGAATACGTCGAACCCGAACGTCATGGTCGCCGCAGGTATTCTTGCCCGCAAGGCCGCGGCGCGCGGCCTCACCGCGAAGCCCTGGGTCAAGACATCGCTCGTTCCGGGGTCGCAAGTGGTCGCCGAATATCTCTCGAAGTCCGGCTTGCAGACCGACCTCGACAAGCTCGGCTTCAACCTGGTCGGCTTCGGCTGCACCACCTGCATCGGCAATTCCGGCCCGCTGCCGGAAGAAATCTCCGAGTCGATCAACAAGAACGATCTGGTCGCGGCGGCGGTGCTGTCCGGCAACCGAAACTTCGAGGGCCGCGTCAATCAGGACGTGCGCGCCAATTACCTCGCGTCTCCGCCGCTCGTTGTCGCTTACGCGATCGCCGGCTCGATGCAGGTCGATCTGGCCAAGGATCCGCTCGGCACCGACAGCAAAGGCAAGAAAGTTTTCTTGAAGGACATCTGGCCCTCCAACAAGGAGATCGAGGACGTCATCAAGAAGACGATCACCCGCCAGATCTTCGTCCAGAAATACGGCGACGTGTTCAAGGGCGACGCCAACTGGCGCAAGATTTCGGTCAAGGGCGGCATGACCTATGACTGGGACAAGAAGTCGACCTATGTGCAGAATCCGCCCTATTTCCAGGGCATGGGCCGCCATCCCAATCCGCTCGAGGATATCGTCGAAGCGCGCGTCCTCGGCCTGTTCCTCGACTCGATCACCACCGACCACATTTCACCGGCGGGCTCGATCAAGATCGATTCCCCGGCGGGCAAATATCTCGTCGACAACAAGGTGAAGCCCGCGGACTTCAACCAATACGGCACGCGCCGCGGCAATCATGAAGTGATGATGCGGGGCACCTTCGCCAATATCCGGCTCAAGAACCAGATGGTGAAGGGTGTCGAGGGCGGCGTGACCGTGCACTACCCCTCGAAGCAGAAGATGACGATCTACGACGCGGCGATGCGCTACCGGCAGGAAAAAGTGCCGCTGGTCGTGTTTGGCGGCAAGGAATATGGCACCGGTTCATCCCGCGACTGGGCGGCGAAAGGCTCGGTGCTGCTCGGTATCCGCGCGGTCGTTGTGCAGTCGTTCGAGCGCATCCATCGCTCGAATCTCATCGGCATGGGCGTGATGCCGCTGGTGTTCGAGGAAGGCACTTCCTGGCAGACGCTTGGTCTCAAGGGCGATGAATGCGTCACTATTCGCGGCCTGCATGGCGAGCTCAAGCCGCGCCAGAAGCTGATCGCCGAGATCGTGGGCAGCGACGGGACGCTCAAGCGCGTGCCGCTGATCTGCCGCATCGATACGCTCGACGAACTCGACTACTTCAAGAACGGCGGCATTCTCCAATATGTCCTGCGCCAGCTCGCCGCGTAAAAAGGTGGGCAGCCTCACTGTGAAGTGAGTGGCCGGTGAGACGAAAAAAGGCCTAGGGTCGGGCGCAGTCATTCCTTGCGGGCGGGGGCCCGGGGAGCGTCCGATGCGTCGTCTCGTAAGCGTTGTCGCTTTGGCTGTCGTTATAGGACAGGGCGCCGCCGCCCAAAGCGGGGCCCCGCAAGCGCCCCGTGCTGTGGTTGAGCTCTTCACCAGCCAGGGCTGCTCGTCATGCCCTGCTGCCGACAAGGTGCTCAGCGACATCGCGCGCGATCCCTCGGTGATCGCGCTCAGCCTCAACGTCGATTATTGGGACTATCTCGGCTGGCGCGACACGCTCGCCCTTCATGGCCACAGCAATCGTCAGCGCGCTTATGCCGGTGCGCGTGGCGACCGCAACGTCTTCACGCCGCAAGCCGTGATCAATGGCACTGCGCAGGTGATCGGCAGCGACAAGGCCGCGCTCGAGACCGCAATCGCCCAGGCCCGCGCCGCCCCGCTTCCTGTCACGATCAAGGTCGAAGACGGAAAAATTCTTGTGACATTGCCTGCGGCGCGCGACGAGCAGAAGAGCGGCGAAGTCTGGCTCTGCCCCGTGACCAGCAAAGCGAATGTCGCGGTCGGCCGCGGCGAGAATGGCGGCCGTCAGCTGACCTATACCAACGTGGTTCGCCGCTGGATCAAACTTGGCGACTGGAATGGCGAGGAAAAAACCTTCAGCGCTTCCGTCGCCGATCTGGGCGACGCGAACATTCCGCTCAAGGAGCTCGATCGGGTGGCCGTCGTGTTGCAGGCCGGGATTGCCGCGAAGCCGGGCCGGATGCTGGGCGCCGCTGTCGCCGCCCTGAAATAAAATCGCGCCGGCACAAAAAAATCGGGCCACCGACTGGGTGGCCCGAAGTCATTTTGGGGATTGAACCGTACGCGGAACTCAAACTCAAAACGCAACTCGTAACGCTACTCTCTACGAAACTCTGGAGCTCAACTGGCCCGGTCGGCCGACCCCGGGGGGCTGGGGGGCTGAGGAATCCGGGCATCAGTCCGCCCGGGCCTTTGAGGTAACGCTAGTCTTATCGATCCACCCCGTGACAGGCGCTTGACCGAAATTGGGCCTTTTGGTGTTTGCGCTAACGAATGCGTGATGGCCAAAAGCCTGTTTTTTCGGCGTTTTCGCCGCACCGGAAGTGCTTGCCGCCGCGTTTATGCAGCGCGATCATTGCGAATAACCGCGAGGAGGCGCCATGAGCTTCGGTTCCGGCGAAATCGATCCCAGCCAGTCCCCGGGGGGTACTTCCGGCGCTCGTTCCGCCCCCCCGCAGCAAGTCACCTTCAACCACCGTGAATTGAAGCGAATTCTCGACGTTTACGGCCGCATGGTCGCTTCAGGCGAATGGCGGGATTACTCCATCGATTTTCTGAAAGATCGCGCCGTGTTCTCGATTTTCCGCCGTGCGGCCGAAGTGCCGATCTATCGCATCGAGAAGGATCCGCGCCTCGCCCGCAAACAGGGCGCATATTCCGTCATTTCCGCGACCGGCCTGATCATGCGCCGCGGCCACGAGCTCGATCGCGTTCTGCGCGTGCTCGACACCAAGTTGAGCGTGGTGAACTAGCGGTCGGCCTTTGGCGGCGCATTCGCGCCTTCGCCGAGCGCGCGCTGCATCAACACCGTGTCGAGCCAGCGGCCGAACTTCCAGCCGACGTTCTTCAGCGGCCCGACCATCTCGAATCCGCAGGCTTTGTGAAGTGCGATCGACGCCGCCTGGTTGCTGTCGCCGATCACCGCGATCATCTGCCGGAAACCGCGCGCGGCGGATGCATCGATCAGCGCATCCAGCAAGACCTTGCCGATCCCGCGCTTGTGGAGCTCCGGCGCCACGTAGACAGAATTCTCCACCGTGTGCCGATAGGCCGGCCGGGTTCTGTAAAGCCCGGCATAGGCGTAGCCCGCGACTTTGCCGTCGATCTCCGCCGCCAGATACGGAAACTTGCCGTTGAGCAGATTTTCCATCCGCGTCTTCATCTCCGCCTCGTCCGGAGGCTCGAGCTCGAAGGAGGCCGTGCCGGTTTTTACCGCATGGCCATAGATGCGGGTGATGGCGGGGATATCGGCGAAATTTGCGGGACGGATTTTCATGCGCCGCCAAGGGTAGCAATGGAAGCGCCAAAACAAAACGCCCCGGCTCTTGGCCGGGGCGCTTGCGTTACCTCAATTTATCGCTGTTAGCGGCGGTCGCCGACCAGCTGCAGCAGCATGATGAAGAGGTTGAGGAAGTCGAGATAGAGCCTCAACGCGCCCATGATGGCCTTCCGGCTGCCGACCGTGCCGTCGTCCTGCACGTCGTACATTTCCTTGATCTGCTGGGTGTCGTAGGCGGTGAGACCGACGAACACGAGGACGCCGACCGCGGAAATGATGAACTGCAGGGCCGAGCTGGCGAGGAAGATGTTCACCACGCTGGCGATGATCAGGCCGATCAGGCCCATCATCAGGAACGATCCCATGCCGGACAGGTCGCGCTGCGTGGTGTAGCCCCACAGGCTCATCGCGCCGAAGGTCGCGGCGGTGATGAAGAACACGCGGGTGATCGACACGCCGGTATAGGCGAGGAAGATCGACGACAGCGCCACGCCCATCAGCGCCGCATAGACCGAAAACAGCGTGAAGGCCGTGGTCGGCTGCAGGCGATGGATGCGGAAGCTGATGAAGAAGACGAGGCCGAGCGTCACCAGCATCAGCACGATTGGCGTGACGCCGTTGAAGACCATCGCGCCAAATGGCGTGAGGCCCGAAACGCGCCCCGCAGCGACGCGGATCGCGTCGCCGCCCGCCGCTTGATACGTCGCCCAAGCGGTCACGCCGGTGAAGGCGATGCCCGCGGCCATGTAGTTGTAGACGCGGATCATGTATGCGCGCAGACCCGCGTCGATCGCGGCGACCCGATCGGCGGCGTAACCGCCCCGGGCAGCAATGTTGCGGTCAAAATCCGACATCGTTGTCTTTCCTCTCTGTGTTCCGGCTGCGACAGCCGGTCTTTTCAAACCATTCACGCGACGGCGCAGCCGTCGTTCGGCAGGGAATTTAGTGTCGCGCGCGCCTTCGCGCCAGATAGCCCGGGGGGACGCGTCATTTCGCCAACACAAGATTGCGGAACGTTAATGTCGGACAGGGCCATTTTGGCTCGAATCCAATGCTCTCGCTGCGGCAAGCCGATACGCGGCTGAATGTCGCAAAGGCGCCTAGAGATTACGCAGCACCGGCGCCGGCTTTTGGCCCAGTGCCCGGAACGTGCCGATCAAGCCCAGGCCGACGGTGACGCCGACGGCGCCGAGCGTGGCGGCGAGGGCGGGCAGGAAGAGCCATTCGAAGCCGAGGTGCATGAGTTCTACGACGATGAACCACGCCGCGAGCGAGCCGGCGAGCACGCCGAATAGCGCAGTGAAGAGGCCGAGCACCGCATATTCGATCAGATACGCGGCCAATAGCCGGGCGCGGGTGGCGCCGAGCGTCTTCAGAATAACCGCGTCATAAACGCGATGACGGTGGCCGGCGGCCAGTGCGCCGCCGAGTACAAGCGCCGCGGCCAGTAATGTCACGCCTGATGCCGCACGGATGCCAAGCGCGAGATTGGACACAAGCGCGCCAATCGACTCGATGGCGTCCTTGACGCGCACAGTCGTCACCATCGGATAGGTGTCGGTTATGGCGCGGATCACGCGAGCCTCCTGCGCGGCCGTGCTGGCGCCGGGATAAGTCAAAGTCGCCATGTGGGTGTGAGGCGCGCCACGGAACGTCGACGGCGGGAATACCATGACGAAGTTGATGCCAAGGCTCTGCCAATCGAGTGACCGCAAATTTGAGATGCGCGCCGTAATGTTTCGGCCGAGCACGTTGATGGTGACTTCGTCCCCGAGTTTCAGGCCCAATCCGTCCGCGATCTTCTGTTCGAACGAAACGAGCGGCGGGCCGCTGTAGTTCTCATCCCACCATTGGCCTTGGACGACGCGAGAGCCGGCGGGCACTTCAGCGGCGTAGGTGATGCCGCGATCGCCGACCAGGGCCCACGCCGCGTCAGGTTTCGGCTTGATGCTTTCCGCGGGCGTGCCGCCCGCGGCGACGATACGGCCGCGCAGCATCGGGACTTCTTCGAGCTTTGCCCCGGGCGCCAAGCCGCGGACGTAGCTTCCGAAGCTCGCGGCATTGTCGCTGGGAATGTCGAGGAAATAGAACGCCGGTGCCTTTTCCGGGAGCGCGGCGGTGAACTGTTTGCGCAAATTGCCGTCGATTTCGATCACAGTGACAAGAAGTGCGAGACCAAGCCCCAAAGACAGCACGATTGTCGGGGTCAACGCGCCGGGGCGATGGATATTGGAGATCGCGAGCCGCAACTCGGTCGAGCGTGGGCGGGGAATACGGGCCGCGGCGACCATCAGCACATTCGCGACGAGTCGTAGCAGCAGGAATACCGCGCCGGCGGCCCCGATGAAGATCAGCGCAACACGGCGGTCATAAGCGAGCAGCCATGCCAGCATTGCGAGCGCGAGAATGCTGACGATCGTCGCGATGATATAGCCCCAGCGCGGCAGTGCCGGCTGCGGTGCGACGTTATCGCGAAACAAGGCGCCGACTGGCACATCGTGCGCGCGTCCCAGCGGCCAGATCGTGAAGACGAGCGCGGTGACGACGCCATAGACCAAAGCGAGAAGAAGATCAGCGATATGGAGCGCCGGGATGACCGGCAGGGGAAGGATCTTGCCAAACAAGCCGGTGACTGCAAACGGCAAGGCGGCGCCGAGCACAATGCCTATGAACCCCCCGATGAGCGCCAGCACACCCACTTGCGCGAGGTAGATTGCAAAGACGCGCCGGCCGCTCGCGCCGAGCGCCTTCATGATGGCGATGACGTCGCGCTTGCGATCAAGATGACCTTTGACGGCATTGCCGACGCCGACGCCGCCAACCAACAGTGCAGTCAGGCCGACAATGGTGAGAAATTGAGTGAAGCGCTCGACATTGCGCTCGAGTTGCGGCGACGCGTTCGTGGCGGTGCGGATTTCCCAGCCGGCTTCGGGCAACTCGCGATTGGCTTGCGTGGCGAGGGCTCGCGCGGCTGCGTCACCGGCATCGGCGCCGGTCAGGCGCAGGCGATAATGCCAGCGCACCAGACTGCCGGGCTGCAACAGGCCGCTCGCCCGCAGCGCCGCTTCACTGATCATGAGCCGCGGCCCGAAACCGATGCCGATCGACAACTTGTCCGGCTCGGTTTCGATAGCCGAGCGGATCTCAAGCGGCGCATTGCCGAGCATCAGGCGGTCGCCGATTTTCAGGTCGAGCCGCGTTAGCAGAGCGGGGTCGGCGGCGGCGCCGAAGACGCCGTCGCGCGCGGCAACCGCGTCAGGGGCCGAAAGAACCGGATCGAGGACCAAACTACGATAGAGCGGATAGGGGGTATCAATCGCCTTGGCTTCGACCAGTGCGCTGCGTCCGTCGCCGGTGCGCACCATCGCGCGCATCGTTGCGACCGACGACATTTGGCCATGGCGTTCCAGAAACTGCCGCTCTGCTGGCTTTGCCTCGCGCTGGCTCAGGATGAAAGCAATGTCGCCGCCAAGAAGCGCGCGTCCCTCGCGAGCAAGTCCTTCCGACAAGCTGCTGGATAGCGAGCCGATCCCGGCAATCGCGGTGACGCCCAAGGCGATGCAGGCAATGAAGATATAAAAGCCGCGCAGGCCGCCGCGCATTTCACGCAGCGCGAAGCGCAGCGGCACCAAACCCGGGGCGGTCGCAGCCACGCTCACGGGCGATTCTCGCTGTCGATGCGGCCCGATCGCAGCCGAACCACGCGGTCACACCGCTCCGCCAGCGCGTTGTCGTGGGTCACCAGAACCAAAGTCGTACCGCGGGCCTTATGGCCGGCGAACAACAGCTCGATGATCGACCGGCCGGTCGCATCGTCGAGATTACCGGTCGGCTCGTCCGCGACGAGGATGGCTGGATGTGGCGCCAAAGCGCGCGCCACCGCCACGCGTTGCTGTTCGCCGCCGGACATTTGGGCTGGATAATGATGCATGCGCTCGCCAAGTCCGACCGCCGCAAGTTCGCGCGCGGCTTGCGCATCGGCGCCGGCAATGCCGGCCATTTCCAGCGGAACGGCGACATTTTCCAGGGCGGTCATGGTCGGGATCAGGTGGAAGGACTGAAAGACGATGCCCACATTGCGGCCGCGAAAGCGCGCGAGAGCATCCTCGTCGAGCGCATTAAAACTCTGCCCCGAGACGGCGACGGAGCCACGATCGGGACGCTCCAGTCCGGCCATGACCATCAGCAAGGTCGATTTGCCCGAGCCCGATGGTCCCACCAGGCCAACCGCCTCGCCGACGCCTATATTCAGGTCGATATCTTTGAGAATGTGGACGCGCGCCGCACCTTCGCCCAGCGACAGATTGACCCCCTTCAGCGCAATGGCGGGGACGCTTGTTGAAACGGACGGTTGGGTCACCGTCAGGTCATATGGGAGTTGCCCCGCTTTGGTAAAGTCTTTGCGCTTAGCGCTCGTTTTGATGTTCGTTTGTGTGGTCCTGTTGCCGGGACCTGTAGCGCTCGCGCGTGACGATGGCTCCCCGGTAAAAGTGGTTGCGTTAGGCGACTCGTTGACCGCCGGCTATGGCCTGCCGCCCGCCGCGGCGCTTCCGGCGCGGCTGCAAGCAGCGCTCACCCGGCAAGGCGTTGCGGCGACCGTCGCCAATGCTGGAGTTTCCGGCGACACGATGTCCGGCGGACTTGGCCGGCTCGACTGGTCGGTGCCGGAAGGCACCGAGGCGGTCATCGTCGCGCTGGGCGCCAATGACGCGCTGCGCGGTATCGATCCAAAGATCACCGCCGCCGCCCTGGAAAAAATCCTGGTGCGCCTGAAAGAGCGCCGAATCGCGGTATTGTTATGCGGCATGCGCGCACCACCAAATCTGGGCGCCGACTTCACCGGCACCTATGACCGGCTGTTCGAGCAGCTCGCCCAGAAATACGACGCGCTCTACTACCCATTCCTGCTCGACGGGGTGGCGGCGAACGCCAAGCTTAATCTGCAGGACGGCATGCATCCCAACGCCGCGGGCGTCGAGACGATGACTCAGAAGCTTCTGCCCAAGGTCGAAGAACTGGTGAGCCGGGCGCGCGCCGCGCGCGGCTGAGGAAGACGATAATGCCGCGGCTTTTTACCGCGATCGAAATTCCGCCGGATGTGGCGCAGGCGCTGTCCGGGCTTCGCGGCGGCCTGCCGGGCGCACGCTGGATCGACACCGAGAATTATCACGTCACGCTGCGTTTCGTCGGCGACATCGACGATGCGACCGCACACGAAGTGGAATCCATGCTCGGGCGCGTCAAGCGGCAGGGTTTCGAACTGCGAATCGACGGCGTGTCTTCATTTGGTGGCAAGCGGCCCCGCGCTATCGTCGCGACGGTAGCGCCGTCGCCCGCTTTGATCGAAATGCAGGCTGAGCAGGAACGTCTCATGCAGCGGATCGGCCTCGAGCCGGAAGGCCGCAAATATGCGCCGCATGTCACCCTTGCACGGCTGCGTGATTCCTCAAGCAGCGAGGTTGCGCAATATCTCGCGACGCGCGGCCTGTTCCGCGCTCCCGCATTTCGGGTGTCACGCTTCGTGCTGTTCTCGTCGCGCGCTTCGACCGGCGGGGGGCCTTATGTCGTCGAGGCGAGCTATCCGCTGAATCAACCCTGACGAAAAAGGTTGCGCTGCTTTTCGAGCAGCGTCGCCATCAGACCATGCTGGTCGGCCAGCGCCTCGCGCGTCAGTGAAAGCCACGTCGACCGCGGCGGGTCGACTTCGCCGACCACGCTGCCGAAATCGAATTTCAACTCGGCGTCGAATTTGCGCGCGAGCTGCTGCATGCGTTCGTTGTCGGCAAGGCAATACATTTTCAGAAGCTTGATGCCACGATTGCGCGCTGTGAGTAGCGCGCGCTGAAGCAAGGCCGAACCCACACCGTGGCTCTGCCAGTCGCGCTCGATAGCAAAGGCAGCCTCGCCATTCCGCGACAGCGGCGAAAGATCGCGGCGCAGTTCGGCGCTGCCGCGCATCACGCCGTTGACGAAGAAGCCGAAGACGACGACACCGAGACCGCGCGCCTTGGCGGCGTGACGGCGGATCAGTTCGTCCGACACGGCGCCGCTGAAGCGCCTGCGGCGGCTGTCTTTATCCAGCCGCAATAGATGCGCCGCGTAGTCGTCCGCCTCGTGCGGCCACAACTTCCTGACGACGCCCCCATCGGGTAACGGATCGAACATTCGCGCTCTCCTGGCAGCGAATCGTCTTCGCTGTGCTCCTATCAATATGGTGCAATGCAGCGAGAATGCGACATCAGCGCCGTGAACGCAGGGGTCCGCCGCAAATCCGCATGGCTAATAAATAGTTAACGCTGCTTGCGCCGCGGGCATGCCCTCTGCAATTTCACGCATCTGATCGCCGTATACGTCTTCACGATGATGTCAGCGGCGAATCCTCGCCGAGCTCAACGTAATTCGAATGGCCACATCTTTTCGCACGCGCTACGCCGCGCTCGCTGCCGCGGGCGAGATCGAAACCGATCCTGGCCAGATCATTCTCGTGGAGCGCATGACCGAGCTCGAACGCCGGCTCGCGCGCCATCGCGGCCCTGATCGATCGTCGGTGCTCGGTTGGTTGCTTGGCAAGCGATCACGCGATGCCGTCAAAGGTCTCTACATCCACGGCGAGGTCGGCCGCGGCAAGACCATGTTGATGGATCTGTTCTACGCGTCGAGTCCCGTAACACGGAAACGCCGCGCACATTTCCACGAGTTCATGGCTGACGTGCACGACCGCCTCGCGAAATTCCGGCGCTCTGGCGACGACCCCATAAACCAGACTGCCGACGCCATCGCCGAAGAAGCCTGGCTACTTTGCTTCGACGAATTTCATGTCACGGATATTGCCGATGCGATGATCCTCGGCCGGCTGTTTACGCGCCTGTTCGAGCTCGGTGTCGTGGTTGTCGCAACGTCAAACCTCGCGCCGTCCGAGCTTTATAAAAACGGATTGAACCGCGCCTTGTTCTTGCCGTTCATTGCACTGCTCGAAGACCATGTCGAAGTGCTGCGGCTCGACGCCCGCACCGATTTCCGCCTCGAGAAACTGACCGGAATTCCAGCCTGGCATGTGCCGGACAACGCTAAGTCCCAAGCCGCGCTTGATGAGACCTGGCGCAGACTCACCGGGGGACATGCCTCCGCACCCTGTGACCTGACGGTCAAAGGCCACGTCGTCCATGTCCCGCAGCAAGCGCGCGGCGTCGCGCGCTTCAATTTCGCCGACCTCTGCGCGAAGCCGCTCGGGGCCTCGGACTATCTGCGCTTGGCGCACGAATTTCACACCGTGCTGATCGATCATATCCCGATAATGGATTATGAGCGCCGTAACGAGGCCAAACGCTTCATCATCCTGATCGATACGCTTTACGATCATGCCGTAAAGCTGGTTGCATCGGCCGCCGCCGAACCGGACGCGCTCTATCGCGCCGACGAGGGCTACGAAGCTAAGGAATTCAAGCGCACCGCATCGCGCCTGCATGAAATGCGGTCGCAATCCTATCTCGGGCTGCCGCACGGGCCACGCGCCTCAGGTGCGCGGCCTACGGAAGGCATCGTCGAAACGTGAGTTTCCGGGGCTTTACGAGGGCCGTCAGGCGCGCGATAACGTCGCCCCAGATGCTGGTTTTGCCGCCGCGGCGGCTGTGTTCCGAAGAGTTTTTCCCCAATGGCTCGTAAGAAAATCGCGTTGATCGGCGCCGGTCAGATCGGCGGCACCCTCGCTCATCTCGTAGGCCTCAAGCAGCTTGGTGACGTCGTGATGTTCGACGTCGCGGAAGGCATTCCGCAAGGCAAGGCGCTCGATATCGCGCAATCCTCGCCGATCAACGACTTCGATGCCAAGTTCAGCGGCACCAATTCGTATGAGGCGATTGAAGGCGCCGATGTCTGCATCGTCACCGCCGGCGTGCCGCGCAAGCCGGGCATGAGCCGCGACGATCTCCTCGGTATCAACCTGAAGGTGATGGAGCAGGTCGGCTCCGGCATCAAAAAGTACGCGCCGAATGCGTTCGTCATCTGCATCACCAATCCGCTCGATGCGATGGTTTGGGCGCTGCAGAAATATTGCGGCTTGCCGAAGCAGAAAGTCGTCGGCATGGCCGGCGTGCTGGACTCGGCGCGTTTCCGCTATTTCCTCGCCGATGAATTCAACGTGTCGGTCGAGGACGTCACCGCTTTCGTCCTTGGCGGCCATGGCGACACGATGGTGCCGCTCACCCGATATTCGGCGGTCGCCGGCATTCCGGTGCCGGACCTGGTGAAGATGGGCTGGACCACGCAGGCGCGCGTCGACGAGATCGTGAAGCGCACCGCGAATGGCGGCGCCGAAATCGTCAACCTGCTCAAGACCGGCTCGGCCTTCTACGCTCCGGCGGCCTCGGCCATCGCGATGGCGGAAAGCTATCTGCTCGACAAGAAACGCGTGCTGCCCTGCGCCGCCTGGCTCGACGGGGAATACGCTATGCGTGACCTTTATGTCGGCGTGCCGGTCGTGATCGGCGCCAAGGGCGTCGAACGTGTTGTCGAGATCGAACTCAACGGTTCGGAGCGCGACGCTTTCCAGAAGTCGGCCGCTTCAGTGCAGGGCCTGATCGAAGCCTGCAAGAAGATCGCGCCCAATCTCGGCTGACGCATGAACGTTCACGAGTATCAAGCCAAGGAAGTGCTGCGGAAGTACGGCGTGGCGGTGCCGCGTGGCATCCCAGCGTTTTCCATCGATGAGGCGGTGAAAGCCGCGCAACAGCTGCCGGGCCCAGTCTGGGTCGTCAAAGCCCAGATCCACGCCGGCGGCCGCGGCAAGGGGGGCGGCGTCAAGGTCGTCAAATCGGTCGATGACGTGAAGACAGAAGCGCAACGCATGCTCGGCATGACGCTGGTGACGCATCAGACCGGTCCGCAAGGCAAGGAAGTCCGCCGGCTCTACATCGAGGACGGTTCGGCGATCGAGAAGGAATTCTATTTATCCATGCTGGTCGACCGCGAGACCTCGCGCATCGCGATCGTGGCTTCAACCGAAGGCGGCGTGAACATCGAAGAGGTCGCGCATCAGACGCCGGAGAAGATCGCGACAATCTCCGTCGATCCGGTGGCCGGAATTTGCCCGCATCACGTTCGCTCCCTCGCGCACGCACTCAAGCTCGACGCCGATTTGCAAAAGCAGGCGAGTGCGCTGCTGACCCAGCTTTACAAGGCCTTTGTCGAGCTCGACATGAGCCTGCTCGAGATCAATCCCCTGGTCGTGACCAAGGACAAGAAACTGATCTGCCTCGACGCCAAACTCGACTTCGACAACAACGCGCTGTTTGCCCATCCGGACATCGCCGCCTTGCGCGACGAGACCGAGGAAGACGCCAAGGAAATCGAGGCGTCGAAATTCGACCTCAATTATATCGCGCTCGACGGCTCGATCGGCTGCATGGTCAATGGCGCCGGTCTTGCCATGGCGACGATGGACATCATCAAGCTCTATGGCATGGCGCCGGCGAACTTCCTCGACGTCGGCGGCTCGGCCACCAAGGATCGCGTGAGCGCGGCCTTCAAGATCATCACCTCCGACCCGAACGTGAAAGGCATCCTGGTCAACATCTTCGGCGGCATCATGAAGTGCGACGTGATCGCCGAGGGCGTCGTCGCCGCGGTGAAGGAAGTCGGTCTGAAGGTGCCGCTGGTGGTGCGGCTCGAAGGCACCAATGTCGATCTCGGCAAGAAGATCATCGCCGAATCG
>JAFBAG010000103.1 GCA_019247925.1 Pseudolabrys sp.
TTCAGCATGATGGGTAAGCCATTGATCGTGATGCCCGCGGCCAACACGTCGTCGCGCGTCGGCACGATGAGCGCGCCGCTGTTATTGGTGCCGTCGCCGGAGACATCGATCACGCGGCGCAGACCGCGAAAGCCGCTGGCATCGAACAAGGGCTTTGCGAACAGGAGCGCGCCGGAAATCGAGGTCCGCGACGCACGCTTTAAAGGCGTGCGGGAGATTTCCGCGGCGAGTGCGTCGGCGGTTTCCGGCCCGTCGACCACCCGCCACGGGATGATGATCTGCTGGGTCGACGGACCCGCCCACTCAAAATAAGTGATGGCGATCTTGCCGTGGATGCCCTGGCGGAGCGCCTTGAGGAATTCGGCTGAGCGCAGCGCCTGCGCATAGCCTTCGCGCTGCAATTCCTGCTCTTCCGGGTCCATCGAATAGGAAATATCGACGGCGATGACGAGTTCGACATCGACCGACACCGCGCTGGGACGCACATCGGCGAACTGACGGATCACGGGCGCGGCGAAACTCGCGGCAGCGGCGCAGGCGCCTGCGGCGAGAGCGGCAATCGCGATCAGAGAACGCGCGCGCATGACCGCGGGAATCTGGCACGCGGCGCGGCTAAGCGAAAGACCGGGCGGTTCAGCTATCCAGCGTTTCGGTGGCGGCGATCTCGATGCCGAAGCCGCCGAGGCCGACATAAGTGCGCTTTGTGCTCGAGAGCAGTTTGATCGAGGAGATGCCGAGATCCTTCAAGATTTGCGCCCCCAAGCCGATCTCACGCCATTGCTGCGAGCGCGCAGCCTCCGCGCCCGCCGGATCCGGTATGTCCGATACAGGGACGCCGGCCGTGCCGTCGCGCAAATAGACGACAACGCCACGGCCCTCCGCCTTGAAGCGCTTGAGCGCGCTGCGGATGGTGCGTGCGCCGCCGAAGACATCGCCGATCACATCGGCGCGGTGCAGCCGGGCCGGCATGTTCTTTCCGTCGCCCACACCGCCATAGACGAAGGCTATGTGATGGACCTCGTCAAAAGGCGTGACATAGGCGTAGCCGGTCATCGGGCCGATTTCCGTGGTGAGCTGGAATTCGCCGACCCGCTTCACCAGCTTGTCCCGTGCCTGACGGTAGGCGATCAGTTCGGCGATCGATAAGGTTTGAAGATTGTGGGTTTTCGCGAAGGCGGCTACCTCGCCCCCGCGCATCACCGTGCCGTTTTCGTTCATCAACTCGGAAAGCACCCCGACGGGCGGCAGCCCGGCGAGCCGACACAGATCGATACAGGCTTCGGTATGGCCGGAGCGCATCAGCACCCCGCCCTCTCGCGCAACCAGCGGAAATACGTGGCCCGGTCGCACAAAATCGGTAGCGCCGCTATTGTTGTTGGCGAGCGCGCGCACGGTATTGCAGCGCTCTTCGGCGGAAATACCGGTGGTGAGCCCGTGCTTCACGTCCACCGATACCGTGAAGGCGGTGCCCAGGGGCGCGTCGTTACGCGCCACCATCGGGTCGAGGTGCAGACGCTCGGCTTGTTCGCTCGAAACCGGCGCGCACACGATCCCCGACGTGTGCCGGATGATGAAGGCCATCTTTTCTGCGGTGCAAAGCGATGCGGCGACAAAGAGGTCGCCCTCGTTCTCCCGATCGTCATCGTCGGTCACGACGACGAGCTCGCCTTTGGCGAAGGCCGCGATCGCCGCTTCGACGCGATTGTGACTGTCAGCCACGGGCGCCCCGTTCACGCCCGGTGCTGCGGCCACGGCGCGCTCTCTCCGACCTGGCCCCGGTGGCGCAGATAATGGTCCGCGAGCACGCAGGCCAACATCGCTTCACCGATCGGAACCGCGCGAATGCCGACGCAAGGATCATGGCGGCCGGTGGTCGAAACATCCGTCTCAGCCCCGTATTTGTCGACGCTTTTGCGCGGCTTGAGGATCGATGATGTGGGCTTCACCGCGAAACGCGCGACAATCGGTTGACCCGTCGAAATGCCGCCCAGGATGCCCCCGGAGTGGTTGGACAAGAACACCGGGCGGCCCTCGTTGGTCTTTGCATCCGGTTTGCGCATCTCGTCCGCATTGTCTTCGCCGCGCATGGCCGCCGTGGCGAACCCGTCACCGATCTCCACGCCCTTCACGGCATTGATACCCATCAGCGCGGCGGCGATATCGGCGTCGAGCTTGCTGTAAACCGGCGCGCCGAGGCCCGGCGGAACGCCCTCCGCCACGACTTCAATGACCGCGCCGATGGACGAACCAGATTTTCTGACGCCATCGAGATAAGTCTCGAGCTCCTTGGCCTGGGCTGAGTTTGGCCAAAAGAACGGATTGCCGCCGACAGCGCTCCAGTCCCACTTGCTGCGGTCGACTTTGTGTTCGCCTATCTGAACCAGCGCGCCGCGCACGTTCAATCCCGGCACAATCTTGCGCGCAATCGCGCCCGCGGCGACGCGCGCTGCGGTTTCGCGTGCCGAGGCCCGGCCGCCGCCGCGATAATCGTGGATCCCGTACTTGGCGTCATAGGTGTAGCCAGCATGACCCGGCCGGTACTTGTCCTTGATCTCGGAATAATCCTTCGAGCGCTGATCGACGTTCTCGATCATCAGCATGATCGGTGTGCCGGTCGTCACTTGCTTGCCGGTCGCTTCGTCGGTGAACACGCCGGACAGGATTTTCACCGCGTCGGGCTCCTGGCGCTGAGTCGTGAAACGCGATTGTCCCGGTCGGCGGCGATCCAGCTCCTGCTGGATGTCGGCAGCCGTCAGCGGGATACGCGGCGGGCAGCCATCGACCACGCAACCGATCGCCGGCCCATGGCTCTCGCCAAAGGTCGTGAAGCGGAAAAGATGACCGAACGTATTGAAGGACATGGGATTCTGCCTGCGCGCGTGTCGTAACGCGCGACCCCAAGACGGTCAAATAAGTGCGAAATTTGCGTGCAACGCGCCGCGCCGATGCCGCAGCGCGCAGAAAAAATCCGTCAGCGATTTCAATTCGCTTTCGTGATTCTGAATGCGGATTAATCTCAAACTGAATGCCCGTTAAGCTACGGAAATATCACAGCTTTTTCCGCTTTCGCCATTGCGCGCGGTTATACGCACCGCTAGTGTTCGCGCAGTCGGCAGAAGGGCGAAAGGCCGGACGACCGAGACCCCAAGCCGGACAGAACAACTGTCAGCTTCTGCAACGACTAGCTTAGAGGAAACATCCATGCGCCACATCGTTGCTATCGCCGCCGCCGTCGGCTTCCTGTTCGCCGCCAGCGCGCCGACTCTCGCCGCGTCTGACGTCGCCATCGAACTCTCGGCCGCAAAGAAAAAGGTCGACTGCTCGCTCGCGGAGAACGCCAAGAACAAGGCCTGCAAAAAGGCCGACCTGATCTCGACCGAACTCTCGGCCGCCAAGAAGAAGGTCGACTGCGCGGACCCGAAGAATGCCAAGAACAAGGCCTGCAAGAAGGCCGAGGTGATCTCCTTCGACCTGTCGGCCGCCAAGAAGAAGGTCGACTGCTCGCTGCCGAAGAACGCCAAGAACAAGGCCTGCAAGAAGATGTAATTTCGGCGGTCTTCCGCTGATTAGACGGCCGGGCCTGGTGCCCGGCCGTTTTGCTTTTCAGGTGTAGCGCGCGAGGCCCGCGGACGAGAACACATAGACCGCGCCCTGCACGATATCGACAAGCGGCGCCGCAGCCGCCGGAACGTGGCCGAGATGCGCCATCAAGCCGCGCGCTGTGCCGCCATGAGCGACGGCAACCGTGTCATCCGTCAAAGCCTCATACCAACGGCCCATGCGCGCCGACATCGCCTCATAGCTTTCGCCGCCGGGCGCGACGAAACGCCATTTGTCCTGCTCGCGGGCCGCAGCGCGCTGCGGATCGCGCCCGCGCAGCTCCGCGAGGGTGAAGCCTTCCCAATCCCCGAAAGAAATCTCCAACAATTGGGTATCGGTCTGAAATTCCGCGGCGGGCAGTCCCAAAGCTTCACGCACGCCGCGCATTGTCTCGGTTGCGCGACCGAGCGGGCTCGAGACGTAGCGCAGTGAGGTGAATGCACGGCCTTCGCGTTCGAGCAGATCGCGCAGGATGAGGCCGGCTTGAGTAGCCTGCTGCCGGCCGCGCGCATTCATCGCAATATCGCGGCGTCCTTGCAGACGGCCCTCGACATTCCAGTCGGTCTCGCCGTGGCGAATGAAATAGACGGACGGCCGCGCCATTGCGCGCACCTA
>JAFBAG010000145.1 GCA_019247925.1 Pseudolabrys sp.
GTGTTCGGGGACATAGCCGACACGTCATCGTGCAGGGATGAATGGATCCCGGGCTCTCGCTTCGCGCGCCCTCAGGTGCGCAATTGCGCAACCGGGGAACGACGACGGAGAGTGCCTCAGGTCAAATGCCGCACCAGCGCGAGCCCGGCGAACAGACCTACGATCGAGAGCAGCACCGAGCCCAGCACGTAGAGCACCGCCAGCCCAACCTCGCCGCGCTCATAGAGCAACGCAGTGTCGAGCGAGAACGCCGAGAAGGTGGTGTAGCCGCCGAGAATACCCGTCGTCAGGAAAAGACGCATCCCCTCGGATGCATCGGTCTTGAACGCGAACAGCCCGGCGAGGATGCCCATGGCAAGCGAGCCAGTGATGTTTTCGAAAAATGTATGCCAGGGGAAAGCCGTGCCGAAGGCGCGGCCGAAGGCAACGTTGATACCGTAACGTGCGCTGGCGCCGAGGCCCCCGCCAAGAAAAACCAGCAGATAGTTCATGATTCCAAATCGGGATTCATGGGCCGCATGCCGAGCTTATCGAGCAGTGCCATGTCACGGTCACGCGCGGGGTTTGGGGTGGTGAGCAGCTTGGGGCCGTAGAAGATCGAATTGGCACCGGCGAGGAAGCACAAAGCTTGCGCCTCCTCGGTCATGTCCTCGCGCCCGGCGGAGAGCCGCACCACCGACGCTGGCATGGTGATGCGCGCGACCGCGATCGTCCGCACGAAATCCAGCGGATCGAGCGGCGTGGCGTCCGCCAGCGGGGTGCCTTCCACCTTGACCAGCATGTTGATCGGCACGCTTTCGGGATGGACCGGCAGCGACGCCAAAGCCGCGATCATGCCGGCCCGGTCTTCGGTATTTTCGCCCATGCCGACAATGCCGCCGCAGCAGACATGGATGCCCGCCTCACGGATATGGTCGAGCGTATCGAGGCGATCCTGATAAGTGCGCGTCGTGATGATGTCGCCGTAATATTCCGGCGAGGTATCGAGGTTGTGGTTGTAATAATCGAGGCCGGATTGCTTTAGGCGCCGCGCCTGATCACCGGTCAGCATGCCGAGCGTGACGCAGGTCTCCATGCCGAGCGCCTTGACGCCTTCGACCATGGCGCAGACCTTCTCGAGGTCGCGGTCCTTGGGCTCGCGCCAAGCGGCGCCCATGCAGAACCGTGATGCCCCGCCGGCTTTCGCGGCTTGCGCTTCGCGCAGAACGGCATCGAGCGCCATCAATTTTTCCGCCTTCACGCCCGTCTCGTATTTCGCGCTCTGCGGACAATAGGCGCAATCTTCCGGGCAGCCGCCGGTCTTGATCGACAGCAGCGTCGAGATCTGCACCTCCGCGGGATCGAAATGGACGCGGTGAATTTGCTGCGCGCGGAAGATCAGTTCGGAAAACGGTAGCGCGAACAGGCCGCGCACTTCCTCGCGGGTCCAGTCGTGGCGCAGCCACGCAGGGCCGCCTCTGGGGTCAGAAAATACGGCGCTCAACGACATGCTTCACGATCCGTAAGGGTTTCTGACGTGTCTTATAGCAACCAGAACCCAACGGCCAGACCGACGCCATGGCGCCCAACCGACGAACCATCCTGCAAGCCGCGTCCGCCTTGCCGGTCCTCGCACCCGCAGCGGCCTTTGCTGCATCCGGAAGCGCCCTCGACGCGGCGCAGTTCGGGGTGCGCCCCGGCGCGGCGGACGATCAAAGCCGCGCCCTCCAGCGGGCGATCGACCAGGCCGCCGCGCGCAATTCCCCGCTTTTTCTCGCACCCGGAATCTATCGCGCGGCCGGATTGCAGCTACCGGCGGGCCTCACATTCTCGGGTGTGCGTGGCCAGACCGTCTTGCGACTGCACACGCCCGGCCCGCTCCTGGAAGCGGCCAAAGCCGACACTATCAATCTCTCGGGTCTGGCATTCGAGGGCGCGGCCCTGCCCGCCAATGGCCGGGCTCTCGTTCGGCTTGGCGAGGGCACCAAGTGCGTCATCGAACGCTGCGATTTCACGCAGGCTGGCGGCACCGGCCTCATGCTGGAAAACATTGCCGGTGCGGTCACCGGGTGCAGCTTTTCCGACACTGCCGATACCGCGCTGTTCTCGCAAAACGCGCGCGGCCTGCTCATCACCGGAAATAGCATCGCGCGCTCGGGCAATGGCGGCATTCGCGTCTGGCAGACGCAGAAACGCGACGATGGGACGATCATCGCCGATAATAGGATCGGGGAAACCGCGGCGCGCGCGGGGGGCAGCGGACAAAACGGCAATGCCATCAATCTCTATCGCTCCGGGAATGTGATCGTGCGCGGCAACCGGATCGACGGAGCGGCTTTTACCGCCGTGCGTGGCAACGGGGCGAACAACATGCAGATCGTTGGGAATACCTGCACCAATTTGGGTGAAGTCGCGATCTACGCGGAATTCGACTTCGAAGGCGCTGCGATCACCGGCAACATCGTCGACGGCGCGGCCGTGGGCGTCGCGGTGACGAACTTCAACCAAGGCGGCCGTCTCGCGACTGTCCAGGGCAATGTCCTCCGCAACATCGATCGCAAACGCCCTGCCGGCACCGATCCCGGCGACAGTTTCGGCGTCGGCATCGGCGTCGAGGCCGATACAGCCGTAACGGGTAACACGATAGAGAAGGCGGCAACCGCCGGCATCGAGATCGGCGAGCGCTACTACCAGCGCGACGTCACCGCGACCGGAAACGTCATCCGCAATGCGCCCTACGGCGTCACGATATCGGTTACTCGGGGCGCGGGGTCCGTTGTCGTCGCGCAAAACGTGCTCAGCGGCGTTAGCCGCGGGGCCGTCGTCGGCAAGGACGGCGCGCGAATTGCCACCGCCGACCTCGCCCTGACACCCTCGGCTGCCTACCCGCAGATCACCGTAACCGCCAACCAGCTCCGCTGATCAGCGGCGCTTCTTGCGCGGCGCTTTCTTGCCCTTGGCGCGGGCCTCAGAAAGCCCGATGGCGATGGCTTGCTTCCGGCTCTTCACCTTGCCTCCCTTGCCGCCCTTTCCACTCTTCAGCTTGCCCTGCTTGTAGCGCTT
>JAFBAG010000169.1 GCA_019247925.1 Pseudolabrys sp.
CGCCGATGATCATGCCCTTGCGGTCCTTCGAGAACGGTCGGCACACATCGGGCGACATGACGCGCATGGCCTCCCAGCTACGCATTGCCCCGTACGAAATGCAGGATTCGGCTCCGCCGGCGAAGGCCGCTTCGGCCATTCCGGAACGCACCATCTGGAAGGCCAACCCGATCGCATGCGTTGCAGAAGCGCAGGCGCTGACGACGCCGAATGCGGGACCGCGCAACTTGAGGAACATCGACACCTGGCTCGCGGGCGCGTTCGGCATCAGTTTCGGCACCGTGAGAGGCCAGGCGCGCGACTTTTTTTCCTCATAGAGGCGCCGGAAGCTTTCGTCGATCGTACTTTGCCCGCCAATGCCGGTGCCGACGATGACTGCCGTGCGCAACGACAGCGGCTCGTCAATCGTAAGCCCCGACTGGGCCAAGGCTTCGCGGGCAGCGATCACCGCAAACTGTGTCGTGCGGTCGAGCGGCGCGATTTCCTTGTCGCTGAAATATTTAAGCGGATCGTAGCCGGTGACTTCCCCGGCATTCTTCTGGCTGAGCTGGTCAGCGCCCTGACAGGTGATCGGTCCGATACCGGACACGCCTTTGGTCAGGTTCGCCCAATAGTCGGCCGCATTGTGCCCGATAGGCGAAATGACGCCTTGGCCGGTAACGACAACCCTATTCACGCAGTTATGTCTTCTTTTTCACGAGCGGCTCGATCGCGCGCACAATATCGCCCACGCGCGAGAGCTCGGCTTTCTGGTCGTTTGCATTGAAGGGAATCTGGATGTCGAATTTCTCTTCGAGGTCGAAGATCATCTCGACGGCATCCAGCGATTCAAAGCCGAGATCCTCGAGCTTGTCGTCGAGGCCGATATCCGGCTTCTGCACGCGCGCCTTCTTCTTCACGATCTCGATGACGTCCGACTCAACGCTCATATCGCCCCTCTATCTTGCGTCATCATACTCTAGTTCTCTTTTTTGGTGTCTTTTTTCGCGCCCGGATTTCGGGATTCAAGCACATCCACGCGCGATACCAGTTCCTCCAGGGCCCGGTAAAGCGCTTTATGCCGCATGAGGAAGGTGAAGTTGTCCGCCGTGCGTTCGTGTTTGAGCGCGGGAAACCCGGAAAAATACGCGCCCTCTGGGACATTCATGGCGAGCCCGCTGCCCGCCGCGATGATCGCTTCGTTACCGATTGTAACATGATTTGCGATGCCAGCGCCGCCGCCGATGCGGACTCGGTCGCCGATCTTGACGCTGCCCGAGATGCCGCACGCGCCGGCGATGATGCAGCCCTCCCCGATCGTCACGTTATGTGCGATCTGGACCTGGTTGTCGATTTTTGTTCCGGAGCCGATCCGGGTGGTTTGCAGCGTGGCGCGATCGATGGTGGTAGCGGCGCCGATCTCGACGTCTTCGCCGATAACGACGTTGCCCAACGAATGGATTTTTGAAAGCTTCGTGCCGGCCGGATAGGCCGTCTTGTTGACGAGTTCCGGCGCGAAGCTGAAGCCGTCACTCCCGACCACCGCATTATGGTAGACCAAGGAGCGCGCGCCGATTTTTACATCATCGCCAATGCGGGCTCCGGGATAAATCCGAACAGACGGGCCGATCTCAACATCCGCACCGACCGAAACGTGGTCGCCGATCGAGGCGTGTGCGCCCACCCGGCTCCGCGCACCGATCACGGCATAAGGACCAACGGATGCGGATGGATCAATATGCGCATCGCCAGCGACGACCGCGGTCGCATGCACACCCGGAGCCTGACTGACGCCGCGGTCGAATAACGCGGTCAATATTGCGAGCGCATTGCGCGAAGGTTCGACGGTGATGACGGCTTTGAATTTGTTCGCCGGCAATGTTTTCGCCGCGACGATCACCACGGCGGCCTGGGTATTCTCCAGCGCAGCGGCGGCCTCGGCGCTGATCGCCAAAGCGAGATCGTCCGCGCCGCGTGCGTCCTTGGGATGCACGACCCGCCGCAACTCGGCCGCGCCGTCGCCCTCGAGTTTCGCGGAGAGCGCCTCAGCGACGTCTTTCGCCCGCACGGTTTTGATTTGATTTTGATGCGACGCCATACAGCCTCAATAACCAACGCCAGCGGCCAAGACCAGCTTCCTGTGCCGCCGTCTAGGCCGGATTGACCACAAGGCCGCCAGGCAGCGGCTTCGGTGCGCCGCTGGTAGTCGGAAAAGTAAGCGGCAAGCCGCGAAGCGTCCGCACCGCGAGAAATGCAAACGCTTGAGCTTCCAGCGCGTCGGCCGACCAGCCGGCGTCGTCGGCGGTCTCCACCGTGGCCGGGGCGAGCTTCTCGCCGAGCATCCGCATCAGCGTGCGATTGCGCGCGCCCCCACCGGCGACGACCCAGGCGCGCGGCTTTTCCGGCAGATGCGCAAGCACCCGCCCAACCGCCTCGACCGTAAGGAGCGACAAGGTCGCCGCGCCATCCGGCACCGAGAACTCGGGCAGCCCGATGTTCCCAAAGGCAAAAGCATTCCGATCCAGGGATTTAGGCGGCTTGAGCTCAAAAAATTTGTGTTCCAGCACCCGCGCGATGAACGGCAAATTGGGCTTTCCGGTTGCGGCGACGTCGCCGTGATCGTCGTAGGGCGCGCCCGTGCGTGCGCGCATGAAATCGTCGATCAGCGCATTGCCCGGGCCGGTGTCGCACGCCACCGGTTCGCCGCCATCGACGAAGGTGACATTGGCGACGCCGCCGATATTAAGCACCGCGATGGGATGCGGCCGCGCGAGATCGCGCGCCATAGCCTGATGGAACACCGGCACGATCGGCGCGCCCTGCCCTCCCGCGGTGATATCGTTCTGGCGAAAATCGTAGGCCACCGGCAGGCGCAGCCGCCGTGCCAGTGCCGCGCCATCGCCGATTTGCACGGTGAGTTTCGCGTCGGGCTTGTGAATGACCGTCTGGCCGTGGAAGCCGACGATGCCGACGTCGTCACGCGCGATCTGCTCGTCCGCCATGAACTTCTCGACCGTCTCGGCATGGATACGCGTCACGAAGGCATCGGCCTTCGCCAAGACGCCGGGCCGCGAGATCCGGTCATTGAGCGCGGCGCCCTCTGCCAGCGCCTGGCGCAGGAGCGCGCGCTCCTCGTCGCTGTAGGGACGATAACCGGTCGGCCCCAGCGCCTCGATGCGTTCACCGTCGGTTTCGACCAGCGCCACATCGACGCCGTCGAACGAGGTCCCGCTCATCAAACCGATTGCCTTGACCGCCGCCACGCGCAGCCCTTCCTTGAATCAAGCCCCGGACCTGTTACACCAGCCGCCGGATCGTGGCGACCGGGCGGGCCGGAAACACTTAACGCCACGCGCCGAGCACAATGAGCGCCTATAAATCCGACTTCCTTAACATTCTTGCCGAGCGTGGGTTTATCCACCAGGTCTCCGAGCCGGACGCGCTCGACGCCTTGGCGGTGAAAGGCCCCGTTACCGGTTATATCGGATTCGATTGCACGGCCTCCTCGCTTCATGTCGGCTCGCTGCTGCCGATTATGATGCTTTACTGGATGCAGCAGAGCGGCCATCGCCCGATCGCCTTGATGGGCGGCGGCACGACGCGGGTCGGTGATCCTTCCGGCAAAGACGAAAGCCGCCGCATCCTCACCGACGAGATGATCAACCAGAACCTTGCCGGTATCCGGACGATATTCACGAAATTCCTGAAATTCGGCAGCGGTCCGCGCGATGCGCTGATGGCCAACAATGCCGACTGGCTCAACACGCTCAACTACATCGACTTCCTGCGCGACGTCGGCCGCCACTTCTCGGTCAACCGCATGCTGTCCTTTGACAGCGTCAAGCTGCGGCTCGACCGCCAGCAAGAGCTCTCTTTCCTCGAATTCAACTACATGGTCTTACAGGCCTATGACTTCGTCGAGCTCCACAAGCGCACTGGCTGCGTCCTGCAGATGGGCGGCTCCGACCAGTGGGGCAACATTGTCAACGGCATCGAGCTCGGGCGGCGCATGGCGAATGCGCAGCTCTTCGCGCTGACTTCCCCGCTCATCACCACCTCGTCGGGGGCGAAAATGGGCAAGACCGCCGCCGGCGCGATCTGGCTCAATGCCGCGATGGTCCGCCCCTACGACTATTGGCAATACTGGCGCAACACCGAAGACGGCGACGTCGTGCGCTTTCTCAAGCTCTTTACGATCCTGCCGCTTTCGGAAATCGCCCGCCTCGGCGCGCTCAAAGGCGCGGAAATCAACGAAGCCAAGAAAGTGCTGGCGACCGAAGCCACCGCGCTCGTGCACGGCCGGGACGCGGCCCACGAAGCCGCGAAAACCGCCGACACCACCTTCAAGCAAGGCGGGATGGGCGCAGACTTGCCGACGCTTCAGGTGAAGGTCGGCGACGGCATCCTCGAGGCCAATACCAAGCTCGGTTTTACGGCGTCCAACAGCCAAGCGCGCCAGCAAGTGACCCAAGGCGCTGTCTATTTGGGTGAAACGAAGATCACCGACCCGGCCTACCGGCTTCGGGCCGAGGATTTCGATAAAGACGGGCGCGCCTTGTTGAAGTTCGGCAACAAGAAGCGCGCCATCCTGCAGCTCGCATCCGGATAATCAGCGGCTCGGCGGCGTGAAGTTCGGGTCCATCATGCCGGGGCCGGGCATGAGTTTGCGCAGCAGGCCCGGCGCAATGGCCGAAACCGGATTGATGGTCACACGCGGCGCGCTGGTCGGACCGGTCGCCTCGTAGTTCATTCCCAGCAGACCCTCATTGCTCCCGCCGCCGAGGAAAAGGCCAACGATCGGAATCTGGCCGAACATGTTGTTGATGCCGTAGAGCGGCACGAAAGTACCGCGCATGCGCAGCTCGTTGCGCTCATAATCGATCTGGCCGTCGATGGTGCCGCCGACCACCGGGCCACGAACCACGCCCTCGCGGATGATCATGCGCCCAGGCAGACGGGTGAAATCGCAACGCAGCTCGGTGAAATCCACCGACGCGCGCGCCTGGTTGGCATTGCCGAGGACACGGGAAAAACTGGGCTCGTCGCGCACCGAAAAATTGCGGATGGCCAAGAGGCCGATTTGCGGGGTTTGATCCGCCGTCGGCGGATCCATCGCCAGCCACATCTGGCCGCCCATCATGCGCGCATAGGTGTCGGTGAACCGAAACAATGAACCGGCGTCGTTGGTTTCGAGATAGACGACCGGATGATTGTCGCGCGGCCGCACCCGGAGGTCGCCAATCAAAGGCGTGTCGCGACCGATCTTGGCGTTGAGATTGAAGTTTCGAATTCGCCCTGCCCGGCGCGACAGTTTCAGCTCGAGGCCCCGCAGCGCCTCGCCATTATGCCCGGCAACGACGCCGAGCTTGACGTCGAGCTCGATATCCTGCTGCTTTTGCCGGCCCGCCGTCGCCGGCACATTAGCCATCGCCGTCTTGATGAAATTGCGGCCGTCATAGACGTCACCACGCATCGTCACATGCATTGCGGCATCGTTGCCGCGCTCGGCCTTGATCGACACCCGATCCCCATCCGCCATTGCAAAGACCGGGAAATTCGCGGTGAGGATTTCGCCGGCATTGTCGAGCTCAACCGCGCCCTTCGCAAGCGTCCCCGACCCCTCGATGGTCAAATCCTCAAAGCGGGTCGTCTTGGCGTCCTTGTTGAAAACGAAAGTCGCGCGCGCGGGCCGCCCCGCCGTCTTGGTCCAGCCCGGCAGCAAATTGTCGATACGCGCCTGGGTGAAATCGGCTTCGACGTTGAACCGGTCGCTGCCGCTCTCGGCCGCGATGCGTCCTGTCAATTTCACCGGCACCGACCCGGCAACGGTTGGACCGAAATCGATGCCAAGACGCCGGCGCGCCGCCTCATCCAGAGTCGCCTGCAGCGCGATCTCGGAGTCCGTGCTGTCCTCCGCCTTGCGGAAATCCAGCGTCGCCGGCGTGCCGTTAATGCGGGCATCGCCGCGGATCTGATAGCCGCTGCCATTGGCGGTCAGGCGAAGCGCCGAGGCCTCGATCTTCTGCCCCATGAACAGCTTCTCGGCCGCGAAATTCGTGAGATCGGCGGCGACCGAGTAGTTTTCCGCGCGCCCTGCCCGGTCGCGGTCGAGCTTGAGTTCGAGTGCGATTTGCGCGGCCATGGTGCCGCGGCTCGTTGCCGGATCGATGGCAATGCCCGTGGCGCTTTTGAGCGGCTCGCGCTGCAGCAAGAGCGCGGCCGCTGGTACTGCCCCGTCGATGCGAAATCGCGCGAGCGCCGGCGCGCCTTTGGGATGCGTATCGGGGACCTCAAACGTGCCGCTGGCGATCGAGAGCCGGCGGCCCGGCGCCACTTCAATGGTGCCGCGGCCGAGCGCGACATTGGCGGTGCGCCCGGTGGCGCGGACCACCAGATCCGCGTCGCGGATCGGCGGCAGCGTTGGAATTGGCTGCAAGATCGTGCCGCTGGTCTCGACATCGACTGACACGCCCTCGTCCGGAAGGGGCAAGGTGGTGTTCAAGAGCGCGGCTGAGGCGTTCAGAGCAATGACGACCCGCTCGACCGTGCCGCCGGAGATGCGTCGTTCGACCCAATCGCGAGCATGGGGCGCAACGACAACCGGCCATAACCGCCGCATGACCCAGATCGGCATCCGCGTGCCAGCGACCCCAAGGCCGACGCGGGGTTCGGCTGCGGCATAATCGTAAGCTCCGCTCAACGCCACGCCGAAGTTATATGTGGGCCGCACATCGTTGCGCCCAAGATCGACCTGATCGAGGACGAAACGCCCGTTCGCGGTATCAAGCCGCGCACGCAGCGTAAAACGGTTGAGCGCGAGCCTTTCGTCGCCGGCTACGTTCTGGGCGGCAAGAATGACCGGATCGATAACGGGATCGCCGCGCGCGGCTGTCAGCAGCCAAACGCCCGGCCGGCTCGTGTCCGGCTCCATCTGGGCTATCAGGGTGAACTGATTGCCAGCGGTCTGGATCTGGAAGGGCACAACCAGCACTTGCCGTTCGCCGTCCCAGTTGAACCGGATATCGGCACGCCTGATCTCGATCGCGGCCTCCGAATCGTCGGGGCTTTTGATTTCTCCCGGCTCGCCGACGATCTGACCGCCCGCCGCCTGCAGCGTGCCATTGGCGAGGAATTCGGCGCGCACACTGGCGGAGAGCGCGACATCGGCATCGAACGCCCCTTTGTCCACGCGCGATATCAACAAGATGTCATTGAGAGAGACTTTGCGCGCCTCGATCCCGACGGCGCGAACGCCGCCGCTGAGCGGACGCAGCGCCGCGCTGATTTCCCAAGGCCGCGCTTTGTCCTCCGATGCCAGCCGCAGGATCAACCCGCCGAACTGCGGGCGGCGCAGCGTCACGTCGATTTCGCGAAACGCCCATTGCTTGCCATTGCGGCGATCGTCGACCGTGAGACTGCCGCTCTTGAGGCCGATCTCATGGAGATCATGGCCGTCGAGACCCGTCGCACCCAATTCGTCGAGCCATGCGAGCAGGGTTGAGATTTCTTCCAGTCCGCCGCGCAAGGGATCGGCCGGCATGGCCGGGCCTTCGCGGCGCTCGCGCACCGACCGCCCCGCAATCGGCGCGGTGGCAATCGGCGCGCTGTTGGGTCCGGTGAAAACCGTCAGCCGGCCGTCGGTCTCGATGCGCACGGCAAGCTCGGCGCCAACGAGGTTCAGGCTTTGCGCACGAAGTTTTCCGGTGAGCAGACTCGAGCCCGAAATGCCGACTTCGGCCTTGGGCGCAGCCGCGACGGTTGTGCCATTGGCATCCCGCACGACAATATCGCGGATGCGCAGTGAAGTGCGGCCCTGCTCGCGCTCGATCTGGGTGCCCCCGATGCTGACCTGGTGCCTGGCGCCGAAATTCTCTTCGATCGCAGCGCGCAGCCACGGTGTCACGATATCGAGCGCGATCGGACCGCTGGCCAGCCGCCACAACAGAACGCCGATAAGGAGGCCGACCACGCCGCAACCGATCGCCGCCCCGATCCCGATGCGCCGCACCCAGCGGATGCGGGAGATCCGATAGAGGCCGCGGCGCGCGCGACCCCACTGCACGCGTCCCCGCCTCACAAATTGCGAATTGCCGAAAAAATCGCGCCGGTGAAATAAGGCACGGCTGGCGCCGAGCAGTTCGTGCAGCGCGCGCTTAGGTCCGGTGCGTTCTGTCATCATGCCGAGGGGCAGGTCCGAAAGCTCGCCGGGCGTTCAAACGCCACCATAACGCGGGGCCGGCACGATTCGCCGCCGTGCGACGTGCCGTCGAGCTGTTCCATTCGCGGTTGCTTCCCCAATGGCGCGCCCCCAAATTGCGCGTTCTTGCCGCGTAGCCCTCACCATGGCTGGCGGAAAGCGACGAAAGGAAGGCGGATGGCCGAATTGGCGGATGGCACGGAGGCCCCTGCTTTTAGCCTGCCGGCAACCGGCGGCGGCACGATTTCGCTCAAGGATTTCAAGGGCAGCAAGCTGGTCCTTTACTTCTTTCCGCGGGCCGACACACCCGGGTGCACCGCCGAGGGGGTCGACTTTTCGCGTCTGCGAGCCGCCTTCGCACGGGCCGAGACAACGGTCATCGGCGTCTCGGCCGATGCGCCGGATGTGCAGCAGCGCTTTTCAAGGAAGCATGGCCTCAAGATCGCGCTCGCGGCCGATACCGAGCTCGCCATGCTCAAGGCCTACGAGGCCTGGGGCGAGAAGCAAATGTATGGCCGCAAATTTCTCGGCGTGATCCGCAAGACCGTGCTGATCGGCGCCGACGGGCGCATCGCGCGTATCTGGCCAAAAGTGAAAGTCAAAGGCCATGCCGAGGAGGTGCTCGCCGCCGCACGCGCTCTCTAGAGCAGCGCCGCAAGCGGCTTTGCTGCAATTTTTCCGGTTTTTTAACCATATCCGCCTGATATCGGCGTCTTGGGCCGCGCGATTTCGTCCTGGCGGAGCGTCATGTCGTCGAATTCGTCTTACCAGCCGGGCGATCATCACCGTCAATACGCGCCGAGCCGCCAGCCTCAAACTGCAACCAGCGTTTCGCGGCACGTCTATCGTCATCACGACGCGCGCGGGCGCGACTACACGCTTGTCCATGCCGGCCGGCAGGTCCGCATCGGCCCGGTCGCGTTCTGGATCGTCGTCGGCACGTTCGTCGTGATGGGCGTCTGGTCGCTCGGCACCGGCACCTATTTCGCTTTCAAGGATGACGTGCTGACTCGACTGATCGGGCGCCAGGCCGAGATGCAGTTCGCCTACGAGGATCGCGTCACCGAACTGCGCGGGCAGATCGACCGCATCACCAGCCGGCAATTGCTGGACCAGGAACAGTTCGAACAGAAGCTTGAAGCGGTTAGCCGGCGGCAGCAGGAGCTCGAGCGCCGCACCGCGCAGATCAGCGGTGAAGGTGGCGCCGCACCGCGCGGCAAAGGGAAATCCGCGCCGTCAAAACCGACCCCGCTTTCAGAGAATGGCGATTCAAGCCGCGAACCGAAATCCTGGTTTGCCTGGATCGCGCCTCAGGGCGGGCTCGAAGGGCGGCTGAAGAAGATCACCGGCGCCCTCGATAGCGTCGAACAACAGCAGGGCAACGTGCTCAATGCGCTCAAGGAGGATGCCGAAGCGAAAGCCAAACGCATCCAGACGGTTTTGGCGGAGCTTGGCGTCGACCTCGGCAAGAGCCACGATGTCACCGGATCGATCGGGGGACCCTTCGTCCCGGCGAAGACGGTCGCCTCGACATTCGACAAACAATTGTCGCTGATGCGCGTCGCGCGAGCTCAGCACGACCGTTTCTCAACCGCCCTTGCTGCGGTGCCGGTGCGCAAACCCGTCGAAGGCGACATCGACATGAGTTCGCCATTCGGTCAGCGGATGGATCCTTTCCTACGCGGCCCCGCCATCCATAGCGGCATCGATCTGCGCGGCGATACCGGAGACCCAGTTCGCGTCACCGCACACGGCACGGTCACCATCGCCAGCTGGCAAGGGGGCTACGGCAATATGGTGGAAGTCGACCACCACAATGGCTTTTCCACCCGCTACGGTCATCTCTCCAAGATCGAGGTGAAGGTCGGGCAAAAAGTGAAGATCGGCGACGTGATCGGACTGATCGGCTCGACCGGCCGTTCGACCGGGCCGCATCTGCACTATGAAACGCGCGTCAACGACAGCGCGGTCGATCCGGCCAAATTCTTCAAGGCGGGCACCAAGCTCGGCACAATGGGCGATCTTTAGGTCACCGCGACCTACTCGACGTCCTCGACGCTTTCGGGCCCGGTGCCAAACGCCTTCTGGGCCAGCGCCGCTTGCATGAACTCGTCGAGATCGCCGTCGAGCACGCCACCTGTGTTCGATGTCGAGACGCCCGTGCGCAGGTCTTTGACCATCTGGTAGGGCTGCAACACGTAAGAGCGGATCTGGTGGCCCCAGCCAATGTCGGTCTTGGCAGCCTGCTCCACCGCCGCAGCATCCTCCCGCTTCTTGATTTCGCGCTCGAATAATTTGGCTCGCAGCATGTCCCACGCCATGGCGCGGTTGCGGTGCTGGGAACGATCCTGCTGGCACTTCACCACGATATTGGTCGGAATGTGCGTCAAACGCACCGCCGACTCTGTCTTGTTGACGTGCTGGCCGCCGGCGCCGCCTGAACGCATCACGTCGGTGCGAACGTCCTTTTCGTCGATTTCGATTTTGATGTTGTCGTCGATGACAGGATACACGTTGATGCTGGCGAACGAGGTATGCCGCCGTGCATTGGAGTCGAACGGTGAAATACGCACCAGGCGATGCACGCCATCCTCGCTCTTGAGCCAGCCATAGGCGTTGCGGCCTTTGATGAGGAGCGTTGCCGACTTGATGCCGGCCCCCTCGCCTTCGGCCTCGTCGACCAGCTCGACCTTGAAGCCATGGGCTTCCGCCCAGCGGGTGTACATGCGCTGCAACATGCCGGCCCAATCCTGGCTCTCGGTACCGCCGGCCCCGGCATGGACTTCAAGGTAGCTGTCGTTGGGATCGGCCTCACCGGACAGCAAGGCTTCGAGTTCGCGTCGCGCGATTTCCGTCTTGAGGCGCTTCAGAGCCGCCTCGGCGTCGGAGATGGTCTTATCGTCCTTTTCGCCCTCGCCTAGCTCGATGAGAGTGAGCTGATCATCGAGTTCCTGCTCGATGCGCTTGAGCGCGGACAATTGATCGTCCAAAGCGTCGCGCTCGCGCATCGCCTTTTGTGCGCGCTGGCTGTCACTCCAGAAATCCGGGCTTTCGGCCTCTTTGTTCAGCTCGGCGAGGCGCTGCGTGGCGGCATCAACGTCAAAGATGCCTCCTCAGCAATCCAAGCGATTGCTTGATTTCGCCGACCAACGTCTGGATTTCCGCGCGCATTACGATTCCTTTTCGCGTTCGATGTAACGTTCCCTCGTTCCGAGCGCAACCGCAGGCCCGCTCCGGCGTTGGTTGTCTCTTTCACGGGCCGTTCTAGAATAAGGGCTGGATAAGACCGGATCGGAACCGGCGGAAAGTCGTCATGTCCCTTCGTCATTGTGTAACTGTCCTCGCGCTGATCTTTCTTTTTGCGGCTCCGCTCGGCGCCGCACCCCGCGACGCGCTCGAAACGTTTGGGTTCACCGGCGAATGGGCCTTGCGCTGCGACGCGCCGCCCGCGCTCGATAATCCGCACCGCATTATCCGTCTGAGGCGTTCCGGGAGCAGCTTCACCGAGCAGCAGGGCGAGGCCTATCAGCCCAACGAGTATCGCATCCTCGCCGCGCGGCGCGATGCGCAAGGCGCGTTATTGTTACGCGTCAGATTTGCCGGCGCGACCCAGGAGCTCACCATCGCCAAACAGGGCGACCAGATCCGCACGATGCGCAATCGTGACGTGGCCAGCGGACGATTGGTCGTTGACGAGGGCGTGGTGGCGTCGAATGGCGCGCCGACGCCCTGGCTTACCCGCTGCGGGCCGAAAGAGGGAAATCAGTAAAGGCCGCCGGTCCCGCTGCGCACCGCGCGGTCGGTCTCCGGACTGACGCCGAAGGGCACGCGGCCGTCCGGATCCCCGCCCCCGCCGTAACCCACGGCCGCGTAGCCGCCATCGGGCGGCGCCGTGCCGGGCTTGAACGCCTCAAGAATGGCGCGCTCGGTGCCAGGCCCTGCGCGCACGCCGGCCCGCGCATCAACGCGGATGAGCTTGATCCCGGGCGGCACGCGGAACGGCGATGCCGGCTTGCCCTCAAGCGCAACTTTCAGGAATTCCTTGACCACCGGCGCGGCGAGATGACCGCCGGTGCCGCCGCCGGGGAACGACAGGTGGCGAGGCTTGTCGTATCCGATATAGACGCCGACGGCGATGTCGGGCGTGAAGCCGACGAACCACGCGTCCTTCTCTTCGTTCGTCGTGCCGGTCTTGCCTGCAACGGGCTTGCCGACTTCCTTGACCACCGTCGCGGTACCGCGCTGAACGACACCTTCCATCATCGAAGTAATTTGATAGGCCGTCATCGGGTCGATGACCTGCTCGCGGCGGTCAACCAAAGTGGGCTCCGTCTGGTTCGCCCATTTCGGCGCCTCGCAGCCGCGGCATTCACGTTCATCGTGACGATAAACCGTGTGCCCGTAACGATCCTGGATGCGATCGACCAACGTCGGTTTCACGCGGCGGCCGCCATTGTCGAACATCGAATAGGCCGCGACCATGCGCAGGAGCGTCGTCTCGCCAGCGCCGAGCGAGAACGAAAGGTAAGGCGGCAATTCGTCATAGACGCCGAAGCGCTTGGCGTATTCGGCAATCAGCGGCATGCCGACGTCCTGCGCGAGACGGACCGTCATCGTATTCTTTGAAAGCTCAATGCCGGTGCGCAACGTTGACGGCCCGAGATATTTGCCGGCGTCGTAATTTTCCGGCCGCCAGATGCCGACGCCCGGTCCTTGATCGATCTCAACCGGGCCATCGACCACAAGGGTCGAAGGCGTATAGCCATTATCAAGCGCGGCCGCATAAACGAACGGCTTGAAGGACGAGCCGGGTTGCCGCAGCGCCTGTGTCGCGCGGTTGAACTGGCTCTGATCGTAGGAGAAGCCGCCGACCATAGCGAGAACTCGCCCGGTCCATGGATCCATCGCGACGATGGCGCCCGAGACTTCCGGAATCTGATGCAGGCGGAATTGCCCCTGAACTTTGCCCGGCTCGACATAGACGACGTCGCCGGGATTGAGCACCTGGCTCACTTTGCTCGGCACCCGGCGCTCGATCTTCGCCCACTTCACGTTCTCGATCGGCACAATGCCGACGGCGCGCTCGTTGCTGATAGCGCCGCCCGGCTCACGGCCCGGCTGTAACCCAATACGCGCTGCCTGATCGCCGGTCTCGAGCACGACCGCGAGCCGCCAGGGCTGCACATCGTTGAGGGCCTTCACTTCGGCGAGCTTTACGCCCCAATCGCCGGAAATATCGATCTGGGTCACCGCCCCGCGCCAGCCGCCATTCTCATCATAGCGCACGAGGCCTTCGACCAGCGCCTTGCGCGCGGCGGCCTGTAGCTTCGGATCGAGCGTGGTGCGCACCGACAGTCCGCCCTCGTAAAGCTTCTTCTCGCCATAGCGCTCGAAAATCTCGCGGCGCACTTCCTCGGCGAAATATTCGGCAGCGACCAGATGCGTACCGGTCGGCCGCGTCGTCACTGCGAGCGGCGAGCGCTTGGCGCGGTCCGCATCGGCGGCCTTGAGCACGCCGGTGCTCACCATCTGATCGATCACCCAGTTGCGCCGCTCGATCGCGCGCTCCCGCTGGCGGAACGGATGATAATTGTTGGGCGCCTTGGGCAACGCGGCAAGATAAGCGGCTTCGGCCGGAGCGAGCTCGTGAACCGACTTGTCGAAGTAAGCGAGCGAGGCCGATGCGATGCCGTAAGCGCCGAGGCCCAGATAGATTTCGTTGAGATAAAGCTCGAGGATCTTATCCTTTGAATAAGTCCGCTCGATCTTCAGCGCGAGCAGCGCCTCCTTCACTTTCCGATTCAGCGACACTTCGTTCGACAGCAAAAAGTTTTTCGCGACCTGCTGCGTCACGGTCGAGGCGCCTTGGGGGCGGCGGTTCGAGCCGAAGTTCTGCGCGTAGTTCAATCCGGCGCGGATAATGCCGCCGAAATCGAGCCCGCCATGGTCGTAGAAGTTCTTGTCCTCGGCGGCGAGGAAGGCGTTGATGACGAGCTTCGGCACCGCCTGGATCGGAATATAAAGCCGGCGCTCGCGCGCATATTCGGCGACCAGCGCGCCGTCGGCGGCGTGAACGCGGGTCGTCACCGGCGGCTCGTAATCCTGGAGCTGCGAATAGTCGGGCAGGTCCTTCGAAAAATGCCAGAGCAGGCCCGCGGCCGCGGCGACGCCGACCACGAACAAAATCGTGCCTGCCGCGAACAGCAGTCCCAAGGATCGCAGGATGAATTTCATCTAAAGTCCGTTCCAGCCGCCGGCCGTCCGCCGCCCGCAATCCATATAGTGGATTCTAGGCGGCAAAAATGACGGGTTTCTCAACGCGAAGCCATCGCTAACCAGCCCGCCCCAATAACGAGGCCGTGACATTGGTCCCGCCGTTTTATGGTGAAACTGGGGCTGAAGCGGCTGCATCCAACAGGCTCAATTTGCCCCTTTGGGCCCTCCGGCCCCGACCATTCGCGGCATAAAATAGGCATCGACCGCGCGCAGGAGCGAATCCGCGGTCTTCTCCCGCCAGGCCGGCGACAGCATCTGCTTGAGATCGTCCTTGGTGGATACGAAGCCCAGTTCGACCAGGACGGAGGGCACGTCCGGCGCCCGCAGCACCATGAAGCCCGCCGACTTCAGCGGCTGCTTGTGCAGCCGCGCCGCGCTCTTGAGCTCGCCGACCAGCATTTTGGCAAATTGCACGGAAAAAGCGCGCGTCTCGCGCTGCGCCAGGTCGAACAGGATGTCGGCGACATCGGCCGGCTCTTTGGTGAGGTCGACGCCCGCGATCACGTCGGCTTTGTTCTCGGCTTCGGCGAGGCGCGCCGCCTCGCTGTCGGAGGCATGATCGGACAATGTATAGACCGTCGCGCCATGCGCCTCGCCTTCGTTGCGCGGCAGGTAGTCCGCGTGCACCGAAATCATCAGCGCCGCTTTCATCGCGCGCGCAAAGCGGGTGCGTTCGGCGAGCGGCACAAAACTGTCGTCATTGCGCGTCATCGCGACGCGGTACTTTCCGCTTCTTTCGATCTTGTCGCGCAGCAGCGTGGCAAATTCAAATACGATGGTTTTTTCGGTCTCGCCGCTTGATGCCTTGGTGCCGAGGTCGATACCGCCGTGACCGGGATCGATCACCACCACGGGGCGGGTATCGCCGGGCGTGGTGCGCGGGACGGCCTGCTGCGGCGGCGCTGCGGCGGGCTTGCGCGGTTCGAGCGCGATGGCGCGCAGGAAGCTCTCACGGTCGGTCGCTGCAAGGTCCACCACAAGACGCGCGGGCTGGCCTTCAGCAGGGTCGAGCGAAAATACCTTCTCGATCTTCACCGGACCTTTGGTGTCAATGACGATGCGCGAGCCACCCTGCATGACGAGGCCGTAGCGGAATGCTTTGATCAGACCGCGACCGTTATCGCCCGCTTTCGCCGGCAGGCGGAAATCGACCTGGGGCATGTCGATGACGACACGATAGGGATCGGCCAGAGTGAACGCGGCGGTGTCGAGCTTCTTGGAGATGTCGAGCACGAAGCGGGTCTGGGTCGCATCGCCGCCGAGCCGCACATCGCTTGCCACGGGAAAATCCGCGGCCAATACAGCACTCGACGCAGCAAGCAATACTGCGAGAACAAGAAATTCGGTTCGCCCAACCATGAATCCCGCCGGTTCGCCCCTTCTTACTCGAATTGCGGTGGGCCGGTAAGCGGTATGGAGGCGCGCGAGCCTTTTCGTGTCCGCGGAATCCGGGAGGTTTTTGGTGTTGCTCTCGCCCTCAGCGCGGCGGAATCTGAATCAAATCCGCGAGTTGATCCTTCGTCAGCGGCTGGGGTGTAAATTTCAAATCGACCGCGTCCTTCACAATCGTGTCCAGTCCTATCACCCGGTCTGGATCGACCGCTTCAGGCGGGAAAAAATCGTCGCGTGTGCGCTTGGCCTTCGTGAGCGGAATATTCAGCCATGCGGCATAAGCCTTGAGGCACCTCTCGTCCTTGTACATGCAGTCGATTGTTTCGCGATAAGCATTCATATAGCGAACGACGACTTCCTTATTCGATTTGTAGTAATCGGCGTTCACCAGGTTGACGCGCACCGTTTGTCCCTTGAATACGTCGGCGTCGTTTCCGCTCGCGATGATACGGATTTCGTTTTTGTCCAGTTGATCGAGGCCAAACGGCGGCGCAGCCCAGCCCACGTCGATCTGACCTGACATTACGCCGGTCAAATTGACAGCGGGCCCGCCGACCGCTGTCGCATTTGCTTTTAGGTCGTACTGCTTCATGAAAGCGCTGACGATGCCGTGCGTCGAGGACCCATTCGTCGAATACGCGAGAATTTTGCCGTCCGTATCCTTCAGCGACTTGATCGGCGAATCCGCTCGCACATACCAATAAAGATCTTTCGCTCCGGTCGTTTCCGCGCTGATGATACGAAGAGGCGCGCCTTTGGAGTAAGCACTCAGCGCGCCCATGATACCCCCGGCGATGCCGAGATTGACGCTACCGGAAATCACCGCCTGTTGGGTTTCGCCGGAGCCTTGCGTGTAGACGATATCCAGCACAAGACCGTGCTTCTTGAAGATTCCAACGCGCTGACCGACTTCCGAAACCGAAGTATCCCAGTTGCCGCGTTGGCCTACTGCGAGTTTCAAGGTGTCGTCCGCAGAAGCCGCGGTGGCGCTCAATCCTAGCGCAAGCAATCCGTTTAAAATTCTGGTACGCATCGCATCCTCCCCTAATTTTCTTGCTGTGTGCTCCCCGGCCTCACGCAGCGCGGGGCGACTCGCTTCCACCTCCCAGTGAACGCCAGTCGGTGGCTTTGGGCACCACGCCTTCAAAAGAGCTGATAGTCGCGTGCCGCACGCGCGGCTCGGCGGTCCCAATCGCTGGCTTGCCGTCACGGACATCGCGCGCCGCCTCCACCATAAGCCGGCGGAACGCATTCACTGCGATATCGCTGACGCCGACGCGCTCCTTGCTGCGATCGCTGATGGGGCCCATGCCTTCCCACATCGCAATGTCCTGGTTGGGAATGCCCTTGATGCCCGTGAAATTTCCGGCCGCCATCGCCGCACGGTCTTGCTGATAGAAATTGTCGGCAGTGCGCACGTTATTGAAGTGGCGATCGACGTCCTTGCCCCATTCCAGCACGTTGAACTTTCGCCATGTCTGCGCGTCTATGCCAGGCTTATCCGGGCCGTTCCACGCAATGAAGTAGAACATCGTGGTCACGTCATCCTCCGGCACCAATAGGGTGGCTACGTTGTGCACGTTGTTCGGCGGGATGAGCGCCGTGAACGGCGCGATATAAACGGTTGTGCGAATGTAGTCGTGCGTCTCGGCGTTCTGAATCGGCCGGCGGATGGCCGCGTAGCGGAAGCCGTAACTGGTGCGCTCGACTTGGAAGCGGGGGGCCTTGTCGGTCGAAGGTCGAAGCCAATTTTCCTCCGTCGCTTTTGCGCCATCGACCTGCGCCGGCACCATGTCCGAAGAATGCAGACTTGATGAATGGGCAGAGTCGATCTGCCCCTCCAACACTTGTGCCCAGTTGCAACGCACGCGCACCTTTGTTGCACTCACGCGACATTGCGGTGTCGGCGAGAAAGCGGGCGGCTGAAATTCAATGATCTCTTCGGCAGGGCCCATGAAGCACCATACGAAGCCGCCCGCTTCGCGCGCGGGATACGCCTTTTGCTTTACACGCCCAGGGAAATTGCTGCCTTCCGGCTCCGACGCCATTTCCAGCACGTTGCCTTCCACATCAAATTTCCAGCCATGATAAAGGCAACGCAAGCCGCACTCCTCGTTGCGGCCGTAGAGAAGCGACGCCCGGCGATGGGCGCAGAATTCGCCGAGCACGCCAACGCGCCCTTTGCTGTCGCGGAAAACGACCAAGTCCTCACCGAGCAGCCGCGTCTTCACGGGCGCGCCATCCGCCTTTACCTCCTCGGACAGACAAGCCGCGATCCAGTGGCGGCGCATGATGTGCCCCATCGGCGCATCACCCTCCACCCGGCAGAGCAGTTCGTTTTCTTCCGGCGTCATGTCGTGCTCCTCCCTGTCGGGCCGGCTGTCGCAAAAAGCCGCTTCCTATTATCTTAGATATCTAAGATTATGGCTGGCCGGCGTAGGCTTGTCGAGGCGGCGAACGCTCATGAAACGGAAGCTGAGAATTGGCGTCGCCGGACTGGGGCGCGGCTTTACCTTCATGCTGCCGACGTTTGCGCGTGACGCCCGAGTGGCGCTGGTGGGCGCCGCCGATACGCGTGCTACGGCACGGCAACTTTTCGCGCGGGAGTTCCAAGCGAAGACTTTCGACACCGTCGAGGCGCTATGCGCGGACCCGGAGGTTGAAGTCGTGTATGTGGCGACGCCGCATCAATTTCACGCTCAGCATGCATCGGCCGCTGCGCGCGCGGGCAAGCATCTGTTGATCGAGAAGCCGATGGCAATCGCGCTTTCGGAGTGCGACACCATTATGGAGGCCGTACGCAAGGCAAACATTCAGCTCGTCGTCGGACACAGCCACTCTTTCGATGCGCCCTACGCTCGCGCGCGAGCCATGATCGACAGCGGCGAATTTGGATCCGTTCGGATGATCACGGCCCTTAACTTCACGGATTTTGTCTATCGCCCACGGCGGCCGGAGGAAATGGACACGGCCAAAGGTGGCGGCGCGATCTTCAGCCAGGCGGCGCATCAAGTCGATATTGTCCGTCTTCTCGCAGCCGCCCGCGTTACCAGCGTGCGGGCGGTGGCCGGAGATTGGGATCGTGCGCGATCGATGGATGGGGCGTACGCGGCGTTTCTGACCTTCGAACACGGCGCTACTGCGACCCTCACTTATTCCGGCTACGGCAACTTCGCTAGTGATGAATGGCAAGGTTGGATCGGCGAGATGGGGCAAAAGATAATTCCGCGCTCAAAAGAACGTCTCAAATTCAGCGACGCCGCGGACGAAGCGACATTCAAGCAATCGCTGAACTACGGCGGAGAGAATTATCGGCCCGCCAAGACCGATCCGGCCGGGCACCACACGTTCGGGACGGTGATCGTGAGTTGCGAGCGCGCGGATGTCCGTCCGCTGCCGAGCGGCGTGATGGTTTATCGACAAGGCGCGAGCGCGTTCACACCTTTGCCTGCGCCCACAATCCCTCGCATTGAAGTCATTGACGAGCTTTACGACGCGGTCGTCAACGGTGTTACCCCGAAGCACGATGGTCAATGGGCGAAGGATACGCTTGATGTCTGCCTTGCAATGTCGCGCTCCAGCCAAGAGGGCCGCGAGATCAATTTGAAGGATCAAAACTAATGGCGCGGCGTGCGAACGATACGCAATCGATTCTCCGTCATTGGCGCGAAGCGGTGCCAAACGATCGCTTCGCCCACCTTGTCAAAGACGCGACACGCGCGCTGGTACGAGGACTCCAAATACGGCTGGCCGAGCATAAGGTGTCCTTCGGCCATTGGGCCTTCTTGCGCATATTGTGGGAACGCGATGGGCTCACACAAAGCGAGCTCAGCGAGCAGGCAGGCGTGATGGAGCCCACGACATTTTCCGCGATCAAGGCGATGGAGCGGCTAGGTTACGTGGTACGACGACAGGCGCCGCACAACCGTAAAAACATTTTCGTGCATCTCACCCCGAAGGGCCGTTACCTCGAGCACCGGCTCGTGCCGCTCGCCGAAGCGGTCAATAACATAGCGTTGCGCGGCATCAGCCCCGCTAGCGTAAAGGCAACGCGTGACGTCCTTATCGCAGTTATCGACAATCTGGCGAAGGACGAAGCGCTGCGGAACATACCGATGCCGTCGACCCGAGCGCTCGCGCAGCCGCGGCTACGACGCAAGCGGGCATAACGAACTGCGCCAAGCACAATTCTCCCGCTGGAACCGCTGTTTTTGCCTTCCCCGGCCTTCTTTTCTTGCCAGAGCGGGATTCGAGCCGTATGTAGAGCGGGCTGACGGTCCAGTTTCGGTTGTAAACCGCGTTCGGGCCACCGGCATAGCCGCATCGGCATCGCCCTTCCAAGGAAAGCAGGCGAACCGCGGTATGAGCCGGATGACCCTTTGTGAAGGACGACTGGAGCGCGGCGCGGCGTCCCATTTGAGGCCTGCGCCAGGACGGTGAGCGAGAGAAACATACGGTCTTTGCCGGCATGATTTGGCGAAGCCGTAGCGCACCAGGTTGCACATTCATGCTGCTTTTGACGCAGCACGCAAAATCCGGAATGGCCCACTGCCCTGATTTTTCGGCGGCAGTACTTTCCGACGCGCGCGAACGCGCAGCCTTCCCCTTCAACACCAATTCGGCCGCCCTCACCTCGCGTCTCGCGCCTTCAATGGCGCGTCGCGACACGGATGGGCCTGCCGCAGTGAGATTGCCCCATGGCCAACAAGATGCTGATCGACGCGACCCACCCGGAAGAGACCCGGGTCGTCGTCTTGCGCGGCAACCGCGTCGAGGAATTCGACTTCGAGTCAGCGAACCGCAAGCAGCTTCGCGGTAACATCTACCTCGCCAAAGTCACGCGCGTCGAACCGTCGCTTCAGGCGGCGTTCGTCGATTACGGCGGCAATCGCCACGGCTTCCTGGCGTTCTCGGAAATTCATCCCGACTACTATCAGATCCCGGTCGCGGACCGGCAGGCGCTGCTGGCCGCGCAAGAGCAAGCCGAGCGCGACGCCGAGGAAGAGCACGAGCGCCGCCGTGGACGTGGACGCGGCGGACGCCATCGCGGCCGCGGCGCGCATCGCCGTGACGAGACCGTCAGCGAGGCCGCTCCCGACCAACCCGGCAGTGAACACGCGGCCGAAGTCTCGCCTTCCGAATTTGCGCAAAGCGAGCAGCCGCATGACCACGCCGGCGAGCAAACGCCGGACGCCATGGCGGCGGCGGAAGCCGCGCCGAGTGAACTCAAGCAGGACGAAGCCGCAGAGCAGCCGGTCGAGGCGCAGGCGCACTCTTCTGATGCACAGCCGATAGAACAAACCGCCGAAAGCGCGCCGGCTGGCGAACAGGCAGAGGGCGAGAACGGTCATCCCGAACACGCCAACGGCAATGGGGACGACCACGCCGAGCATGGCGAGGAAGAAGAGCACGTCGAATCCGTCGGCGGTGCCGATGCCATTGAGGAAGCCCAGGAGCGCGCACCGCGCATTCGCGTCCGCCAGTACAAGATTCAGGAAGTCATCAAGCGCCGTCAGGTCATGCTGGTGCAGGTCGTCAAGGAAGAGCGCGGCACCAAGGGCGCAGCGCTCACGACCTATCTGTCGCTCGCCGGCCGCTTCTCGGTGCTGATGCCCAATACCGCGCGCGGCGGCGGCATTTCGCGCAAGATCACTAGCGGCGAAGATCGCGCGCGCCTGAAGGAAATCGCGCAGGAGCTCGAAGTGCCGGAAGGCATGGGCGTGATCCTGCGCACCGCGGGCGCTTCCCGCACCAAGCAGGAGGTCAAGCGCGACTTCGAATATCTGCTGCGCGTCTGGGAAACCGTGCGCGATCTGACGCTCAAATCGACCGCGCCCAAGCTCGTCTATGAAGAAGGCTCGCTGACGAAGCGCGCCATCCGCGATCTCTATACCAAGGACATCGACGAGGTCGTGGTCGCTGGCGAAAGCGGCTACCGTGAAGCCAAGGATTTCATGCGCATGCTGATGCCGGCGCATGCCCGCAACATCAAGTATTACCGCGACAGCCAGCCGGTCTTCACGCGCTACGGGATCGAGAGCCAGCTCGACGCCATGTTCTCCCCGACGGTGCAATTACGCTCGGGCGGCTACATCGTCATCAACCAGGCGGAAGCCCTGGTCGCGATCGACGTGAATTCGGGCCGCGCCACGCGCGAGCACCACATCGAGGATACCGCGACGAAGACCAATATCGAGGCGGCGGAAGAAATTGCCCGCCAGCTTCGGCTGCGCGACCTCGCCGGCCTCATCGTCATCGACTTCATCGATATGGATGAAGGCCGCAACAACCGCTCGGTCGAGCGGCGCCTGAAGGAAGCGCTCAAGCACGACCGCGCGCGCATCCAGGTCGGCCGCATCTCGCATTTCGGCCTGTTGGAAATGTCGCGACAGCGCATCCGCTCGTCGGTCCTGGAAAGCTCAACCGAGAAATGCCCGGTCTGCGGCGGCTCCGGTCACGTGCGTTCCGTATCGTCGGTCACGCTCGCGCTGCTGCGCGCCATCGAAGAGACCTTGATCAAGGGCCCGACGCACAACCTGATCGTGCGCACCCGCCCCGAGGTCGCGCTTTACATTCTCAATCACAAGCGCAGCCATCTGCGCGCGCTTGAGGAGCGCTTCCGCCTCACCATCATGATTAATTCCGATCCGAGCGTGATCGGCACGCAGTCTTACGTCGTCGAGCGCGCCGAACAGGTGCATACGCCGGAAGCCGCCCGCGCTATTGCCACGGAAACCAACCTGCCGCTGCCGCCAATCGAAGAGGACGATAGCGACCTGCCGCCGCTCGAGGAGAGCAGCGAGGACGCCGCGGCCCCCGAATTCGGCGGGACGATTCCGGTCTCGACCGAAGACCACGAACACGCCGACAGCGCCGAGTTTGGCGAACAGACCGGCCAAGGCGGTCATGGCGGTCACGGCGGTCATGAAGGCGAACGCGATGGGCGCGGCCGGCGGCGGCGGCGGCGCGGCGGACGCGGGCGCGGCAGAGGCCGCGATCGCGAGCATCGCGAGCCGATGCACGACGACGGCAATGGAATGCCGTCCCACGCTCAGGAAGGCGGCGAAGGGGCATTCGCTCAGCCGCACGAGCAAGCCGAGCATGAAGGCGGCGAGCCGCACCACGAGCACCAAGGACAGCAAGGCGAAGGTCATTCGTCCCATGAAGGCGAAGGCGCGCGGCGAAGGCGGCGCGGTCGGCGCGGCGGCCGCCGCAACCGCGGCCGCAATGGCAATGGTGGCGGCAACGGCTATCGCCCCCACGATCAGCAGGGGCAGCGCGATCATCAGGAAGAGCCGGCGAATTTCGGTGGCGACAGCTTCGAGCCCGCGCCGCAACAGCGCGAACCCGTCAGTCACTCTGCACCGCCGGTACCCGCCGAACAGCCGGCCCCCGAGCCTGTCGCAGCCGCAGAAGCACCGCGGAGGCGTTCGACCACCCGCGAGCCGGCCCCGACATCATCCTGGGGCGGCAGCACCTCGTCCCCGACTCCCGCAGCCGCGCCGAGCACAGCCGAACCGGTCGTCAACAGCGGGGCGGATGCGCCCTCCGCGCCAAAGCGCGGCTGGTGGGGCCGCAAGCTGCTTGGTGACAAATAGACGCGCGCGAGCGCGCTTTCGGTGACAAATAGACGCGCGCGAGCGCGCTTCCGGTGACAACGGGCGGCGCTAAAGCGCGTTAACGAATTGTCGGCGGCGAATCGGCGACTCTCTCAGCCGATGAGCGCCGCCGTCTTCGAAATCACCCCAGAGCAGCAGGAGAAGCTTGCCGCAATCGACGGCAAGGTCGTGCCCGCGCGCTCCTGCGGCACATGCTCGCTGTGCTGCAAGGTCGTCTCCATCGCCGAATTCCAGAAACCAGCCGGCGTTTGGTGTTCGCACGCCAAGCCGGGCAAAGGCTGCGGCATCCACCTGACGCGGCCTTTCGTGTGTCGCGGCGCTTACTGCGAGTGGATGATCGCAAAAGGCCTCGGCGACGAATGGAAGCCAGAGATCGCCAAGTTCGCGCTGTTCGCCCGCGAGAACGGCAACCGCCTTACCGCGCATGTCGACCCCGGCAACCCGGCGGCCTGGCGGCGCGAACCCTACTACCGCAATTTCAAGGACTGGGCATTGAAGGGCCTGTTACGGCGCCCGCACATCCAGATCATCGACGTCATGGTTGGCGAAATTTGCACCGTCGTGTTGCCTGACCGCGATGTAACGGTCGGCGCGATCGGCCAAGACGAAGTTTTACAATTCGATCACGGCGCGCCGGGCGAGGTCAAAGCCGTGCGCGTGGTCAAGCGCGCTTCGCTCGCTGCGCCGGCGGCTTAAATCTTCCTCAGCCAGCCGCCGATCTTCTCGACCGCTTCCTGCATTTCGGCGGCGGAGCCGGCATAACAGAAACGCAAAAATTCCTTGCCGTGACGGGGATCGAAGTCGATACCCGGCGTTGCCGCAATACCGGCCTCTTCCAGCATTCGCTTGGCGAAGTCGAGGCTGTCATTCGAAAAGCGTGAAATGTCGGCGTAGAGATAAAAGGCCCCGTCGACGGGAAGGAATTTGTCGAGCCCCGCCTTCGGCAATCCCGCGCTCAGGATTTTCCGGTTCTCTTCGTAGCCGTGCTTGACGGCTTCCATTTCGTCCCGGCCGTCGAAGGCCGCGGCGGCCGCGATCTGCGCGAGCGTCGGCACCGAGATCGCGAGGTTGCCCTGCAGGCGCTCGATGGGGCGCACCAGAGCGGGCGGCGCAACGATCCAGCCAACCCGCCAGCCCGTCATGCAGAAATATTTGGAGAACGAATTGATGATGAGCGTGCGCTCCGACAGCGCCGCAGCGGTCACGGCCGGAAAGGCGTAATCCAGCCCGTGATAAATCTCGTCCGAGATGACGCGTATGCCTTCCGCTTCGCATGCGGCGATCAGCGTCGCGAGCGCCGCCTTCTCCATCATCGTGCCGGTCGGGTTGGCTGGACTGGCGACCAGAAGCCCGGCGAGTTTCTTTTGCCGGTGCGCCGCAAGCACCGCATCCGGCGTCAGGGCCCAGCGATTGTCGGCGCCGGTTTCAATCAACACAGGCTCGCAACCGAGCGCGGTGAGGATATGGCGATATGGCGGATAGCCGGGATTGGCGAGGGCGACGCGCTCGCCCGGCTCGAATAGCGCGAGAAACGCGAGGATGAAGCCGCCGGACGAGCCGGTGGTAACGATGACGCGCTCGGGATCGACGTCGATTCCGTAGACGTCCTTGTAATGCCGCGCAATGCGTGCGCGCAGCGGCGCGATGCCGAGCGCCTCTGTGTAACCGATCCGGCCGGAATCGAGCGCAGCCTTTGCCGCGGTGATCGCGGCGCGTGGCGCGCTCGCCGCCGGCTGGCCGACTTCCATATGAATGACGCGGCCTCCTTTCGCTTCGATACGCGCGGCCGCCGCCATCACGTCCATGACGATAAAGGGCGGCACATCGCTGCGTGCTGAAGCCGTCAGCAGACGTCTGGCATTCTCGAGCATCCGCACCGCCCCGCTAAAGCCGCATTCCGGCGGCTCTTTGTGGCGCGTTGACCCGCGTTGACCCACTTGGGGCGCGCCAATAGGTTCTCGCCACGAATGGCCCTTCCCGGCACACCTAACAAAGCAGGATGCCTGACGCCAGCCGCGCGCGTCGTCGCGCTCGCGACCGCAGCGGCGCTCGTCTTGAGCAGCGCGCCAGCCTCGCCTCCCCTGCACGCGCAGAGCGCGCCTTCGACGCCGCCCGGCCTGCCGGTGATCCGCGACGCCGAGATCGAACAATTGCTGCGCGATTACACCCAGCCGCTGCTGCGCGCGGCGGGGCTGGCCAAACAGAACGTCAAAGTCGTCATTCTCAACGAGCGCGGCTTCAACGCCTTCGTGATGGATGGCCGGCATATTTTCGTCAATTCGGGCGCGCTGTTCGAAGCCAAAACCCCGAACGAAGTCATCGGCGTGCTCGCGCATGAAATCGGCCATCTCGCGGGCGGTCACCTGGCGCGCCTGCGCGAGCAGCTCGCCACCGCCCAGACCGCCTCGATCATCGCGATGCTCGCCGGCATCGGCGCCATGGTGGCGGCGTCGCGCTCGAGCCAGATCGGCGGCAATCCGGCCGCCGCGATCCTCGCGCCGCAGGAAACGATCAAGCGCACTTTGCTCTCTTATGTGCGCGCACAGGAAGACGCGGCCGACCACGCGGGGGTGAAGCTCCTCAACGCCACCGGCCAGTCGACGCGCGGTATGTATGACACCTTCAAGCGGCTCGGCGACGAGATGTTGTTCCAGTCGCGCTACATCGATCCTTATGTGCAGAGCCATCCGCTGCCTACCGACCGCGTCGCTGCGCTCGAAGTCCTCGCCAAGCAAAGTCCGTATTGGGACAAAAAGGATTCCCCCGAGCTGCAAATGCGCCACGATCTGATGCGCGCCAAGCTCGCCGGCTTCCTCGACCGCGGCGAAACCGTGGCCCGCCGCTATCCCGCGAATGACCAGGGCCTGCCCGCGCGCTACGCCCGCGCGATCGCGGCCTATCGGCATACCGACCTGCGAAATGCTGTCGCGCAGATCGACGGCCTGATCGCGGCGCAGCCCAACAACCCATATTTTTATGAGCTCAAGGGTCAGGCGCTGATCGAGGGCGGCCGGCCGGCCGAGGCGGTGGCGCCGTTGCGCCGCGCGGTCCAAAGCGCGCCGCAGCCGGCGCTGATCAAGATCCTGCTGGCGCAGGCTTTGCTTGCCAGCAACCAGAATTCGGAAGAAGCGGTCGGCATGCTGCAGAGCGCAATCGCCGTCGAGCCGGAAGCGCCCGACGCCTACACCCAGCTCGCGATGGCCTACGGCAAGAAAGGCGATGTCGCGCAGGCCGATCTCGCCTCGGCTCAGGCCGCCTTCGTGCGCGGCGATTTGCGCACGGCACGGCAACTTGCGGCCCGCGCCAAAACTCGCCTGCCGATCGGTTCCCCGGCCTGGGTACGCGCCGACGATCTCGCCACCGTAAAGGCGCCCGCCGGCGCCAAATCGAACTGATGCAATTCGTCAACCCGTTGATGCTTGATTGGCGCTATGGTGCGCCCTCTTCATAAGGATTCCGCCATGACCCGCCTGCGCCTGATCGCCGCCGTCCTCGCTGCCACTCTCAGCTGGCCCGCTGTCGCGCCTGCGCAACAGATCACGCCCGCGCAGCGCAGCGAGATCGAAAAGATCGTGCGCGATTACCTCGTGAACAATCCCGAAGTCATGGACGAGGTGATGGCGGAGCTCGAGAAAAAGCGCGCCACACTGGAGACCGCCAAGCATCGCGCCGCCGTGCAGCAGCATCGCGAAACGATCTTCAATTCCAATCGTCAGGTCGTGCTCGGCAACCCTAATGGCGACGTCACGATGGTCGAGTTCTTCGACTACAATTGCGGCTACTGCAAACGCGCCATGGACGACATGGTGGGGCTGTTGAAGTCCGACCCGAAGCTACGGGTCGTCCTGAAGGAGTTTCCGGTGCTTGGGCCGGGCTCGGTGGAAGCCGCGCAAGTTGCGACCGCCGTGCGCATGCAGGACAAAACGGGCCGCAAATATCTCGATTTCCATCAGCGCCTGCTCGGCGGCCGCGGCCAGGCCGACAAGGCGCGCGCGCTCGCCGCAGCAAAGGACGCCGGCCTCGACGTCGCCCGCATCGAAAAAGACCTCGACAGCGCGGAGGTCAAAGCCAGCATCAATGAAAGCTTCACGCTCGCGGAGGCGCTGGGTCTCAACGGTACGCCGAGCTATGTGATCGGTCCGGACGTCGTCGTCGGCGCGGTGGGCCGCGAAACGCTGCAGGAAAAAATCAACAGCGCGCGCTGCGGCAAAGCGGCCTGTTGATTCGGTCCCGCAGGATCAGCCAGATAACTTTGGTTCTGCTAGAAACGGCGCGCTTGCGGGAACGCGGGCGCGCCGAATGCGTTTTCGGGCGGCCTCCCCCCAAACCGAGATCGGCGCATGAGCGAACAGACCGCATATTCAGTCGGCATGGAGGAAGAATATTTCGTCTTCGACCGCCGCACGCGAAAGGCGGTCGGCAAGCTGGATGCGAAATTTCTCGCCGACGCGAAAAAGGCGTTAGGCGACCGGGTCATGACCGAGATGCTGCAATCGCAGATCGAGGTGGTCACGCCGGTCTGCACCAGCATGGCGCAGGCGCGCGCCTATCTCGCGGAATATCGCACGACGCTCGCAACAGCCGCCGCGCGCCGCAAACTCGGCATCGCCGCTTGCGGCAGTTTTCCCCTCGCCTTCCTGTCGGAACAGACACTGACGCCCGCGGCGCGTTACGACAAGATTCTCGATGACCTGCAGATGATCGCGATGCGCAACATGTTGTGCGGCATGCATGTCCATGTTGGCGTGCCCGATGTATCGACGCGCATCAATCTCATCATGCGGCTCACACCTTACCTGCCGCTGCTGCTGGCGCTGTCGTCGTCCTCGCCGTTCTGGCAGGGCAACGCGACCGGGTTGCATGCCTATCGCCTCGCCGCTTACGACGAGCTGCCGCGCACGGGCCTGCCGGAGCTATTCCGCACCAACGAGGAATACCGCGAATACATCACCGCACTCGCGGCCGCCAACATCATTCCCGACGAGAGCTATATCTGGTGGGCGGTGCGGCCGTCGAAGAATTATCCGACCGTCGAGCTGCGCGTCGCTGACAGTGTGACGCGGCTCGATGACGCGATCGCAATTGCTGCCCTGTTCCGCTGCCTGGTGCGCGGCCTGGACCGCAACCGAGAGGTCAATGCCGGCTTCGATCGGGTCGCCCGCGCGATCACCGCCGAGAACAAATGGCGCGCGCAGCGTCATGGCATCGAGGCGACCTTCGTCGAGCCGATGCGGCGCGCGCCCATCACCGCCAAGGATTGGCTTGAGGAGACCTTCGCGTTCGTCCGTGAGGATGCAGCGGCCCTGCAATGCGAGCGCGAGATTGCGCATCTGCATCGCATTATTTCGGTCGGCACCAGCGCCGACGCGCAAATCGCGGCGTTCGAGAAGGCGCGCAAGAAGGGCAAAGGGTTAACAGCGCTCAAGCCGGTCGTGGACTGGCTGGCGCAGGAAACCGCGAACGTCTAGCGGGCTTCGAGACTTTCCCTCCCGACAGGAGTTACCTATAAGATTCGCTCCTTTGGATGCCCGGCGGTACGTTTCATGGCGAAGTCCAAGATGGCTAAGTCAAAGGCGGCAAAGACCATCTACGTGCTCAACGGGCCGAATCTCAATCTGCTCGGCACGCGCGAACCGGAAAAGTACGGCACCGCGACGCTCGCCGATGTGAAGAAGATTTGTGCCGCCGCCGCGAAAAAGCGCGGCCATGGCATCGTCTTCCGGCAGTCGAACCATGAGGGCGATCTGGTCGACTGGATCCAGGAGGCGAAACGCAAGAAAGCCGCCGGGATTGTCATCAATCCGGCCGGTTACACCACCACGTCGATCGCTATCCTCGACGCGCTTCTCGCCGTGAAACTCCCCACTTATGAGATTCACATCACCGATATTCATAAGCGCGAGGCATTCCGGCATAATTCATATATCGCCATGGCGGCGACCGGGTCGGTGGTCGGGCACGGAGTTGAGGGCTACGCCATGGCGGTCGACAAAGTCATCGCGGCAGCAGAGAAGCGCTAGAACATGGCAGAAAAGCCCGGCAAAAAATCGATGGTCGATCCCGAGCTAATCCGCGAATTGTCGCGGCTGCTTGACGAGACCGGCCTCAGCGAAATCGAAATCGAACAGGAAGGGCAGCGCATCCGCGTCGCACGCGGCGGCCGCGCCGCGCCGGCTACCGTCATTGCCGCACCAGCCGCAGCCGTTGCGCCCAAGCCGATCACCGAATCCGCCGCAGCCTCGGTCGATCCCGCCAAACATCCCGGCGTTGTGATCTCGCCCATGGTCGGCACCGCCTACGCCGCCGGTTCGCCGGGCGCCAAGCCCTATGTCGAAATCGGCGCCAAGGTGAAAGCCGGCGATACGCTGCTCATCATCGAGGCGATGAAGACCATGAACCAGATTCCGGCGCCGCGTGCCGGCACGGTGACGCAGGTGCTGTTCGAAGACGGCCAGCCGGTCGAATTCGGCCAGCCGCTGGTCATCATCGAGTAAAGAATGTTCGACAAGATCCTGATCGCCAACCGCGGCGAAATCGCGCTGCGCATTTTGCGCGCCTGCAAGGAGCTCGGCATTCCGACCGTCGCGGTTCATTCGACCGCCGATGCGGATGCCATGCATGTGCGCTTTGCCGACGAGAGCGTTTGCATCGGCCCGCCGGCGGCGAAGGACAGCTATCTCAACATTCCCTCATTGCTCGCGGCCTGTGAGATCACCGGCGCTGACGCCGTGCATCCGGGCTATGGCTTCCTCGCCGAAAACGCGCGGTTCGCCGAGATCCTCGCCGAACATGAGATCGGCTTCATCGGACCTACGCCCGCTCACATCCGCATGATGGGCGACAAGATCGAGGCCAAGCGCACCGCGAAGCGGCTCGGCATTCCGGTGGTGCCGGGCTCGGAAGGCGGTGTCGAGAGCGATGAGCAGGCCGCCAAGATCGCCCAGGAGATCGGCTATCCGGTTCTGGTGAAGGCCTCCGCCGGCGGCGGCGGCCGCGGCATGAAGGTCGCGCAAACCGCCGCCGATCTCTCCAATGCGCTGGCGACCGCGCGCGCCGAGGCCAAGGCCGCGTTCGGCGACGACGCCGTCTATCTCGAGAAATACCTGCAGAAGCCTCGCCACATCGAAATCCAGGTGCTGGGCGACGGCAAAGGCAATGCCGTGCATCTCGGCGAGCGCGACTGTTCGCTGCAGCGCCGCCACCAGAAAGTCTGGGAAGAAGGCCCCTCACCCGCGCTCAATGGCTCGATGCGCAACGAGATCGGCGAGACCGTCGCCAAGGCGATGCGCGAGATCAAATATCTTGGTGTCGGCACCATTGAGTTCCTGTTCGAGGACGGCAAATTCTATTTCATCGAGATGAATACCCGCATCCAGGTCGAGCACCCGGTGACGGAATCGATCACCGACATCGACTTGATCTTCGAGCAGATCCGCGTCGCCGCCGGCGCCACGCTCGCCTACAAGCAGAGCGACATCACCTTTCACGGCCACGCCATCGAGTGCCGCATCAATGCCGAGAACCCGGTGTCGTTCCGGCCCTCGCC
>JAFBAG010000225.1 GCA_019247925.1 Pseudolabrys sp.
AAAAAAAACTGCCCGGCGTAATGCCGGGCAAGTTTGGAGGAGATGAAGAAAAAGTTCAGCGAATAGTCGCCCAGACACCTTGGGCACGGCTTGGCACGGCCGGCGCGTAGGAATTGGCCTCCAGTCGGCGCTGCGCCGTCGCGGGGCCAGCCATCGGCAGCACAACGACCTTGGTGCCGACCTTCACGCGCTCGTAGAGGTCCTGCACGTCCTCATTGGTCATGCGGATGCAGCCGGACGAGACCTGTTTGCCGATCGTCGCGGGGTTGTTGGTGCCGTGGATGCGATACACCGTGCCGCCGAGATACATGGCGCGCGCGCCCAGCGGGTTGCCCGGGCCGCCGGCGGTCATGCGCGGCAGATAGGGCTGGCGATCGATCATTTCCTGCGGCGGATACCAGTCCGGCCACTCGGCCTTGCGGGCCACCGTCTTGACGCCCGACCAGGTGAACCCCTCGCGGCCAACGCCGATGCCGTAACGCACGGCCTTGCCGTTGCCGAGCACGTAATAGAGGTAGGTGTTGGGCGTATCGATCACGATCGTGCCCGGCGCTTCGCTGGTGCGGTAATCGACGACCTGCCGGGCGAGGCGCGGATCGAGGGTGCCTTCGGCCTCCTCATCCACCATCACCTGCTCCTGCGGCTGTACTGCCGTCGCCTGCGGCGGCGGGGTCAGGAAAGCGAACACGGCTTGCGCCTTCGCGGGCGCGTTGAAGCAAACGGCAAGCGCGGCGGCGCCAATCAAAGTAGCGGTCCGGCTGGAAAGAATGCGCTTCGACATCACAGCACCTCGTCGAAATCCCTCGCCCTATTGGTCGAGAGAACGGGGCGCTGGGTTCAACGTTCCGGAACACGTGTTCCTTAAATGCGCGTGAGCGGCTGGAACCGGGGCGAACCGGCTGCGTTAGGGCGCTTTTTTCGGGCCTTTCCGGCTCTCAGCGTGCCAGCCGACGACGGCGTCCGGCACGCTGTCGGTCGAAGCGAAGTAGGGCTTGAGGTCGAGCAGCGGCGTGCCGTCGAGACAGTCGAGCCCCGTTACCGATAATTTGGCGCCGTCCATTCTCAGAAGCTTCACCACGCTCATCGCGATCGGATTGGGCCGGGCCGGGGATCGCAGCGCAAAAGTGCCGCGCTGGACCCCGTAATGGCTTGGTTTCTGCAGCACCAAGGTCCGTGGCGCCCGGTCCATCCAGTACAGCACGACCAGATGCGTGCAGCCGCCAACGTCCTTGAGGCCCGGCGCCCAGCGCTCGTCCAATTCGATCGTGCAAATCGCGTCGGATTCGCGGGCGTTTTTTGGGCAGTCCTTGCGGTCCGTCCATGGCGTGCGGATACGGCCGATGAAGTAGATTTCGGCATCGCTCTTTGCTGGCAGAGCGGCCGCCACTTCGCCGTCGCGAACCCCAAAATCTTCGCTCATCGCGTCTCCTGAAGCCAAACCTAGCACCCGCGCGCTCTTGCGCCGTGTTCTCCCAACATATAAAGATATCTTTATATAGTGGGACGCGGTCATGGCCCCAACCAACGACAGGCTCCGGTTCGACGCCCTCAACGACGCCCTCAAGGCGGCGGGTGAGGACACCCGGCTGCGCATCCTTGCGCTGTTGGCTGAGGCCGAACTGACCGTCTCCGACCTCACCGACATTCTGCACCAATCGCAGCCGCGCATCTCGCGACATCTCAAACTGCTCGCCGAAGCCGGGTTGATCGAGCGCTACCGCGAGGGCACCTGGGCCTTCTTCCGTGCCGCTGAAAGCGGCGCTGCGGCGAGCTTGGCGCGCACGCTTCTGGCGCATCTCGATCCCAGCGACCGCACCATTGCGCGCGACCGTGACCGCCTCGCCGCGGTGCGGGCCGCGCGGGCCGCTGCCGCGCAAGCCTATTTTCGCAAGCACGCCGCCGAATGGGACCGCATTCGCAAGCTGCACATTTCCGACGCGGCGGTGGAGCGCGCGATCCATGACGCGCTCGGGGCGCGGCCCTTCCGTTCGCTGCTCGATCTCGGCACCGGCACCGGACGGATGCTGGAAATGTTCGGGCCCCAGATCGAGCGCGGCCTTGGGCTCGACCTCTCGCTCGACATGCTGCTGCTAGCGCGCGACCGGCTCGAGCGCGCAGGGTTGCGCAACTGCAGCGTGCGGCAGGGCGACATCTACGATCTGCCGATCGCCGATGACAGCTTCGATGCGGTCATCATCCATCAGGTGCTGCACTTCCTCGACGATGGCGGCCGCGCGGTAAAGGAAGCGGCGCGCGTGCTGCGCCCGGGCGGCTCGTTGCTCGTCGTCGACTTCGCGCCGCACGAGATCGAGTATCTGCGCGAGAAACATGCGCATCGCCGTCTCGGCTTCGCGGCCGAAGCCGTCAATCAATGGATGGAGGCCGCCGGCCTCGAAACCGTCATGCACAAGAGCCTGCCGCCGGAGCCCGGCAGCGGCGGCAAGATCGCGGTGTCGCTGTGGCTCGCGCGCGACAGCCGCGCGCTGATCGCCGCGCGTCCCACCAAGCGGCAAACGGGAGCGGCATGATGAATTCCGATCTTCGCGCCAGCCGCTGGCGCCGCACCAATCGCATCGGCGTTTCGTTCGAATTCTTCCCGCCGAATACGGAGGACATGGACGCCACTTTGTGGGCGTCCATCAAGCGGCTGGCGCCGCTGGCGCCGAACTTCGTCTCGGTGACATACGGCGCCGGCGGCTCGACGCGTGAACGCACGCACGCCACGGTGAAACGCATCCTCAATGAGACGGCGCTGACGCCCGCCGCGCACCTGACCTGCGTCGCAGCGACGCGCGAAGAGATTGACCGCATCGTCGCGGATTATTACGCCGCCGGCGTGCGCCATATCGTGGCGCTGCGCGGCGATCCGCCGGACGGTGCGGGCTCCAGATACGCGCCGCATCCCGGCGGCTATGAAAATGCCGCCGCGCTGGTTGCAGGCATAAAACGGGCCTTTCCCGACATCGACGTATCGGTCTCGGCCTACCCGGAAAAGCATCCGGACAGCCCGACGGCGGAAGCGGATATCGACATGCTCAAGCGCAAAGTCGATGCCGGGGCGAGCCGCGCGATGACGCAGTTCTTTTTCGAGAGCGATCTCTATTTCCGCTACCTCGACCGCGTGCGCGCCGCCGGCGTCGACATCCCGGTCGTGCCCGGGATTCTCCCGGTGCAGAACTTCGGCGCCGCCAGAAATTTCGCCGCGCGCTGCGGCGCGACCATCCCGGCGTGGCTGGCCGAGCGCTTTCACGGCCTCGAGCGCGATCAGGCAACGCGCCAGCTGGTTGC
>JAFBAG010000075.1 GCA_019247925.1 Pseudolabrys sp.
AAGCACAGCAGCGTGGAGTAGAACACCGACAGCATCGGCGAGTAGCCCGCCACCATGAACCCGATGACGGCGATCAGCGAGGTGAAGTGGAAGCCGTAGCGGCGCGTCATCTGCCACAGGGTGAGCGACCGGTCGTAGGAGACGGCACGCGAGCCGAAACGGCGCGCGTCGAGCTCCACCATGAATAGCAGCGAGAGGTAGTAGAGGCAGGTCGGGATGGTCGCCATCCAGATGACGTCGAGGTAGCTGATCTTGAGAAATTCGGCGATCAGGAAGGCGGCGGCGCCGAGCACCGGCGGTGAGATGATCGCGCCGAGTCCGCCGGCGGCGAGCAGGCCGCCCGCGGCGTTCTTCTCGAACCCCGCCTTGGCCAGCATCGGATAGGCGACCGTTCCTATCATAACCGTGGTGGCCACGCCGGAGCCGGACGGCCCGCCCAGCAGGAAGGACGAGGCCACCACCGCCCGCCCGGCGCTGGAAGGCTTGCCGCCCATGATGCCCAGAGAAAAATCGATGAAGAACTTGCCGGCGCCCGAATGCTGGAGGATCGCGCCGTAGATCGTGAACATGATGATGAGCGAGGCCGACACGTCGACCGCGACGCCGAAGATGCCTTCGAGCGTGATGTAAAGGTGACCGACGAGCCGCGCGAGGTCGAAGCCGCGATGCGTCCACGGCGGCGGCAAGTACGGACCGGTCAGCGCGTAGATTAGAAACAGGACCGAGACGATCGGCATGATCGGCCCGGTGGTGCGGCGCGCGGCCTCGAGCACCAGCACGATCAGGATCATGCCCATGATGATGTCCCACCGCTCGGGGATCGCGCCGCGGTCGGTGAAGTCGTCGCCGCCCCACAGCGCGTAGACCATCACCGCGATCGACAGGACGCAGGCGACGATGTCGAACCACTCGATGCGGTTGCGAAAGCGTGGGGTGAGCGGAAACAACAGGAAGCTCAGCACCAGCACGAAGGCGACGTGGGTGTAGCGCAGCGGCTGCGTGGGGACGATGTCGTAGGCGGCATAGAGGTGGAACAGGCTCATCGAGACCGCGATCGCGGTCACCGTGATGCCGACCCAGCCGGACAGCCGGTTGGCGGCGCCCTCTTCCTGCTGAACATAGGCTTCCGCCTTGGCCAGCCCCTCGGCGGAGATCGCTCCGGTTTCACCCGCGGCAGCACTTAAGGCCGCCGTATTCGGCGTTTCCCCCATCACCTCTCCCAACGCTAAGACGTTCCCCCGGCGCGGACGCTAGCACGCCCGATAAAGGCGCAATACCGGCGTTTTCCCCGGGCGCACGGACCAACACCGATCCGTCCGGAAGCTTTTATTAACCCTCTGGCAAGGGCAGCCGCCCAATATCCGGGGAACCGCGTCGGTTCGCGACGCGCGTGCTCGAGCCGCCATGCCGGAACTGATGTCCTGGAATTTTGCCGCGCTGCTCGCGCTCCTCAGCGTCGGGCTGATCGTGGCGCTCGCCGCCCTTAATCGCCTGCGCTCGCATTATCGCCGGCTTTCGCGCGCGATCGACAACATGTCGCAAGGCCTCTGCATGTTCGACGAGCAGGGCCGCATCACTTTGGTGAATCACCGCTACATCGAGATGTACAAGCTAGATCCGAAGATCGTGAAGCCGGGCCTGACACTGCGCGGCCTCATTCAACATCGCAAGGACACCGGCCTGTTCTCCGGCGATGTCGACAGCTACGTGCAAAAGATCATGGAGAGCATGACGAGTGGCACCGGAAAAAGTCTCGGGCAACTGGTGCAGGCCAGCGACGGGCGCGTGGTCATGGCGCGTAACGAACGCCTGCCCGACGGCGGCTGGGTCTCCACCCATGAGGACGTCACCGATCAGCGCAAGGCGGAAGAGGAACGCGCCGCCATCAAGGAACAGCAGCAGCGGCGCGAAGTGATCGACCAGGCGATCTCCGTGTTCCGTCCCCATGTCGAGAAATTGCTCTCGAGCGTCGGCGAAAGCGCGTCGGCGATGCGCGCCACCGCGACCTCGCTGTTCGACGCTTCGGGTCATACGTCACAGCGCGCCGAGGGCGCGGTGCATGCCTTCCACGAGGCCTCAACGAACGTCGAGACCGCCGCGGTCGCCGCCGACGAGCTGTCGCGCTCGATCGCCGAAATTTCGCGCCAGCTCACCGAAGCTAGCAATGTGGTCAGCCTGGCGACGTCGGAAGCGCGCACCACCGATGAGGAAATGACGGGTCTTGCGACCGGCGCCCAGCGGATCGGCGACGTGATCAAGCTCATCCGCAATATCGCCGGCCAAACCAACCTCCTCGCGCTCAATGCGACGATCGAAGCGGCGCGTGCCGGTGAAAGCGGCAAGGGCTTCGCGGTCGTCGCCTCCGAAGTGAAGTCTCTCGCCGTCCAAACCGCCAAGGCGACCGAAGAGATCGCCAATCACATCCTCAACGTTCAGACCTCGACCGGCAGCGCCGTCGCCGCGATCCGGCAAATCGCCGCGCGCATGCAGGAAATCAATCAGCACACCGCAGCGGTCGCCTCCGCGGTCGAGCAGCAGAATGCCGCCACTAGCGAGATTTCCCACAATGTCGCGAGCGCGGCCCAAGGCACCGGCCATGTCGTCGCGGTGATGGGCGAGGTCTCCGCCGCGGCGACGCAGACGCGCTCGTCGGCGCAGGTCGTGCTCAGCGCCTCGCAAACGGTCGAAACCGCGGTCGCGGACCTGCGCACCGAAGTCGAAGGCTTCCTGGCGAAAGTCGCCGTGTGAAACACGGCTATCCCGGAACGCGCATAGCGCGTATCCGAATCTCCATCCGTTGACTTACGCCTGACTTGCTGCCGATTTGCCGAGCGCCGCCTGGGCCGCGGCAAGCCGCGCGATCGGCACCCGAAACGGCGAACAGGATACGTAATCGAGCTTGGCCTCGTGGCAGAACGCGACCGACGCCGGGTCGCCGCCATGCTCGCCGCAAATCCCGACCTTGAGCTTCTTGCGCGCTTTGCGACCGCGCTCGACGCCGATCTTCATCAGCTCGCCCACACCGACCTGGTCGATCGACACGAAGGGGTCGGCCGGCAAGATGCCGCGCGCGGTGTAGATCGAGAGAAAACGCGCGGCATCGTCGCGCGAAATGCCATAAGTGGTCTGGGTGAGGTCGTTGGTGCCGAACGAAAAGAATTCGGCGGTTTCCGCGATCTCCCCGGCAAGCAAGGCGGCGCGCGGCAGCTCGATCATGGTGCCGACCTGGTAATCGAGCTTGGCGCCTTTTTCCTGCTCGACTGCCTGCGCCATCGCGTCGATCCGCGCCTTGATGACGTCGAATTCGGCGCGCGTCGCGATCAAAGGCACCATGACTTCCGGTACGACCGGCTTTCCGGTTTTCGCACCAGCCTCGGCCGCGGCCTCGAAAATGGCGCGGGCCTGCATCTCGGCGATCTCGGGATAAGCGATGGCGATGCGGCAGCCGCGGAAGCCGAGCATCGGATTGAATTCGGATAGATCCGCGGCGCGCTCGGTGAGCCTCTTGGCATCGACGCCCATCGCCTGCGCGACTTCTGCAATCTCGGCCTCACCATGCGGCAGGAATTCGTGCAGCGGCGGATCGAGCAGACGGATCGTCACCGGCTTGCCTGCCATGATTTCGAACAGCTCGACGAAATCGGCGCGCTGCATCGGCAACAGTTTCGCCAAAGCAGCCCGGCGGCGCTCTTCCTCATCGGCGAGGATCATTTCGCGCACCGCCTGGATGCGCTCCGCTTCGAAAAACATATGCTCGGTGCGGCACAAACCGATGCCCTCGGCGCCGAAGCGCACCGCCGCGCGGGCATCGTTCGGGGTATCGGCATTGGCGCGCACGCCGAGCCGGCGCACGCTGTCCGCCCAGCCGATCAAGGTCGCGAACTCGCCCGACAATTGCGGCTCGACCATCTCGACCTTGCCGGCCAGCACCTGTCCGGTTGAGCCGTCGATGGTGATGTGCTCGCCCTTTTTAAACGTCTTGCCGCCGGCGGTCAGGGTGCCGCCGTGGATGTCGACCCGCAGCGCGCCGGCGCCGGAAACGCAGGGCTTGCCCATGCCGCGCGCCACCACCGCGGCGTGCGAGGTCATGCCCCCGCGCGTGGTAAGAATGCCTTCGGCGGCGTGCATGCCGTGAATGTCCTCGGGCGAAGTCTCGACCCGCACCAGAATGACCTTGCGGCCATCGGCCTTGAGCTGCGCCGCCTCATCCGCGGTGAACACGATTTCTCCCGTCGCCGCGCCGGGCGAGGCCGGCAGGCCGGTCGCGATCACGGTGCGATGCGCCATTGGCGAAATGGTCGGGTGCAAAAGCTGGTCGAGCGAGGCCGGATCGACCCGCAGCACCGCCTCTTTTTTGTCGATCAGCTTTTCATTGGCGAGCTCGACGGCGATGCGCAGCGCCGCCTTGGCGGTGCGCTTGCCGGAGCGAGTCTGCAGCATCCAGAGCTTGCCCTGCTCCACCGTGAATTCGAGGTCCTGCATGTCGCGATAGTGCCGCTCCAGCAGATTGTAGATGCGCCTTAGTTCGGCGAAAGCCTTGGGCAGGCACTTTTCCATCGACGGCTTCTCTGAGCCCGCCTCGATGCGCGCCTGTTCCGAGATTTCCTGCGGCGTGCGGATGCCAGCGACGACGTCCTCACCCTGCGCATTGATGAGAAATTCGCCGTAGAGCTTTTTCTCGCCGGTCGAAGGATTGCGGGTGAAGGCGACGCCGGTGGCCGAGCTCTCGCCCATATTGCCAAACACCATCGCCTGCACGTTGACCGCCGTACCCCAGCTTTCGGGAATGTTGTGCAGCCGGCGATAGGTGATGGCACGCTGGTTCATCCAGGAGCCGAACACCGCGCCGATCGCGCCCCAGAGTTGGTCGTGAGGGTCCTGCGGGAACGGCTTGCCGTGCTCTTCCTCGACGCGCTGCTTGTACTGGACGATGAGCTGCGCCCAATCATCCGCCGTCAAATCGGTGTCGAGTGTATAATTGTTGCGGTCTTTATGGCGGTCGAGCAAATCCTCGAAGTGATGGTGTTCGACCCCCAGCACCACGTCGGAATACATCGTGATGAAGCGCCGGTAGCTGTCATAGGCGAAGCGCTTGTCTCCGGATTTCGCCGCCAGGGCTTCGACCGTCTTGTCGTTGAGGCCGAGATTGAGAACCGTGTCCATCATCCCCGGCATCGAGGCGCGGGCGCCGGAGCGCACCGAGACGAGCAGCGGATTCTTGGCGTCGCCAAACACCTTGCCGGTGATCTTTCCGACCTGTGCCAGCGCCTTCTCGACCTGCGCCTTGAGGGCGGCGGGATATGTCTTCTCGTTCGCATAATAGTAAGCGCAGACCGCGGTGGTGATGGTGAAGCCGGGCGGCACCGGCAGGCCGAGATTGGCCATCTCGGCGAGATTGGCGCCCTTGCCGCCGAGCAGATCCTTCATGCCGGAGCGGCCTTGCGCCTTGCCGTCGCCGAACGAATAGACCCATTGTCCGGTGCCGGCGGAGACTTTCGCCGCCTTCGCCGGCTTGCGCCTTTTAACTTTTGTTTTCGCGGTCTTTCTCGCCATGGGTCCGGGTTCCTGCCGTGTCTAGAACCACGGCGAGGCTCTCGAACGCAACCCCGCCTCTCGGCTATTGGATAACTCTGGACCTATTGAATGACGCCGAGTCCGACCAAGCCGACCAGGATCAGATAGATCGCCACGATGATATTGAGCAGCCGCGGCATGAAGAGGATGAGAACGCCCGCGATCAGCGCAACCACCGGCGTCAGGTGGGCAATGCCAAGGACCATTGGATTTCTCCCCGTGTCAGAATTCGGACGCGGGGAAACGGGCTTATCCAAAGTTTAGTTCCGATTTCCGTCATCCGGAGGTGCGAGCGAAACCGCGGGGTCGCCTCAAGGTGACGGATTAGCCCTCGATCCGCGAAAAATCCGCCACTGCGCGCGTCGCTTCGCGGATTTCGCTGAGCAGCTTGAGTCGGTTTTCGCGCACGGCCTTGTCGTCGTCGTTGACCTTCACTTTGTCGAAGAAGGCATCGACCGGACCGCGCAGCTTCGCCATCGCGCTCATCGCGGCGGCGAAATCTTCCTTGGCGACGGTTGCGGACGCATCCTTTTTTGCGGCAGCAACTGCCGTGGCGAGCGCTTGCTCTTCCGGCGCGGTCAACTTCGCGGTTTCGGGCGCGCCGGAATACTGCTTCTTGTCCTTTTTCTCTTCGATGCCGAGGATGTTCGAGGCGCGCTTGACGCCCGCGAGCAGATTCTTGCCGTCCTCAGTGGCGAGGAATTTTCCGAGCGCCTCGACGCGCCGGACGATCAGCAGCAGATCGTCCTGGCCCTCGAGCGCGAATACGGCGTCAACCAGATCGTGCCGCGCGCCTTGCTCGCGCAATTGAACTTTGAGGCGGTCGGCAAAGAAGGCGAGCAAGTCTTTGGTCTTTGCCAGCCTGCCGAGAGGCAGCCGCAATTCGTTGTCCAGCACAATGCGGATGACACCGAGCGCCGCGCGCCTCAAAGCAAACGGGTCCTTCGAGCCTGTCGGCTTTTCATCGATGGCCCAGAAGCCGGTCAACATGTCGAGCTTGTCGGCCAAGGCGACCGCGATCGACACTGGATCAGCGGGCACAAGGTCCTTGGGCCCCTGCGGCTTATAATGATCCTCGATGGCGTGGGCGACCGCCTCGTCTTCATTCTGCGCCTGCGCGTAATAGCGCCCCATCAGGCCCTGCGTTTCGGGAAATTCGCCGACCACCTCGGTCAACAAATCTGCCTTGGCGAGTTGTGCCGCACGCTCCGCCTTGGCGCGGTCGGCGCCGACAAGATCGGCCAGTTGCCCCGCCAGCGCGACGATGCGATGGATGCGCGCCGCTTGCGTGCCGAGCTTCTCGTGAAACACGATCTGCTCGAATTTGGGCAGACGGTCTTCCAGCTTCGTCTTGAGGTCGGTATCGTAGAAGAACTTGGCATCGCTCAAGCGCGCGCGGATCACGCGCTCATTGCCCTCGACGATCTTCTTGCCGCCATCGCTCGCTTCCTCGTTCGCCACCAGGACAAATTTGTTGGCGAGCTTCCCCGTCTTGGGATCACGCAGCACGAAGCACTTCTGGTTGTTGCGGATGGTCGCACGAATGACCTCGCCGGGAATGGCGAGAAACGCCGCGTCGAACGTGCCCATCAGCACAACCGGCCATTCCACCAGCCCCGCCACTTCGGCAAGAAGCGTTTCATCCTCGACGAGCTCATAGCCCTGCGCGAAAGCCAGGTTTTTGGCGTCGGCCAGGATGATCTCGCGCCGGCGCGCCGGATCGAGCACGACCTTGGCCTTCTCCAGCGCTGCAACGTAATCGGCAAAGCGCTTCACCTTGAGCGGCGCGGGCGCCATGAAACGGTGGCCACGCGTTTCGTTGCCGGCCTTGATGCCGCCAACGGCGAGCGGAATAACCTCGGGCTCTTCGGTTTCCGGTCCGAACGTCGCGATAATCGAATGCAGCGGCCGCACCCAGTTGAGCGCGCCTTCCTGCGCCGAGCCCGCACCCCAACGCATCGACTTTGGCCACGGAAACGACTTCACGACTTGCGGCACGATGCCGCCGATCACGTCAATTGCCGCGCGGCCCTTTTTCTCGATGACCGCGACATAGAAATCGCCCTTGGCGTCCTTCTGCACTTTGGCGTCGGCGATCGATTTCAAACCCGCCGCCTTCACGAAGCCGGCTATTGCCTGATCCGGCGCGCCGACCTTCGGCCCCTTGCGCTCGTCCTTGATGTCGGGTGATTTCGCCGGCAGGCCGTGCAC
>JAFBAG010000277.1 GCA_019247925.1 Pseudolabrys sp.
AGCCGCGGATCGATGCCGCTCACCGGCGGCAGCTCGAAGTTCTTCTGCGGTGCTTCGGCAAAACCCGAGTTCTTGTTGGCAGCCGGGTTGCTGGCGGTCGACTTGCGCGCCTTGTGTGCGTTGGAAAAATCCGCGCGGCGGTCGAACGAATTATCCGGCGGCGGGGTCAGATTAGTACCGGAACCCATGCCCGCGGTTCCACGATTGATGCCGGGATTGAGGATGTCGGCCAAAGCTTCAGGCGTTACGGGTTCATCCGGGCGCGCCGCCTTGGCGCGCGTCGGTTTCGCCGGGTCTTTCTGCGCTTTGGTCGGTTTGCGGGGAGGGGGCGCCATCTCCCTGAATATGGGGCGAGTCCCCCCGCGAAAAAAGACGCGTGATCCCGAAAATTGGGTCCCGGTTTTCGGATCAGGTCACGCGCAAACAAGAACCGCTTAGAACCCGCTCACGGCCTGCCGCGTGTGTTCGACCTCGGGCGGCGCGGCGAAACAATGGCCGACCAGCTTGCGCCACTCCTGGAAATCCGACGACTCGCGGAAATCCTTGGTGTGATTTTCCACCGTCACCCATTTGACGAACAGCCGGTAGCGCTGCGGCTTCTCGAACGAGCGCTGCAACTCCATGCCCTTGCAGCCCTTGGCGCGCTGGAAGATCGGCGCGGCCTGCTTCACGCCAGTCTCGAACTCGCTCTCCATGCCGGGCTTCACGTCGATCTGCGCGATTTCGAGGATCATTCGCCGCCTCCTTGAACTGGGAAAGCGGTTGTAGCGGGCCGGCTAGGCCGGGCGCAACGCAGGGACCGCCGCCCCACTCTCGGCGCGCCACAGCCGCCACACCAGCGCCAGCGCGAAAACCGGCGCGATCAGCGCCGGGCCGGGGATCAGCACGGCGCCGCACAGCATCTGGAGCAGCGGCAGCCAATAGACGAGGCGCGCCAGCAGTCTTTCGCGGCGGTCGAGCGCGCCGGTCTGGAGCAATGCAAGGACGGTGAGGGTCAGCGCCAAAGTGTCGGAGGCCATCAGAACGGGCATTGCGGCGATCGAACACGCCAGGAACAGCGCGGCGAGGCGCTGCGGATCGGCCTCGCGATGGCGGCGGAAGGTCCAGGCCACCGCGGCGCAGGCCGCCGCCGCCGAGAAGAATTGCCCCGTCAGCGCCAGCCCATAGCTCGCACCCGCGCTGCGCAAGTTCATGAAGAGGGTTGGCGAATAAAGCCTGCCGATTTCATCGGCATTCGCCATCGCTGCGCTCGCCGCGGGGAGTGCTTTGGTCACGAAAGCCAGCCAGCTTTCGATGCCGAACAGTGCAGTGCTGGCTGCAAACAAGACGATGCCGGTGGCTGCAGCCGCGGCAAGGACACGCCAGCGTCCGGAGGCGATCAGCATGATTGGAAACAGCGCCGCCACTTGCGGCTTCACCATCAGCAGCAGGCCGATCAATAGGGCGGCGACGAACGGCCACCGGTCGAGCCAGGCAAAAATGCCGGTCAGCATCGCCGCGGTGATCAGCGCGCTCTGGCCGAAAATGAGGCCGACAATAGCCGCCGGTGCGCAGAGCGCGGCGAGGAAGGCGCGTTGCCCCGGCAGATATCGCGCCAGCGTCGAGACGTAGAGCGCCATGCCGAGCGCGGTCCATAATCCGAGCGCAGTCAAATAGCCGAGCCGGCCGAAGGGTGCGGCGAGCAACATCCCGGCGGGCGTCGCGGTCAAACTTTGCTGCGGATAGTCGTTGCCAAGCAGGATGGCGAGAACGCGCTGATACGCCTGCGCGTCGTACCACTGGGAAGGTTCTGCCAACCAGGCGGCGCGGCCCTGCATCCAGACATTGAGAAACTCGCGGCCGAGGATCAGCCCTGAATCGTCGCGCGGGATCGGCGCGCCGAAATCCACCGTCGCGAAATAGGCCGCGGCGACCGCAATGGCGAAACACGCGCCCAGCACAGCGCAGGCCTTGAGCACATCGCGATTGGCGGCGGCGCGGTCGCGCGTGATTCCCTTGGCGCGGAACATGACGCAAAGTGCGCCGCAAGCCTTGCGAATGTCTTACCGCGGCGCGTGGCGAGCGCTTTCAAGCGCCGCGGCGGCTGCCCGCAAGCAGGTCCGGCACAAGCAATCCTCGGTGAGCGGCGTCGCCATCGGCATTTTGTAAGGTTCGGCCGCGCACCAGCATTCGCCGTCGCGCGCGCAGGTGAAGGCCGTGCCGCAGCGCGCACAGCTCAATTCGCGGATGCTCGACTCGCCCATCGCGCGATTATACGCGCAACAAAAAGCCCCGGTGCGTTTGCGCACCGGGGCC
>JAFBAG010000215.1 GCA_019247925.1 Pseudolabrys sp.
CAGAAGACCCAGGCCTGCAACATCGCGAATTGCCGTCCGTCGACACCACCCGTCGCGGCGCGCTTATAGATGAGATCGCTGGCGCCGAAGCACAGCATGGCGGCGACCGCAAAACCGAGGCCCGGTGTCATTGCGCGCCGTCAGCCCTTGAATTCGAGGATGTAAAGGCCGCCATTGTAATCTGTCGAATAGACAAGCCCGCCGGCGTCCACAAATACGTCCGCTGATTGAATGACCCGGGCCCGGTTCGGACGCCGATCCATCATCTGGATGGGCGCGGGCGGAACCCAGGCGCCAACCTCAATCGGGGCGTGCGGATCGCCGATCTCGTGCACACGGATTCCGGCATTCTGCCAGGTCGAGAAGATCAGCTCGGACGAGACGAAACTGCCGGGACGGTTCTCGTGGAGATTGTGCGGCCCGAAATGTCCGCCTTTGTTTTTGTAATTGGCATCCTTGGGCTGCGGAAAAGACGAAATGATTTCCGGCTTCGCAGTGTCGCGGTTGTCGAACACCCAGATGTTTTTCACGCCGTCTTCCTGGTGATCGAGCACCGCCTCGTCGAGCACGACCAGGAGATTGCGATCCGGCAGAGGGAGACAGTTATGCGTGCCGCCACCGACCGGCGGCGCTCCATCGCGGTGCGAGATGAGTTTTGGGTTCTCGCGATCTGCAATGTCGATCACCACCATGCCCGCATCGCGCCAGGCGGCATAGGCGGTGTCGCCATGGATGATGGCGTGATGCAAGCCAAAACGCGCGGTCGGCGACCAGGAGATTTTTTCGCCGCCGGCTGCGTGCATGCCGGGAATCCACCAGCGGCCCGCCGCGCGCGGCTTCGCCGGATCGCTCATGTCCACGCACATGAAGATGTAGTCGGTAAAGCCGTCGAGCAGCACCGAGACGTAAGCCCAGCGCCCGCCCGTGTACCAGATGCGATGAATGCCGCCGCCTTCGACCGGCATGAAGCCAATTTGCTTCGGCGCGGCCGGATTGGAGATGTCGTAGACGGCAAGACCCGCGCTCCAGTCCCGCGCGCGTTTACTTTCGGCGGTGCCGACCGTCTTGCCGAGCTGACCTTTGTAGTAGGCTTTCTCATCGGCGAATTCGGCGGCGGCGAACATGTCCTTGGCGTGGATGACGAGCAGCAGATCGTCGTGGATCTGCAAATGGATGTTCCAGGTGTTCGCCGGCGCGGGAACATAGGCCGCAGGCTTCGAATTTTTCGGATCGCGCACATCGATCACCGAGAAGCCCTTGGAGAACATGTGGCCGATATAGGCAAAGCCGCGATGCACCATCACCTGCACGCCGTCGGGCCGGCCGCCCTGATCGGAATGGCCGATGATGCGCATATTGCGCGCGTAATCCGGCTTCGGCAGGTCGCTCATGGGACGCCGTAGGCGCGCAGGAAGTTCGGCACCGCGATCCAGTCCATCACCGCGCCGTCGCTCTGCATCAATTGATGCATCTTGCGGTCTTCCTCGGTCTTGAGATTGACACCCATATGGGTGCCGAGCTTGCGGCTGTGGTTGACGATGATGTTGCCGATCGGCTGGCGCTCGGCGTTGTAGGCGGCAAGGGCCGTGTCGATATCGTCGTGATTGGCGAGCGCGCGGGCCAGAGCCTGCGCATCGCCGCCAGCCTTGGCGACGCCGAAGCCCATATGCGGGCGGGCGTTGGCCGCCGCGTCACCCACCATCGCAACACGGCCGAAGGTGATCCGTGGCGCGGTGAAGTCATAGATCGGCGTGATGAAAGGCTGCTTCATCGTCATCACGCAGTCGAGCATCACGTCCGGCATGATGTCGCGCGCGTCCGCGTACATCTTTTTCTTGAGATCGCGCCGGATCAGCGGCGGGGGTACCGAAAATTCGTGCTGCTTGCCGTTCTCGTCGACGTTCATCTCGCGCAACTGGGCCGCATCCGCGACGCGATACCAAATGAAGTTGTAGCGGCGGTGGCCAGGCCGCAGGTCATTGTTGAAGCCCGCGATCGGGTAGGTGATCACTTCCTGCCGTGGCGGCAGATAAAACACGAAGTAGGGGAAGATTTCTTTCAGCGTCTTGGGCGAGAGATCTTTTTCTTCCGGCGCCCCGCGCCAGATGTAGTAGCCGGCGTAGCGCGGCTGAATCTCCGGCGCGACCGCGGCGCGCACGCTGGAGCGCACGCCGTCTCCGCCAACCAGGATATCGGCTTCTTCCACGCGGCCGCCGTTAAAATGCACGCGGACCTTGCCGCCGTTCTGCTCGAGCCGCTCGAAGCCCCACCCCAGATGGTAATGGGCGGGGTCGACATTCTGCTGAAGCAGCTGTTGGAGGCGATCCCACGACGTGAGGATTTGCCGCAGGGCCCGTTCATCGGTGATGTTGCCGTTGCGGTCGATGGAGAAACGCTTCGGCACCTCGACGCCGAGATCCTTAGTGCCCGCGCCGCTCGCCTCCAGCGCGTCCATCAATTCAGGGTGCGTGGTGATCCCGGCGCCGCGTCCGACCAACGGCACGCTCGATTTTTCGTAGACGTCGACGTCCCAGCCGATCTGCCGCAGGAAGGCTGCGCTGAACAGCCCAGACATCGAGCCGCCAATGATGACGGCGCGCTTTTTGGCGCGCTTCGGTGAAGAGACCGGCATGGCGCCGACGTTCACCGAAAGATCGCGTCAGCGCAACAGTCCATCGAACAGCGGCATGCTCGCAATCGCGGAAAGGATCGCGACGATGTAGCCGACCGGCCGGTAGTTGCCTTCTTTCGCTAAGTGAAAAAGTTTGGTGCCGACCGCCATCATCGCAAGCGTCGTCGGCGTGATGAACAAGGAGAGCGCGAGCACCGTGGCGGTGAGCAAGCCGTGCAGCGCGTAAGTCACCACCGAGCCCATCGAGAACACCGAAAAATAAGCGAAAAAATTCGCGCGCAGGATGTCGGCGCCATGGCCGCTGCCGAACCAGTAGACGATGATCGGCGGGCCGGAAATCTGCACCGCGCCGCCGAGAATACCGGCGAGCAGCCCCACGGCGATGGTCACGATCAGTTTCGGCTTGCCGTGATAGCGCCAGCCCGAGGCCAGAAGAGCGACCGCGCTGAGGACGAGAACGGACAAGGCCCAGCGCAACGTCGTGGGATGCGCCCATTGCAAAACAAGGGTTCCGAACTGCGCCGCGATGATCGCCGCCGCGGCCATCGGCAGAACTTCGTCCCAATGCGCCTTGCGCCAGGTCGTCGACAGAAAAGCGAGGCCGGTGACGACATCGGCGATCACGAAGGTCGGCGCGGCGATGAGTGGACCGTAAACGGCGCTCATCAATGGAATGTAGATCAAGGCCGACCCGAAACCGGTGAAGCCGCGCACGATGCCGGCGAGCGCGGCGATCGCCAGTCCTGCAATGAAGCGCGGATCCGCGATCACCGCTGAAAAGGTCGCGGCGGTTGGAAGGTCGATCACGGCGCGGCGCTCCGCTGCAGCAGCGGGTCAAGCACCGGCAGGCTCACCAGCGCTGCCAGCGCGATGATGAGATAGGCGGCCCGGCGATAGACTAGATCGCTCGTGCCCTTGAACCAGAGTGTGCCGGCGGCGACGCCCGCAATGAAAGGCAGGCCAAGCAGGATCGAGAGCGCTGCCATGCGCACGTCGAACAGGCCTTTGTAGGAATAGAGCGCGATCACGGTGATATCCATCAATGCGAGATACACCATCATGTTCGCGCGCATGGTGACCGCGCCGACGTTGCGGCTCAGCCAGTAGATGATGACCGGTGGGGCGGCGATACCGACTGCGCCGCCGCCAAAGCCGGATGCCAATCCCACGGCGGCCGTGAACGTGAAGCCTGGCGCCTTTCGATACCGCCACCCCAGAACCAGCACCGCCAACGCGGAAAGAACGAATGCCGCGATGAACCAGCGCAGCGTGACGGGATCGAGCACGAGCAGCGCCCAGACCCCGAGGGGTATTCCGATCAGCGAGACGGTCCAGATCGTCATCACTTCGTTCCAAATGCAGCGGCGCAGTTCCGGTACCGTGAAGGGCGCGCTGGACACCAGATCGATGAGGATAATGGTGACGGCCGCCGTACGCGGATCGTAGATCGATGCAATCAGCGGCATATAAATGAGGGCCGAGCCGAAGCCTGAAAAGCCGCGTACGACGCCCGCAATCAGCGCGACCGCGGCTGCGGCCGGAAAGCGCAACTCGGTGAGCAGGGCCGTAAACTGGGACACGGCGGGCAAGTCGGGCATGGGGCGCCTGCCTTAGCAGGGCGGTAACGCTGGCGCGATAAGCGGCTGTGCATGCGACCGATGCTTCATTGGCCGCTGTGGCGCGACGGGGCTATCAACGGGGTTCAATGAGCCGCCTGATTCGCATTCTGGGCATCGATCCGGGTCTGCGCCGCACCGGGTGGGGACTGATTGAATCCGACGGCAACCGGCTGATTTACGTCGCGTGCGGTTTGCTCGAGACTGACGAAAAGCTTTCCCTTGGAGCGCGGCTGGTCGCGATCCATGACGGGCTGACGCGCGTGATTGCCGAACATGCGCCGCATGAAGCCGCTGTCGAGCAGACTTTCGTGAACGTCAATGGCGCGGCGACGCTCAAGCTGGGCCAGGCGCGCGGCATCGCCATGCTGGTGCCGGCCCGCGCCGGCATTTCGGTGAACGAATACGCGCCCAACCTCATCAAGAAGACCGTGGTCGGGGCCGGCCATGCCGACAAGGATCAGATCAGGGTGATGATCGGCGTCCTGCTGCCCAAAGCCGAGCCGCAAAGCGCCGATGCCTGTGACGCGCTCGCCATCGCGATCACCCACGCGCATCATCGTCGCGCCATTGCGCTGAAATTGGCCGCGTCATGATCGGCAAGCTCAAGGGCGTCATCGACAGCTACGGCGAGGAGTATGTGATCCTTGACGTGGGAGGGGTCGGCTACCAGGTGCATTGCTCATCCGGCACCTTGCAGGCTTTGCCGCGCACAGGTGAAGCGGCGACATTGTCGATCGAAACCCATGTGCGCGAAGATCAGATCAAGCTCTTCGGGTTTGCAACCGACCTGGAACGCGAATGGTTTCGGTTGCTGCAAACCGTTCAGGGCGTGGGTGCCAAAGTTGCGCTGTCGGTTCTCGGCACGCTCAAGCCGTCCGAGCTCGCTTCCGCGATCGCCATGCGCGACAAGGCGGCGATTTCGCGTACGCCCGGCGTCGGGCCGAAAGTCGCAGAGCGCATCGTGACCGAACTCAAGGACAAGACGCCGAGTTTCGCCAGCATCGATCCGGCGGTGGCGCAGCTGGCCGGCGCGCTCGACGATATGCGCGCGCCGAAGCCGGTGGCGGACGCCGTCTCGGCGCTGGTCAATCTGGGCTATGGTCAGCCGCAAGCGGCGGCCGCCATCGCCGCGGCGTCGCGTAGCGCCGGCGCGGACGCCGATACCGCGACCTTGATCCGGCATGGCTTGAAGGAGCTGGCGAAGTGAATACGCCGCGGCGGCTCACCACGCCCGAAAAGATCGAGGACGATGCCGATGCTTCGCTGCGGCCGCAGCGCCTTGCTGACTTCATCGGCCAGGAGCAGGCGCGCGCCAACCTCAAAGTCTTTATCGAAGCCGCGCGTGCGCGCAAGGAAGCGCTGGACCACGTTCTCTTCATCGGCCCGCCGGGTCTTGGCAAAACAACGCTGGCGCAGATTGTGGCGCGCGAGCTCGGTGTCGGCTTTCGCGCCACTTCGGGTCCGGTGATCGCCAAAGCGGGCGACCTCGCGGCGCTCTTGACCAATCTCGAGCCGCGCGACGTGCTTTTCATCGACGAGATTCATCGGCTTGCGCCGCAGGTCGAGGAAATCCTTTACCCGGCGATGGAGGATTTTCAGCTCGACCTGATCATCGGCGACGGCCCCGCGGCGCGCTCCGTCAAGATCGAGCTCGCGCCCTTCACGCTGGTCGGCGCGACCACCCGCGCCGGGCTGATCACCAACCCGCTGCGCGACCGTTTCGGCATTCCGGTTCGGCTCGGCTTTTATTCCGACACCGAACTCGAATTGATCGTCAACCGTGGCGCGCGTGTGCTCGGCATGCCGATGACCAAGGATGGCGCCGAGGAAATCGCCCGGCGCGCGCGGGGCACGCCCCGTATCGCCGGCCGGCTTTTGCGCCGCGTGCGCGATTTCGCACATGTCGCGAACGCGAAGGCGATCGACCGTAAGGTCGCGGACAAGGCGCTCTCGGAACTGGAGGTCGATGCCGGGGGGCTCGACGGGATGGACCGCCGTTATTTGACGACGATCGCGCTGTCCTATGGAGGCGGGCCGGTCGGCGTCGATACGCTCGCCGCCGCCTTGAGCGAGCCGCGCGACGCCATCGAAGACATCATTGAGCCCTTCCTGATCCAGAAGGGTTTGCTGCAGCGGACGCCGCGCGGACGGCTGCTGACCGGCCACGCTTTCAAGCATCTGGGTTTGCCGGAGCCCAAACGCGACGCCGCGCAATTCGGCTTGTTCAACGGCAATGACGAATAGCGCGCTCGACGGTGAAATCAGCCACGGCCGCCACGTCATGTCCGTGCGCGTCTATTATGAGGACACGGATTTTTCCGGCGTCGTCTACCACGCGAGCTATCTGCGCTTCATGGAGCGGGGCCGCACCAACTATCTCAGGCTTCTTGGCGCCGGTCATCGCGCGCTGTTCGAAGAAACCGAAAAAGAAGCGCCGGGGTTCGCTTTCGTTGTGCGCAAGATGCAGATCGAATTCTTCCGGCCGGCGCGTATGGACGACGTGCTCGAGATCGTCACGAGTCCCCGTGAAGTGCGCGGCGCATCGATCACGCTGCATCAACACATCATGTCGGGCGACACGCGGCTGATCGAGGCCGAGGTGCAGGTCGCTTTCGTATCCGGTGGGCGGGCGCAACGCATTCCCAAGGCCTTGCGGACGGCGATGGGGGCCGATCTGGCAAAGGCTTGAATCCGGTGCGTTTCGCTGCGGCGCCGCGCGCGGAACCGGCCTTCATACATTCTTAACCACAATCAGGCCCATTTGCCGGGCGAAACGCCAAAAATTGGCCTCCTTTCGCTGGGATTTCGAGGTCCGACGGTGGCGGGACCAGTCAGATTTTGCGCGACCATATTTTTTCCGGTGCGCCCGCGCCGCGTGAATCCATGACGCCGGCGGCGCAATCGCGAGTGCAGGGGATCCGCATATGAATCAGGTGGCACAATCAGTGTTGCCGATGACGTCCGCCGACTTATCGCTGTTCACGCTGTTCTGGCACGCGCACTGGATCGTCAAGGCCGTCATGATCGGGCTCTTGGTTTGCTCGGTCTGGGTCTGGGCCATCGCGATCGATAAAACGGTGCTCTATGCGCGCTCACGCCGCGCCATGGACAGTTTCGAGCAGGCCTTTTGGTCGGGGCAGTCGCTTGAGGAGCTTTACCGGTCGCTATCGTCGCGGCCCGGGCACTCGATGGGCGCCTTGTTCGTTGCCGCGATGCGGGAATGGAAGCGCAGTTTCGAGGGCTCGTCGCGCTCTTTCGCCGGATTGCAGACGCGGATCGAAAAAGTGATGGACGTCACCATCGCGCGGGAGGTCGAGCGCCTGGAAAAGCGGCTCCTCGTTCTCGCGACCGTGGGCTCGGCCGGCCCCTTTATCGGCCTGTTTGGCACGGTCTGGGGCATCATGACGAGCTTCCAGTCGATCGCTGCCTCGAAGAACACCTCGCTCGCGGTGGTCGCGCCGGGTATTGCCGAGGCGCTGTTCGCGACCGCCATCGGGTTGATCGCCGCCATACCGGCGACCATTTTCTATAACAAGTTCGCCGGTGAGGTGAACAAGCAGACGCAGCGGCTGGAAGGCTTCGCCGACGAATTCGCGGCGATCCTGTCGCGCCAGATCGACGAGCGGGGTTAGCGCATGATCCCGAAAAGCGGGTACCGGTTTTCGGACAAGATCATGCGCCAAAGGAAAAACTAGATGGCCGCCAATGCCGGCACGCCGATGATCGGGAAACGCAAGCATCGCCGCAAGGCGGTGATGGCGGAAATCAACGTCACCCCGATGGTCGACGTGATGTTGGTGCTGCTGATCATCTTCATGGTGTCGGCCCCGCTGCTCACGGTCGGTGTGCCGATCGATCTGCCGCAAAGCCAGGCGACGACGCTCGACCAGGATCGCGAGCCGCTCACGCTGTCGGTCAACGACAAGGGGCAGGTTTTTCTGCAAAACACGGAAATCGAGCTTTCCGAACTGGTGCCCAAGCTCAAGGCGATCGCGGAGACCCGTGGCGGTAATGACGCGCGCATTTTCGTGCGCGGCGACAAGAAAGTGGATTACGGTACGGTGATGAGAGTGATGGGCCGGCTTTCGGGTGCTGGCTTCAGCCGCGTCGCCCTAGTGACGGAAGTCGAGCAAGGCTCGTGAAAGAGATGAGAATCGCCTCGGTTGTGTCGGCGACTTTGCACGGCGCGTTTTTGCTGTGGGCGGTGCTGTCTTTTTCCAGCCGGCCCTTCGAAGTCACGCCGGCGGAATCGCTCCCCGTCGACCTGGTGAATATCGAAGACTTTCAAAAGATGACGAAGGGCGCGAAGGACGCGCCGAAAAAGGAAGAGCCGGCGCCGCTCGTTGAAAAGGTCGAACCGCCGAAGCCCGTCGAGGAGCAGAAGCCCAAGGTCGAGAAGAAAGAGGTCAAGACCGAGAAGGAATCCGCGCCGCCGCCGCCGCAACAGCAGCCGGACGCGATCGCCGACCAGATCAAGAAGATGGAGCAGCCGAAGGAGGCGAAGGCCGAGCAGAAGCCGCCGACGCCGCCGAAGAAGCCTGAGAAGCAGCAGCCGAAATTCGACGCCGACAAGATCGCCGCGCTGCTCGACAAGCGCGATCCAACCCGCAACGCTGCCGCCGACATCGCGCCGTCAAGCAACTCGCCCGGCTTGGGCGCGGCGCGCGGCAATGACAAGCAATTGTCGATGACCGAGCTTGCGGCATTCAAAGAGCGCCTGAAGCAATGCTGGAATCCCCCGGTCGGCGCCGATCCCAATGCGCGCCTCTACGTTGTCATGCGGGTCATGTTCAACAAGAACGGCACGGTGATGCGCGATCCGGCTCTGGTCGAAGGTACGGCCTCGAATTTCGGTCCGGCGCTTGCCGACAGCGGCCGGCGCGCACTGCTGCGCTGCCAGCCCTACACGATGTTCAAACCTGAAACTTACGAGATCTGGAAAGACATTGAAGTCAAATTCGATCTGCAGGAAATGCTCGGTGGCTGATTTTCCCACTCCATTCGCTTTGACCCGCCGCTCGCTGCTCGCGGGGGTCGCATCGTCGGCCATGATCGGCGCCGCCGCCGCCGCCGTGCGCGTCGACGTCACCCAGGGCAACTTCCAGCCAATGCCGATCGCGCTGCCGGATTTCGTCGCCGCCGCGCAGGACAATGAGCTCGGCCGCAACGTCACCGCCGTGATCACCGCCAATCTCCAGCGCAGCGGCATGTTCGCGCCGATCAGCCAGGCGGCCTATGTCGAAAAGATCGCCAACATCGACACGATGCCGAAATTTCCGGATTGGCGGGTCATCAATGCGCAGGCGCTTGTCACCGGGCGCATGACGCGTCAGCCCGATGGCCGGCTGCGCGCCGAATTCCGTCTGTGGGACGTGTTCGCGGGCCAGCAACTCACCGGCCAGCAATATTTCACGACACCGGACAATTGGCGGCGCATTGCTCACATCATCTCCGACGCGATCTACGAGCGTCTCACGGGCGAGAAGGGGTATTTCGACAGCCGCATCGTGTTCGTCGACGAGACCGGCCCGAAGGATCGCCGCGTGAAGCGGCTGGCCCTGATGGACCAGGACGGCGCCGGCATCCGCTATCTCACGCGCGGCGACGATCTGGTTCTGACGCCGCGCTTCAATCCCTCGACGCAGGAAGTCACCTATATGGCCTACGGGCAGGGCGACCCGCGTGTTTTCCTTCTCAATATCGAGACCAACCAACGCGAGATCGTCGGGAATTTCCCCGGCATGACATTCTCGCCGCGATTTTCGCCCGATGGTCAGCGCGTCATCATGAGCCTCGAGCGTGGCGGCAATTCCAACTTGTTCGTGATGGATTTGCGGTCCAAGGCGACGACCCGCCTCACCGATACGCCCGCGATCGACACCGCGCCGTCATATTCTCCGGACGGCGCGCGGATTTGCTTCGAATCCGACCGCGGCGGTTCGCAGCAGATCTACGTCATGCCGGCCAATGGCGGCACCGCGCAACGCATTACGTTCGGCGACGGCGCGCGCTATTCGACGCCCGTGTGGTCGCCGCGCGGCGATTACATCGCCTTCACCCGCCAGGCGCGCGGCAATTTCGGTATCGGCGTGATACGCCCGGATGGTTCGGGCGAACGCGTGCTCGCCGACGGCTTCCACAACGAAGGCCCGACGTTTTCCCCGAACGGCCGCGTCATCATGTTCTTCCGCGATCAGGGGCAAGGGCCGTCGCTTTACACCGTGGACATTACCGGCCGGAATGAGCTGAAGGTGCCGACACCGAGCTTTGCGTCCGATCCGGCCTGGTCGCCACTTTTGTCGTAAGCCGGACTGACGCCTCGGCCTTATTTTTACCGGCGTTTAACCATCAAGATCGCTTTTCGCGGTTCCATCGCTTTTGAGGGAGGCCAACAACGCCCCATCAAGGTTGACGGAACGTTCGCTTAACGAAGAGGCGGCTAGAACGACCGCAATATCCGGCAAATCTGCGTACAGGAGTCACCGGAATGATGAACATGGAAAAGTTTGCACGCGGCCTTCGCTTTGCCGCGGTCGTCGCGTTCGCGCTCGGCGCGGCAGCGTGCGCCACCCAGCAGCCGGGCGAACAGGCCAACGCGGCCAATGTCGCTGCGCCTGGGAGCGAACAGGACTTCGTCGTCAACGTCGGCGACCGCGTCTTCTTCGAGACCGATTCTACCGAGCTCACCCCCCAAGCGCGCGCTACGCTCGACAAGCAGGCGCAATGGCTCACCCAGTACAACCGCTATTCCTTCACGATGGAAGGCCACGCGGATGAACGCGGCACGCGCGAATACAACATCGCCCTGGGCGCGCGTCGCTCGCAGGTCGCGCGCGATTATCTCGCCTCGCGCGGCGTCAACCCGCAGCGCATGCGCACGATCTCCTACGGCAAGGAACGTCCGGTTGCGGTCTGTAACGACATTTCGTGCTGGTCGCAGAACCGCCGCGCGGTGACGGTGCTCAACGCGAGTTCGTGATTCCGGTTTATGGGGAAGGGGATGGAAGGCCGGGGCTTGCTCCGGCCTTCTTGTTTGGGCTTAACCGCAGTCACAATTTCGACGCAGCGCGCTCTATGCTATCGGCCTTGGTTGCGGGGACGGGTTTACCCATGACGGCATTTTGGCTTCGCAGTTTTGCCGCGGCACTGATCGCCGCGCCGCTGGTGCTGGCGCCGGCGCTCGCGCAGGACCGGCCCGGGTTCCTCGACAATCTGTTCAGCCGTGGCGAGCCGCCGCAAGGCGAACAGCCGCGCGGCCGTCCTGGGCCGCGCGCGCAGCAGGAAGCCGCCGACGAAGATGATTCCGACCTCGTCGTCCGGATCGGAAAACTCGAGAGCCGGATCCGCCAACTCACCGGCGAGCTCGAACAGCAGCAATTCCGCAATCAGCAGCTCGAGCGTGAGCTTCAGCAATATCGCGGCGGCACCGCCGCAGCCGCGCCCTCGCCCGCGCCGGTAACGCCACCGCGCAGCGCCACCGCTCCGTCCACTGCGCCGGGCCAGATCGCCGCGCCCGCGCCGATGGTGCAGCCGCCGCCCGCCGCGAACGGCCGGCGCTCCGACGTGTTCGATCCATCGCAAAATCCCAATGCGCGCGGCGCCCCCCGCGCGCTCGGCGGCGGCAATATGCCGGTCGCGGCCGCGCCGCCCCTTCCGGCAGAGCCCGAAGTCCCGGTCGGTGCTCCGGGCGGCCGTGGCGTTGGTGCGCCGCTCGATCTCTCCAACGGTCAGCCAGCCGCGCCTGGTAGCGCGCCGCCGGCGCAGGTCGCGACGCTGCCGCCGACACAGACTCCGAAGGACGAATACGATCTCGCTTACGGCTATGTGCTCCGGAAAGATTACGCGCTCGCGGAACAGAGCTTGCGCGCCTTCGTGAAAAAATATCCGGACGACGAACACGTCGCCGAAGCGCATTACTGGCTCGGCGAGACGATGTTCCAGCGCCGCAATTACCAGGGCGCGGCGGATTCCTTCCTGCTGGTTGTCCGCAATTACGACAAGTCGCCGAAGACTCCCGAAGCCCTGTTGCGGCTCGGCCAATCGCTCAACGGTCTTGGCCAGAAGGAGCTCGCTTGCGCCTCGCTCGGCGAGGTCGAGCGAAAATATCCGCGCGCATCCGCGAGCGTAAAGAAGGCCGTGGCTGCGGAACAAAAACGTGCCAGTTGCTAAATCAGCGCCGGTAAGCGTCGCTGAAGCGCAATCGTTATTTGCCGGATTCGAGAAATCATCAGGCATCCTGCTCGCCGTATCAGGCGGTCCGGATTCAACCACGTTGCTGTGGCTCGCGGCGCGCTGGCACAAGGCGCTCAAGGGCAAGGATAGGCCGAAGATTTTTGCTGCGACGATCGACCACGGTCTGCGCAAGGAAGCGCGCCAGGAAGCGCGCGCGGTCGCCAAGCTCGCCAAGACGCTGAGAGTGCCGCATCGCATCCTGAAATGGACAGGGGCAAAGCCGAAAAGCGGTATTCAGGAGAATGCGCGCGCGGCGCGGTACCGGCTCCTCGCCGCGGAAGCCAAACGCGTCGGTGCCACACATCTTGCCACGGCGCATACACTTGACGATCAGGCCGAGACGGTTTTGATCCGCATGTCGCGAGGCAGCGGCATCACCGGACTCGGCGCTATTGCGCGCAACAGCCGGCTCGACGGCTTGGCCTTGATCCGCCCCTTGCTCGAAATCAGCAAGGCGCGGCTCGTCGCGACGGTGAAAACCGCAAAGGTCACCTATGCGGACGATCCGTCAAACCTCGATCCGAAATTCACCCGCGTACGGCTGCGCGGCCTGATGCCGGCTCTGGCTCAGGAAGGTCTCGACGCGCGCCGGCTTGCGATTCTCGCCCGGCGATTGCGCCGCGCCGACGTGG
>JAFBAG010000048.1 GCA_019247925.1 Pseudolabrys sp.
GTCACCTTGCGGCGCATGCGCCGACGATCGACGATTGAATCCGCATCAAGCGACATGAGCGGCGCCTCCTCAAGATCGAATCAGGCAAGAAGTTTACGCCCGGAGCCCCATCGTGCCCCGGGCGTATTCAGCCGCGATTATTCGGCCTTTTCCGTCGCGTCGTCGCGCTGTTTCAGGGCGCTGCCGAGAATGTCGCCCAACGTGGCTCCCGAGTCCGCGGAGCCATACTGCGCCATGGCTTCCTTCTCGTCGGCCACTTCCAGCGCCTTGATCGAAACCGCGACCTTGTGGGTCTTTCGGTCGAACTGGGTGACGCGGGCGTCGAACTTCTGCCCAACCTGGAAGCGGTCGGTACGCTGGTCGGCGCGGTCGCGCGCGAGATCGCCGCGCTTGACGTAGGCCGTGAGCTCCGTGCCGGCGATCTTCACTTCGAGGCCGTTGTCCTCGATTTTCGTGACTTCGCAGGTGACGGTATCGCCCTTCTTGAGCTCGCCCGCGGCGCCCGAAGCCATCGGGTCGCCGGCGAGCTGCTTGATGCCCAGCGAAATGCGTTCTTTCTCGACGTCCACGTCGAGAACCTGCGCCTTCACCATGTCACCCTTGTTGTATTCCTCGATCACCTGCTCGCCCGGACGCTTCCAGTCGAGGTCGGAGAGGTGAACCATGCCGTCGACATCGCCGTCGAGGCCGAGGAACAGACCGAACTCGGTCTTGTTCTTGACCTCGCCTTCGACCGTCGAGCCCGGCGGATACTTCTCGACGAAAGCTTCCCAGGGATTGCGCATGGTCTGCTTGAGACCCAGCGAGATGCGGCGCTTGACCGGATCGACTTCGAGGACCTGCACTTCGACTTCCTGCGAGGTCGAGACGATCTTGCCGGGATGCACGTTCTTTTTCGTCCACGACATTTCCGAGACGTGGATCAGGCCTTCGATGCCGGGCTCGAGTTCAACGAACGCGCCGTAGTCGGTGATGTTGGTGACGCGGCCCTTGAACTTGGCGCTCACCGGGTATTTGGCCTCGATGCCCTGCCACGGATCGTCCTGCAGCTGCTTCATGCCAAGCGAGATGCGGTGCGTCTCGTGGTTGATCTTGATGATCTTCACCTTCACGTGCTGCCCGATATTGAGCACCTCGGTCGGGTGATTGACGCGCCGCCACGCAATGTCGGTGACGTGCAGCAGGCCGTCGATGCCGCCGAGATCGACAAAGGCGCCGTAGTCGGTGATGTTCTTCACCACGCCGTCGATGATCTGGCCTTCTTCGAGATTCTGCACCAGCTCCTGGCGCTGCTCGGCGCGCGTCTCTTCCAGCACGGTGCGGCGCGACACGACGATGTTGCCGCGGCGGCGATCCATTTTCAAAATCTGGAACGGCTGCGGATGATTCATCAGCGGCGACACGTCGCGGATCGGGCGGATGTCGACTTGGCTGCGCGGCAGGAAGGCCACCGCGCCGTCCAGGTCGACCGTGAAGCCGCCCTTGACCTGATTGAAGATGACGCCGTTGACCTTCTCATTGGCGTTAAACGCCTTCTCGAGCTTGCCCCAGCTTTCTTCGCGGCGCGCTTTGTCGCGCGACAGCACCGCTTCGCCGAGCGCGTTCTCGACGCGCTCCAGATAGACCTCGACAGTGTCGCCGATCTTGATGTCGGACTGCCGGCCGGGCGCGGCGAACTCGCGCATCGCCACGCGGCCTTCGGTCTTGGCGCCGACGTCAATGACGGCCATGTCCTTTTCAATGCCGACGACCTTGCCCTTGACGACGGTGCCCTCGGACGGCGTGCCGCCCTGGCTGAACGACTCTTCGAGCATCTTTGCGAAGTCTTCACGCGACGGTGCTGCAGCGGTTGCCATGTAATCTCCTGAAAGCCGGCGCCGGGGGTTTGTGTGAGTTTCGAAAACGCGGGCTGAATGTCTGGCAAGACATCCGGCAACCTTCCATGGTGGAAGGCCGGCGCTGTGGCCGTGCTTTCGAAACGATGATTGCGTGAGTTGTCTCACGGCGTAGCGCGAACGGGGCTTTGTCCTCCAACGCGAGGGACTGATAAACGCGCCCCTCGGCCCGCTCGGGTTGCTACGTCGGAAAATGACGACCCGCGCGCCGCGGATATAGCCCGGTGCGGGTCAGGCCGGCAAGCCAAACGCGCCCTGGAAATAGCGGGCGTCACACCCTCAATTTTCGCGAAAATTCGCGCTATAGACCGCCCATGGCCGCCCGATCTCGACCCTCCGGCACGATTCCCACGATTTATTGGAACTCGGCAGCGCCGGAGGGCGGTCTTTTGCTCGCTGCCGTCATCCTGCTCGCCGGGGTCGCAGTCATCACCCTGCTGGCGCTCTTCGGCATCAACGTCGATCTCGCCTTGGCTGCCTTGTTGGCAGGCGAAGCGTCGCCGCGCTTCCCGGCCGCCAACAACGCTCTCGCTGTCGCTTTGCGCGATCGCGGCTGGGTCGCCAATCTGGTCTTGGCCATTTGCGCGGTGCTGGTGATCGCGCGCTATCTGCCGAAGCGAGTGCCCAGCCTGCCGTTGCGAACCTTCATTTATCTGGGCGCGGCTTACCTCCTCGGCCCGGGCCTCCTGGTGAACAGCATTCTCAAGTCGCACTGGGGCCGGCCGCGCCCGGCTCAGCTGATGGACTTCGGTGGCAGCCTCCCCTTCGTCAATTGGTGGGATTGGGGCGGAGCGTGCCCGGGCAATTGCTCGTTTATCTCGGGCGAGGCCGCCTCGGCGGCATGGCTATTCGGTCCGGCGATGTTCGTGCCGTCACGCTGGCGGCCCGTTGCCATGTTGGCGGCGGCGGCGTTTTACGTGCTGACCAGCGCGTTGCGGATGGCGGCCGGCGGACATTTCTTGAGCGATGTGATGATCGCGGGCCTCAGCAGCATTCTCATCCTGCTGGCGCTGCGGCCGCTCTTCTA
>JAFBAG010000208.1 GCA_019247925.1 Pseudolabrys sp.
CAAGGCCTTGAAAAGGTGCAGTGCGAGTAATTGAAGTTCGCCCGAATTAGCGGCCTTTTCTATCCGATCCGTCGGGCGACAACGAGGTTTCCCGGCGCCTTCGTAAAGTGCCGTTACAAATACTTCCGGATCTCAGCCGCAGCCTCGCCTGGTTTCCGCTTGAGCGAAAACGGCGCGACGAAGCGGCCCTGCTTGTCCAATAGATAGACCAGCGCCGTGTGATCCATCGTGTACTCCCCGCTGCCCGTCGGAATTTTCTTGGCGTAGACCCGATAGGCTTTTTCGACCGCTTCGATCTTTTCATTCGAGCCGGTCAAGCCGCGCACGCGCGGGTCGAAACTGGACAGATAGTCCTTGAGTTTCTCCGGGGTGTCGCGTTCAGGATCGACGGTGATGAACAAGGCGCCGGCGCGCTCCGCGTCGCGGCCAAGCGCGCGCATCACCTCGGAGACTTCAAACAAGGTGGTGGGGCAGATGTCGGGACAATGCGTGAAGCCGAAAAAAACGAGATACGGCTTGCCCTGCAGGTCACGTTCGGTAACCGCGCGGCCATCCTGATCGATGAGCTGGAACGGACCGCCGATCGCCGAAGCAGGCGGTGCGCCGGGCCCGCCACCCATAAAATAAATGACGCCCAGAAACAGGACGAGGCCCGACAGGAAAGCGGTGACCACCAGAACGAGGCGCGCGGCGCGAGGCGACATGCAATTTCCGCTTTTGCTCGAAGTGCTAGAAGCAGGACATCCAGCCCGCGCGCACCATCTCGAAAAAAACCTCGGTACCGTAATAAGCCCAGAGCGAGAGCGCGGCCGCGAAAACCGCCCCCAGCACCGCCGCGACGACGAAGGCCGCCGCCGGCAGCCGACGAGAAGCAAATGTTGATGCGGCCGTGGTCATCTCGCTCACATAAGCCCAGTACCGGACGCGACAAGCGTCCCGAAACGAGACGTTACAGCGCTTCCTTCAAGTTCCATTATTAACTAATTTCAGCGGCGGTTGGCGATTTAATGGGACCAAATGCGCGGTTCCGTTGACTCGGTTGGTTAAAGCGGGAATTAGTGGCCCATCCAGAATAACAACGCGCGAAGACGCGCACGGAGGCGGTATGCGGAAGCTTACTACGACACTTTTTGCGGCTGCGGCGATACTCGCGGTCGGCCCGGCCCTGGCGCAAAACGCGCCGGCCTCGGGTGCGGCGATCATGCCCCCCAAGCCGATCTGCAACAATCCGAATGCGCTCGGTGTCTCGCGCACGGTCGAGATCGATACGACGGGCGCGCCGGGCTTCGGCTTTGAGCATTTCAAGGCTTACGACTTTCTTCGTGACAAGGAAGTCGTCCTCACCTTCGACGACGGCCCGTGGCCGAACAACACCCCGATGGTCCTCAAGGCGCTGGCCGATCAGTGCACCCGCGCGACCTTCTTCGTGATCGGCAAGCATGCCGGTTATTATCCGGACCTGCTCAAGCAGGTCGCGGCGCAGGGCCACACGGTCGGCACCCACACCTGGGCCCACCAGGACCTGTCGAACAAGTCGGTCGAGGAAGCCAAGGCGGAGATCGAAAAGGGCATCGCGGCGACCAGCATCTCGCTGGGCAATCAGCCGGTGCAGCCGTTCTTCCGCTTTCCGGCCCTGCGGCATCCGCCGGAGGTCGTGAAGTATCTTGCCGAACGTAACGTCGGCATCTTTTCGACCGATTTCGACTCGTTCGACTTCAAGATGCGCAAGCCGGATCAAGTCATCGCCTCGGTGATGAAGAAGCTCGAGAAACACGGCAAGGGCATCGTTCTGATGCACGACTTCCAGGGCGCCACCGCGCAGGCGGTCCCCGAGCTGCTCGGCAAGCTGAAGGCCGGCGGCTACAAGATCGTCCACATCACCGGCAAAACGCCCGTGGAGCCGATCAAGGAGTATCGCGACGCCGTGCTCAAGGAGATGGGCGGCGGACTGGAGAACGCCCGGCCGATGTCGAGCGTCATCCGCGACGTTCAGTAATCGGAAAAATCCGAGTTGAAATCCAAAGCCCGGCCTAGCGCCGGGCTTTGACTTTTACGGGGGCCGGCGCGGGATCGCAGGCGAGACCGAACAGGCCCGTCCAGACAATCATCGGCCAGTAATACAGAAAGGGCATCGCCGCCTCGCTTTGTTGGAGAGCCAACGCGGGACCTCCGAATGCGTTCCTCACGTTGGCTTCGGCGCAATCACCATCCAGTGCACGCCGAATTTGTCCTTCAGCATGCCGAAGCTCTTGGCGAAAAAGGTGGCGGTCAGCGGCATCGTTACCGCGCCGCCTGCGCCGAGCGCCTTGAAGGCCTTTTCGGCCTCGTCCTCATCCGCGACGTTGACCGAGAGCGCGAACCCGTCGAAATTGGGCTTGCCTTTGTTCATCCCGTCGGAGCCAAAGAGCGTCGTGTCGCCAATGCGGAAACAAGCATGCATGACTTTGTTTTCGCTGCCGGGCGCGCAGGAGTTCGGATCAGGACTTTCCTTGAAGCGCATTAGCATCGAGACTTCCGCGCCGACGGCGGACTTGTAGAAAGCGAGCGCTTCCTCGCATCGGCCGTCGAAAAACAAATAGGGCTGGATGTTCATCGGCTTTCCCCGTCATGCGTACGGGAATGATAGCCCGCGAGCCGGTTGCGATACTAGCCGCGCACGACCGTCAGGCGCGGCGTGCCGTTCTTGCGAAGCGGGTGGCTGCCTGCTTGCACGGGCTCGCTATGCGCATCAGCGCATTTGTCGTTGCAGAAATACTGGTCGCCCCGCCGATGCGCTTCAACCTGCAGCGGTTCGTGACAGAACGCGCAAGTTCGAGGACAACCGTTCAAAACATAGCGCGAAGCGGAAAGCATGCGAGGCCTCCAGCCTTGAACTGTGACCTCGATAACGCGCAATGAAGAACGCGGGTTCCCGCTTAAGCGTCCCTGCGGGTAGTCTTCAGATCGCTCACGGCGGCGGACGGATAACGGTGCGAGGCAAAGCGCAGCACCAGAACCGCAAACGAAATCAGCAGGATTGCGCCAGCGACCACTAGCAGGTCCGTCCCTGTGCGATGCTCGGCGCTCACCACCTCGATCAGAACGCGCGCCAACGCCGTGATGGCGATGTAGAGCAAGTATCGCACCGGAAGACGCGTGGTCTTGAAGTAGATGCCTACCATCGCGCCAAGTTCGAGATAGATGAACAGCAGCAAGATGTCGGTCAGGCTGGCGTGTCCACGTTGCACCATCTGGACAAACGCCGCGATCGCCGACCACACGGTGGTCGCGCCGATCGCGAAAAGAGCAAGGAGGTGGAAAGTATCGACCAGAAGCGCGCCGATGGCGTCGGCGCTGGCTTTCATGTTGGCGTGCAGGTTGGTGGCCGATCGGGTCAAGGCGCGCGTCGAATTGGCCATCTGGCTCCTCCCGGGCTCGCGGTCAGCTCTTGAAATGCTTCGATAGCTTCAGGCTTTGAGCTTGATAGTTGGAGCCGATGCCTTGGCCGTAGAGTTTTTCCGGCTGCGCCAGCATCTTCTCGTAAACGAGGCGTCCGACGATCTGCCCGTGCTCGAGGATGAAAGGCACTTCCCGCGAGCGCACTTCGAGCACCGCGCGCGAGCCTTTGCCGCCCGCACCCGCATAACCGAACCCCGGATCGAAAAACCCGGCATAGTGCACGCGGAATTCGCCGACCAGCGGATCGAAGGGCACCATTTCCGCCGCATGATCGGGCGGCACCTGCACCGCTTCCTTCGATGCGAGGATGTAGAATTCATCCGGGTCGAGAATGAGATTCCTTTCGGAACGCGCCGTGATCGGCTCCCAGAAATCAAGAACCGCGTAGCCGTCGCGCCGCTCGACATCGATCAGACCGGTGTGCCGCTTGGCGCGGTAGCCGACGAGCTTGTCCGGTCCAAGCCCGGCGAGATCGACGCCGACCGCGACCCCCTGGCTGACATCGGCGTCCGGATTATCGACAAGCCGCTCGGCGGAATGGAGCTGATTATGGGCGGCGGCGTCGAGCACGGCATGGCCTCGGCGGAAGCGGATCTGCGACAACCGCGAGCCTTCCCGCACCAGGACCGGAAATGTCCGCGGACTGATTTCGGCGTAAAGCGGGCCGCGATAGCCGGCTTCGATACGGTCGAAGCCGCGCATGGAGTCCGCGATCACGCGCGTGAAAATATCCAGCCGCCCCGTCGAACTTTTGGGATTGGCCGAGGCCGAGACGTCGGTCGGAAGCGCCAGGCTTTCCAGCAGCGGGACGATATAGACGCAGCCGGTCTCAAGCACGGCGCCGTTCGAAAGGGGAATCTCATGCAGCTTGAGGTCGGCGATGCGGCGGCCGACCGTCGCATGCGGTCCGGGCAAAAAGCTCGCGCGCACGCGATAGGCGACATTGCCGAGGCGCAGATCAAGGCTCGCCGGTTGAATCTGGTCGGATGCGAATTCGCGCGCGGTGACGATGCCGCCGGCGTTCGCCAGTTCGGCGATCATGCGATCCGGCAGGATGCCTTTGTCGGTCGCGGCGAAACTCGGCATCTTTGGTGCGTGGGCGGGATGGGCGAAATTCACGCCGCGATCTAACCCCACGGCTGTCTTGACGCAAAGAGAGAGGCGGCGCTACAAGACGCTTATCCCGTGGTCATTTGAGCCGGCCGGCTTGCAGCCACGTAAAACAAGTCGCTAAAAGGCCGGGGACACGTGTGCCCGGCCGAGGTTTTTCCTCCGGCCGGTTTTTTGTTGGCCAGTGCATGGCCACAGGAGAACACGATGTCTGCGCCGACCGCTAACCGCGCCTACCGCCCCGAAACCCGGCTGGTCCATGCCGGCACAATGCGCTCGCAGTTCAACGAGACGTCGGAGGCGATCTACCTCACGCAGGGCTATGTCTACGACAGTGCCGAGCAGTGCGAGGCGCTCTTTTCCGGCAAGGAGAAGGGCTACGTCTATTCGCGCTATTCCAACCCCACCGTGGCGATGTTCGAGCAGCGCATGGCCGCGCTTGAAGGCGCCGAAGCCGCGCGCGCAACCGCCAGCGGAATGGCGGCCGTTACCACCGCGATCATGGGTCTGGTGCGCGCCGGCGACCATGTCGTCGCGGCCAAGGCCTTGTTCGGCTCGTGCCGCTGGGTCATCGAGGATTGGCTGCCGCGGTTCGGCGTCGAAACGACCCTCGTCGACGGCACAGATCTTGCGCAATGGAAAAAGGCGGTGCGCAAAAATACCAAGGCGGCCTTTTTGGAGTCGCCGACCAATCCCACGCTCGAAGTCATCGACATCGCGGCGGTCGCCGAAATCGTACACGCCGTCGGCGGCAAATTGATCGTCGACAATGTGTTCGCCACCCCGCTTTTTCAGTCGCCTTTGAAACTCGGCGCCGACATCGTGGTCTATTCAGCGACCAAACATATCGACGGCGGCGGCCGCTGCCTCGGCGGCGTGGTCATCTGCGACGAAAAGACCATCGTCGATAATTTCCAGCAGTATCTGCGTCACACAGGCCCGGCGATGTCGCCGTTCAACGCCTGGACACTGTTGAAGGGACTGGAGACCTTGTCGGTGCGCGTGGCGCGCCAGACCGCGACGGCCGCGGCCGTCGCCGACCGGCTTGCTGGCCACGCCAAGCTGGCGCGTGTGATTTATCCTGGCCGCAAGGATCACCCACAGGCCGTCACCATCAAAAAGCAAATGACGGGCGCCTCGACGCTCTGCTCGTTCGAGATCAAAGGCGGCAAAGACGGCGCGTTCCGTTTCCTCAATGCGCTGAACCTGATCCGCATCACCAACAATCTCGGCGATGCGCGCAGTCTCATCACCCACCCGACCACGACGACGCACCAGCGGTTGACACCGGAGCAACGTGCCGAGCTCGGAATCGCGGACGGGCTTGTGCGCTTTTCAGCCGGTCTCGAGCATCCCGACGACGTGGTCGAGGATCTTCTGACGGCGCTGGAGACGGTTTAGTTAGCGGACGGCGGTCGCGGAAACGACCGGGCGAGTCGACGCTTCGGTGATCGCGACCGCGAGGCCCTTCGCGAGGCAGCCATAGCTCCAGTCATTGAGATGGAGCCCGTCCGGATTCACGAAGGTTTCGAACGGAATGCGCTCGACCGTCTGCCAATGGCGCATGAATTCGAAGCGCTTGAACACGCCGACATTCTCTTGCTTGGCCGCAGCCGCGATCAGATTGACCATCGCTTCGGCTTCCGGCTTGGCAATCACCTTCGGCGCATATTGCGGATCGAGAAGAATAATGTCGGCGCCGATAGCCTTGATGCGTTCAACGCCGCGGCGAATATTCGCTGCGTGATCTTCGTTGGTGTGATCGCGGATGACCGAATTGGTGCCGAGCTGCCAGATCACGAGGTCGGGCCGCGGCTCGATCACCGCGCTGTCGAAGCGGCGGAGCATGTCGGCGATCTCTTCGCCGTTCACGCCGCGGTTGAGCACGGTGATGTCCTGGCGCGGAAACGCCTTGCGCAGCTCGGCCTCGAGCCGCATCGGATAATTCTGCGCGGGTGACGTCGCGCCGGCGCCTGCCGTGGACGACGAACCGATCGCAACGATCTTGATCGGGGTGCCGCCGGCGATGCGATGCGACATCCGCAGCAGCGGGTTCGCGAGCTTCACGCGCTCGAGCGAAACGTTGCACGGGACCGCTGTGTCAGCGCGCACGGCGCCGCCGGAAAAAAGCGTGCAGAGGAGCGCTACGGCGCTCGCCGCCAAGAAAGGGAAACGTTGATCCGGCAAACTCTAACCCCGGCCCTCGGCCCTAACGCCCGCCCCCAGGCGGGGCGACTGTTTTCGACCCTTCGACGACCAGGTCGCCAAGCAGTCGCCCAATGCAATCGTGCACCCGCTCTGCAATGTCAAGCTTTTTGGTCGGAGTTTCAAAGTCGAAGGTCCCTAATTCCGCCCAAACCTTCATGATATTGAAGCGATCCAGCAATGGGATGCCGCGCCGCAGCGCAACCCAGCGCATGTTTTCCGCATAGGTGCTGAGCGCGATCAGCGACTCGGTTCGCGGGCTGTACTGGCCATTGATCAGGATGACATCGGCGCCGGCGCGCTGGACGGTTGCGACGCCTTTGTCGAGCGCGGCATTGAAGGAATCAAGTTCCAGCGACTTCATCGCATCGACAGTGCCGGCCTGCCAGACCACGAGCGCAGGTTTGGACGCGAGCGCGCTCTTGAGCGTGGCGAGCGCTTCGGGCGCGGTGCGGCCCGACTTCACATCGGTCGAAACATTGACGGTGACGCCAGGCAAGCGCTCGGCGAGCACGGCTTGCAAGCGGGCGGGATAGGCTTTGGTTGCGCCATCGGCGCCCGGCAAGGTGGAAGAACCGGCACCGATGACCAGAATGTTGAATTGCTTTGCCTTGATCGCCTTGATGACATTCGGGAGTTCGGCGCCGTGATCGAGCTGGTTTTCGGCAATACGGCACTCGGCCGGGTGATCCGGCACCGCGACAACCGGAACGGCCGTCGCGACAAGCACCAATAGAGCTGACCCCAGCATTCTCATGCGCCGCCCCCAGCCAGACCTGGCCGCGCGGCGGGTGGCCGCGCGCCCGGTCCTCGACGCTCGATCTTCTTATACCACGAAATGAACCAGGCCATCGCGGCCATTATCGACACTCCGGCGACGCTCACCAGAATATGCATCCCAAGGCGGTTGGAGATGGTCGTGAATATAAAGTGCCCGGCAAAGGCCAAGAAGATGCCGAGACAAAAGATTTCAAGGGAATTCTGGCCGCACAATATGAGCGGGCGAAACAGAGGCAATTTCAGCCACGCCGCGTTGCGCGGCACCAGCCAGATCGTGATGACCGCCAGCGAAAGGAAATGCGCAATGCGCAGAACGTCGAGATTGGTCTTGTCGATCGGATAGATAAGGTCGCCAATGACTTGCGGTACATACCCGCCCAATCGAGGAATGTGCCATGTCAAGGTAATCGCAAAGCAAAACAACACATAGGCGATCGCCAACCCCAGCACCCACCACGAGTGCACCCAGCGGTCGAGGCGACGGGCGCCTCCCAGCGCGCACCACGCTCCGAATACGAAAAGCAGTTGCCAGGCAAGCGGATTGAAGATCCAGCCACCGCCGGGATAGGCGGGAAAATTCCAGTCGAACCACCACATCAGAACATAGATGAGGCCCGACAAAGCGAGCGCCAGCGACGGACTGCGCAGCAGCAGCCATAACATTGGCGCGAACGTGCCGAGCAGCACGATGTAAAGCGGCAGCACGTCCATGTTGACCGGTTTGAACTTCAGCAAAAGCGCCTGGATGATGGTCACATCAGGCTGTTTGAGAAAATCGAGGATGCCCATTTCCTCGGTGAACAACGGGTTGTCGAAGCGCTGAGAAATATACGCGATCTCGGCGAGATAGATCGCGAACAGGAACACATGCGCGACGTAAATCTGCCAGGCGCGGCGCATCACGCGCACGCCCCCCACCATGAAGCCGTTCTCCCGCATCGCCCTGCCGTAGACGAAGGCGGCGGTGAAGCCCGAAATGAAAACGAAGATCTCGGTCGCGTCGCTGAAACCATAGTTCCGGATCGTGATCCAACTCATCGAATTGGAGGGGATGTGATCAAGAAAAATGAGCCACAACGCCAGGCCGCGGAACAGATCGAGCCGCAGATCGCGTTCGGCCTTCACCGGCGCTGATGGCGCTTTTCTTCCGGCTGGTGTATCCGCCATAATTCTTCGCGACTGTTCAGACAACTTCCATAGCACACAAGACGGCTCAGGCGATGTATCGCGCGGTGACGCGGCAAATTGAAGTCAAAGTCACGCCGCGCTTCATGCCCGAGCGCTCGTCGCCGGCGAACGGCTATTATTTCTGGGCCTATACCATCAACCTCGCCAACCTCGGCGCCGAAACCGTCCAGCTAAAGACCCGGCATTGGCGGATAACCGATGCTTTCGGGAAAGTGCAGGAGGTGCGCGGTGCGGGCGTCGTGGGCGAAGAACCGACATTGAAGCCCGGCGAAACCTACGAATATACAAGCGGCGTTCCTTTACAGACTTCGTCCGGCTTCATGGCGGGGAGCTACGGCATGATTGCGCAGGATGGCGAGCAATTCGACATTGAAATTCCCGCGTTCTCGCTCGATCTGCCGGAGAACGAGCGGATCATCAATTAGAAGTCGGGCAAACAACCCGGCAGGCGGTCCCGTGCGTTGCGCGGCAGGATTGCGAGCACCGCGCCCGGCTGGGCAAAGTCCTGAAGCGTCAGCAGGTCCGCCTCCGCCACAGCGACACAGCCCGCCGTGCCTTTCATGTCCGGCAAGCGCAGATGCACGAAGATGCAAGAGCCGGCGCGCGCTTTGGCATCGGTTGGATAGTTCACCAGCAAGCCGTGCCGGTAAGCCGGAACGCGCCACATATTTTCGCCATGGACGACATTGCCGACTTTCGCGCGCGTTGTGATCGTATTGTAGGCGGGCGACGCTGTGTCATCGACGCAGACCGTACCTTCTTTGATGGGGAGATAGTTCAGGCGGCTTGAGCGACCAAAGCCAAAACTCGCGCCAAGTTTGTAAAAACCCGCAGGCGCCCGCTTGTCGCCTTCGACCTTGACCGGCTCGCCGTTGCGCGCGAGGCCGCGAAAAACCTGCGTCCATGCCATCCCGTTGTGGCCGATCAGCGCCGGCCTGGCAGTGTCGACAGGTTTCCAGGACGCATTGGCCGCGGTGCGTTCGAAGCGCTGGATCGTCGCTGCAGGGCTTGCAACGCGATCGCTCGTTACCACAACAAGCCGAAGCGCAGTGTCGAGCGGCGCCGGACACGTCTGCGCAAAAGTCGGCAGGCAGATTGCTAGCGACCCGATAATGGCGAGCGCGCCGGCGCGCATGAGCCCTCAGTTCGTTTTTGCCCCGACCTCGGCTGGGGCGAACTGATAACTGGCGCTGCAGAATTCGCAAGTCACGGTGACCTTGCCGTTTTCAACCATATGATCGCGGTCATCCTGCGGGAAGCTCTTCAGCATGGCTTCGACGCCGTCGCGCGAGCACGAGCATTGCGCGCGGATGGCAACGGGATTGAACACCCGAACCCCGCGCTCGTGGAAAAGCCGGTACAGCAGTTGTTCGCTGGATACAGCTTGATCGAGTAACTCGATGTCCTCGACGGTTTCCATCAGCGCGCGGCCTTCCACCCACGCCTCATCTTCCGGAACGACGTGAGGCGTCACGCCTTCGGGTGCATCGCCCGGAGGCAGATCGGCGACACGCATGCGCTCGGGCGCCCGCGGCAGGAATTGCGCCATGATGCCGCCGGCGCGCCAGGCGCGGCGCGGCCCGCCCTCCGCGGCGGTGAATTCCTCGGCAACGGCAAGTCGCACCCGTGTCGGAATCTGCTCCGAACGCAAGAAGTATTCATGCGCCGCGGCCTCGAGGCCTTCGCCGTTGAGCGCGACCAGGCCTTGATAGCGATTCATGTCGGGTCCCTGGTCGATCGTCATGGCGAGATGGCCTTCGCCGAGCAACGCCCCCGGGGATGCTTTTCCTTCCGCAATGGCCTGCTCGACACGCTTCGCGTCAAAACGCGCGCAGGCGCGCACTTCGTCAGGCGCGGTGAAATCCACCACCAGCATGCGCACCGGACCGGAGGTCTGTGTTTGCAGGATAAGCCGGCCGGTAATCTTCAGCGCCGAGCCGAGCAGCACGGTCAACGCCACCGCCTCGGCCAAAAGTTTCGAAACCGGGGCCGGATAGTCGTGGGCGTTGAGAATGTCGTTGATCGCGGGTCCAAGCCGCACGACGCGCCCGCGCAGATCGAGCGGCGCGACCTCGAACGGCGTAATCGTGTCGTCGGCGGTGGTTTCGGACGGCGCACGCGTTGGAATTTCGCGCGACGGAATATTGATCCTGGGCTCGGCCATAATGGACCTATGTAAGACCAATGCCGCCAAATGCGAGGCGGAACTGTGCGGTCAGCGTTGGTCGAGACACCAGGCCAGAATGCCCTTTTGGGCATGGAGACGGTTCTCGGCCTCGTCGAACACGACCGATTGCGGCCCGTCGATGACTTCGTCCGTGACCTCTTGGCCGCGGTGCGCCGGCAGGCAATGCATGAAGATCGCGTCCGGCTTGGCCTTCGCCATCAAGCGGCCATTGACCTGATACCGCTTGAGCAGATTGTGCCGGCGGCTGACGCCGTCCCGGTCCCCCATCGACACCCAGGTATCGGTGACGACGCAATCGGCGTCGCGGACGGCTTCTTCCGGATCCTTGCCGATCGCGATATCGGCGCCCGAGCTTTTCACCCAGCTGAGCAGCCACTTTTTGGGCTTGAGTTCCGGCGGAGTGGCAACCCGCAGCCGGAAATCGAAGCGCTCCGCCGCCTGCATCCAGGACGTCAGCACATTGTTGGCGTCGCCTGTCCAAGCCACGGTGCGGCCCTTGATCGAGCCTTTGCGCTCTTCAAAGGTCATGACGTCGGCCATGGCCTGGCAGGGATGGGAGCGCCGGGTCAGCCCGTTGATGACCGGGACGGTCGCGTGTTTGGCGAGCTCGGCCAAAGCTTTGGGATCGAGAATCCGGATCATGATGGCGTCGACATAGCGGGAGAGGACCCGCGCCGTGTCGGCCAAGGTTTCACCACGGCCGAGCTGCATTTCCTGGCCCGTAAGGAGGATCGCTTCACCGCCAAGCTGGCGCATCGCGACGTCAAACGAGACGCGGGTGCGCGTCGATGGCTTGTCGAAGATCATCGCCAGCGTCTTGCCGGCAAGCGGTTGCTCGGCATTGGCGCGCCCGCGCTCTTTCATGGCGTGGCTGGCCTTGAGGATGCTGCGCAGCTCCTCTTTGGAAATCTCGGTCAGATCGAGGAAATGCCGGGGCGCGCTCATGATGCAGCCTTCTTGGCGTGGCTGCGCGACAGCGCGACGCAAGCCCTCTCGATCATCTTCACGGCTTCGAGCGCATCGTGCTCGTTGATGATGAGCGGCGGCAAAAGCCGCACGACATTGTCGCCGGCCGCGACCGTGATCATCTTTTCCGCGCGCAACGCATCGACAAGCTCGGACGACGGCACCGCCGCCTTGAGGCCGATCAGCAGGCCTTCTCCGCGGACGTCCGCGACGATGTCGCTGTACCGGTCTTTGATCTCGGCCAGCCGCTGGCGCAACAGAGTGGAGATCTTGCGCACATGGTCGAGGAAGCCGGGCTTGAGCATGACATCAAGCACGGCATTGCCAACCGCCATCGCCAGCGGATTGCCGCCAAACGTCGAGCCGTGGGTGCCGGCCGTCATGCCCTTCGAAGCCTCGGCTGTCGCCAGACAAGCGCCGACCGGAAACCCGCCACCGAGCGCCTTCGCGATCGGCATGATGTCCGGCGTAACGCCGGTGTGCTGATAGGCGAAGAGATCACCGGTGCGCCCGAAGCCGGTTTGCACCTCGTCGAAGATGAGAAGGAGGCCGTGTTGATCGCACAGCTGGCGCAACGCGCGGAGAAATTGCGTCGGCGCGGGGCGCACACCGCCCTCGCCCTGCACCGGCTCGATCAGGATCGCCGCGGTCTGCGGCCCGATCGCTTTCTTGACGGCGTCGAGATCGCCGAACGCCACCTGGTCGAAGCCTTCGACCGGCGGACCGAAACCGTCGAGATATTTCTTGTTACCGGTGGCAGCGAGGGCCGCCATGGTGCGGCCGTGGAAGGCGCCGTCGAAGGTGATAATGCGGAAACGCTCCGGCTTCCCTACCGCCGACTGGTATTTCCTCGCCATTTTGATGGCGCACTCCATCGCCTCGGCGCCGGAGTTCTGGAAAAACACCGTATCGGCGAAGGTCGCTTCGCAGAGGCGGTCGGCAAGCCGCTCGCCCTCCGGGATCTTGTAGAGGTTCGAGACGTGCCAGAGTTTATGGGCCTGCTCTGTCAGCGCCTGGACAAGGTGCGGATGGGCGTGGCCGAGCGCGTTCACCGCAACGCCACAGGTGAAATCGAGGTATTTCTCACCCGTGGTTGAAGTCAGCCAAGCGCCCTCGCCGCGCTCGAAAGCGAGGTCGACGCGCGCATAAGTCGGCAAAAGATGCGAGGCCACGACGCTGATCTTCCATCGAAAAACGAAGCCGAAATGAAATGTGCCGCCCCGCTGGGCGGCACCCGAGCATCTTATTCGGACTCACTTCCGCCGCAAGACCGGATTCCACTGCGTGAATCGCGAGAAAAAGCGGAAATCAGGGGAAAAGTCAGCAAAAACGCGGGAATATGTGGAGTGACCCGGAGCCTCGCTTGCCGGTAGTTTACTCCATATTGTAGGTTCTCGCTCGGTCGATACGACATCTCGTGCGGCGCCGGGTCGGCCTCAAGTTCATCTGTGCAAGTAAGCGTTTGAGCGCATCGCGTTCCGACGAGGGGGTCGGATTCTATCCAAAACGCTCCAAGTCCCTGAGGAGCAAGAGGAAACGTCAGATGAGCTGGACCGACGAACGCGTCGAATTGCTGAAAAAGCTATGGGCCGACGGTCTCTCGGCGAGCCAGATCGCCGCGGAACTCGGCGGCATCACCCGCAACGCGGTCATCGGCAAGGTCCACCGGTTGGGACTGTCGGGACGCGCCAAGAGCCCCTCGGCTTCGCCGCGGCCGCGCAAACCGCGAACCTCAGGGCACATGATGCGGGTGCCGCGCGCCGCAATCCGCGGCAACACCGCGCTCGCTTATGACTACGCACCCGAGCCCGAGCCGGAATTGATCGAAATTCCGCTCGAGCAGCGCAAGAGCCTGCTTCAGCTCAACGAGGCGACCTGCCACTGGCCCGTCGGCGATCCGGGCTCGACGGAATTTTTCTTCTGCGGCGGCGAGGCGACCGAAGGCCAGCCTTATTGCAGCTATCACTGCCGCGTCGCCTACCAGCCCGCCAGCGAGCGCCGGCGCGAGAAGCGGCCGTTCCGCGGCTGATCAGGCCGGACTTTTTCCGAAGCGATCGTTGAAGGCGTAACCCGAGCCGCGCACGGTGCGGATCGGGTCGTCTTCATCGGCGCGGTTGAGCGCCTTGCGCAGCCGGCCGACATGGACGTCGACCGTGCGCTCGTCGATATAATTTTCATTGCCCCATACGCCGTCCAGTAGCTGCTCGCGGGAAAAGACGCGGCCGGCGCGCTCCATGAGAAATTCGAGCATCCGGAATTCGGTCGGCCCCATGTCGATGGCGCGCCCGTTGCGCGTCACGCGCTTCTTGTCGCGATCGAGCGAAATATCGCCGATCGCCAGCGTATTCGCGACACGATCGGGGCTTGAGCGACGCAGCAGCGCGCGTACCCGCGCAAGAAGCTCGGGCACCGAGAACGGCTTGACGATGTAGTCATCGGCGCCCGTCGCCAGGCCGCGCACCTTTTCGGATTCCTCGCCGCGCGCGGTGAGCATGATGATCGGAATTTGCTTGGTCTCGGGACGCGCGCGCAGGCGCCGGCACAATTCGATGCCTGACAGGCCAGGCAGCATCCAGTCGAGCACCACAAGATCGGGCGTCGTTTCGCGCAGCTTGGTTTCGCCTTCATCGCCCCGCATTGCGGTGTCGACTTCGTAGCCTTCGGCCTCGAGGTTGTAGCGCAGCAGCGTGATGAGCGGCTCTTCGTCCTCGACGATCAGGATTTTTGCGCTCATGCGTTCAAGCCTCAACGATCTCCCGCTGCCCGCAGCGCGGCGAAGGCTGTTGTGTCGTCGCCCTTCGGACGCTTGTCGGCCATCGGCTTTCCTTCGACGATGTAATGGATCGTCTCGGCGATATTGGTGGCGTGATCGCCCATGCGCTCGATGTTCTTGGCGCAAAACAGCAGGTGGATGCAGAAGGTGATGTTTCGGGGATCTTCCATCATGTAGGTGAGAAGCTCGCGAAACACCGACGTCGTCATTGCGTCGATCTCCTCGTCGCCGCGCCACACCACCATCGCCTTCGACAGATCGCGTTGCGCGTAGCTGTCCAGCACCGTCTTGAGCTGGCCGAGCACCAGATCGGCCATGTGCTCGACGCCGCGGATGAGCTTAGGCGGCGGGAACTCGCCGTTGAGCGCCAGAACGCGCTTGCCGATGTTCTTGGCGAGATCGCCGATCCGCTCGAGATCGTTGGCAAGCCGCAGCGCCCCGACGATTTCGCGCAGATCGACCGCCATGGGCTGCCGGCGTGCGATGGTCAAGACCGCCCGCTCTTCGATTTCGCGCTGGAGCGCATCGATCGCTGCGTCGCCGGTCGTCACTCTTTGCGCCAAAGTCGCGTCGCGCCGCGCCAGCGCGCTGACCGCTTCATTGATCTGCTTTTCAGCCAATCCGCCCATTTCCGCGACCATGCGGGCAAGATCCTGAAGGTCGTTGTCGAAGGCCTTGGCGGTGTGCGGATCGTTCATCATGGCTTTGCCTTCCCGTTAGCCGAAGCGGCCGGTGATGTAATCTTGGGTACGGCGGTCCGACGGCGAGGTGAACATTTTCGTCGTGTCGCCGTATTCGACCAGTTCGCCCAGATACATGAAGGCGGTGAAATCGGAGACCCGCGCGGCCTGCTGCATATTGTGGGTCACGATCGTGATCGTGTAGTCCTCTTTGAGTTCGTCGATCAGCTCCTCGATCTTCGCGGTGGAGATCGGATCGAGTGCGGAGCACGGCTCATCGAACAGGATCACTTCGGGCTTCACCGCGACCGTGCGCGCGATGCACAGCCGCTGCTGCTGGCCGCCCGACAGGCTCTGGCCGTTGGCGCCGAGCTTGTCCTTGACCTCGTTCCACAGCGCCGCCCGTTCGAGCGCGTGCTTGACGCGATCGTCGAGCTCGGATTTCGGCAGCTTTTCGTAAAGCCGAAGTCCGAATGCGATATTTTCATAGATCGTCATGGGAAACGGCGTCGGCTTTTGAAACACCATCCCGATGCGCGCGCGAAGCAGGTTCAGGTCCTGCGCCGGATCGAGGATGTTTTCGCCGTCGAGCAATACTTCGCCGGTCGCGCGCTGATTAGGATAGAGGTCATACATGCGGTTGAGCACGCGCAGCAGCGTGGACTTGCCGCAGCCCGAAGGACCGATGAAGGCCGTCACCTTGCCGCGATAGAGCGGCACGTTGATGCTCTTGAGCGCGCGATGGTCGCCGTAGAAGAAATCCAGATCCCGAACCGAGATCTTTTCATCGAGGCTGTTGCGGTCGCTCGGCGCGTGCGCCACCGACGGCACCGTAAATGCTGCCATGCTCATTGTGATTTACTCTTTGAAGCGATGAGACGGGCGACGATGCTCAATGTAAGCACCGCCAAAGTGATGATCAGCGCGCCGGTCCAGGCGAGCTTCTGCCATTCCTTGTAGGGGCTCAATGCGAACTGGAAGATGACGGCCGGCAGGCTCGCCATCGGCGCGTTCATATTGAGGCTCCAGAACTGGTTGTTGAGAGCCGTGAACAAAAGCGGCGCCGTTTCGCCGCTGATGCGGGCAACCGCGAGCAAGACGCCGGTCAGCATCCCCGCACGTGCTGCGCGATAAGCAACGTTGGTGATCATGAGAACGCGCGGCAACCCGATCGATGCGGCAGCCTCGCGCAACGTGTCGGGCACCAGGACCAGCATGTCCTCGGTGGTGCGCACCACGACCGGCACGACGATAACGGCCAGCGCAAGGGCGCCTGCCCATGCGGAAAAATGCCCGACCTGCGCCACCATGATCTCGTAGATGAAGAGGCCGATGACGATGGAGGGCGCGCTCAGCAGGATGTCGTTGACGAAACGCACGACCATGGTGACGCGGTCATAGCGGCCATATTCCGCCATGTAAGTGCCCGCGAGGACGCCGAGTGGCGTGCCGATCAACACGGCCAGAGTCGTCATCACCAGGCTGCCCAAAATCGGATTGAGCAGTCCGCCATCGGAACCGGGCGGCGGCGTCATCTGGGTGAAGACTGCCAGCGACAGACCGCTGAAACCTTCCCACAGCAGATTCGCGAGAATGAGAACGAGCCAGAGCAGCCCGAAGGCCGTGGCAAGGAATGCCAAGCCCATCGTGATCGCGTTCTTGCGTCGGCGCGCGGCGTAAAGCGGGGATGTCGTCAGTGCCATCCTAAGCTCCGACCCGCCTGTTGAGCCGCGCCAGCATCAAGCGTGCGGCCGCGAGTACGATGAAGGTGATGACGAAGAGAATGAGGCCGAGCGCGATCAAGGAGGACGTGTAGATTTCCTCTACCGCCTCCGTGAACTCATTGGCAATCGTCGCGGAAATCGTGGTGCCCGGCGCCAGGATCGAAGCCGAAATGCGATGCGCGTTGCCGATGACGAACGTGACCGCCATAGTCTCCCCGAGCGCGCGGCCGAGACCGAGCATCATCCCGCCAATCACGCCGACGCGCGTATAGGGCAGCACGACATAGCGCACGACCTCCCAGGTCGTGCAGCCAAGCCCGTACGCAGCTTCTTTCAGGACGGGCGGCACCGCTTCGAACACGTCGCGCGAGATCGACGTAATGAAGGGCAGCACCATGATCGCCAGGATAAGTCCCGCGGTCAGCATGCCGATGCCGTAAGGGGGGCCGGCAAATATCGTCGAAAGCCCGGGGATTGGGCCGAAAACAGCGATGAGGAAGGGCTGGATGTACTGCTGCAAAAACGGCGCGAAAACGAACAGGCCCCAGATGCCGTAAATGATGCTGGGAATGCCGGCGAGCAGCTCGATGGCGATGCCGACCGGGCGGCGCAGCCACATCGGGCATAGCTCTGTGAGGAAGACCGCGATGAATAATCCGACGGGCACCGCGATCAGCATCGCAATGATCGAGGTGACGATGGTGCCGTAGATCGGCGAGATCGCACCAAACTGTTCGGTGACCGGATTCCAGGCCTCGGTGACCAGAAAGCCAAAACCGAACTTGCTGAGTGCAAGCGAGGAGCCCCAGATCAGCGAGAAGATGATGCCGCTCAGAATGACGAGAACGGCGATTGCCGCGCCGCGCGTCAGATACCGAAAGCCGGCATCGTTGAGCTTGAGCTTTTGAAGAACTCTGGCGCGATCGACCGCGGTCTGCACCCCGACACGCCGATCCGGCAACGCAACGTCAACCACGGGGCCCCTCCCGGCGGGTTGCATACGGCTCTCCCAATCTCGCTTTTGTCTTGGAAGAACCACTCAAGCGACCCGAAAGCCGCAACACAAGCCCGGCGACTTCCTCGCCGGGCAAAGAAAGGGCGCCCTTTCGGATTTCCGGGCGCCCTTCCCCGCTACCCACAATCAGTTGGTCATCGCAAACAGCGGCTTGCCGCCACTGTCCTTGATTTCGTTCGACCAGGTGCCCTGGATGTCCTTGACCACCGCGGCCGGCATCGGGACGTAGTCGAGCTCTTCGGCGGCCTTGGCGCCGTTCTTGTACGCCCAGGCGAAGAACTTCAGCGCCTCGCCGGTGGCGGCGGCGTCACCCGGCTGCTTGTAGACAAGAATCCACGTCGCCGCGGTCATCGGCCACGACTTGTCGCCCGGCTGGTTGGCGAGGATGACGCCGTAGCCCGGCTGCGATTTCCAGTCGGCATTCGCGGCCGCCGCCTGGAACGTCTCCGAAGTCGGAGACACGCTCTTGCCCGACTTGTTGATCATGTTGGTGTGGGTCAGCTTGTTCTGCTTGGCATAGGCGTATTCGACATAGCCGATCGCGCCTTTGGTGTTGGCCACGTTGTTGGCGACGCCTTCATTGCCCTTGGCGCCGATGCCGGACGGCCACTGCACCGCGGTGTTGGTGCCGACCTTCGACTTCCAGTCCGGGCTGACTTCGGAGAGGTAGTACGTGAAGTTGAAGGTGGTGCCAGAACCGTCCGAGCGGTGCACGATGGCGATCGCCTGGTTCGGCAGCTTGGCTTGCGGATTGAGCTTGGCGATCGCCGGATCGTTCCAGCTCTTGATGTCGCCGAGGAAGATCTTGGCGAGGGTTTGACCATCGAGCACCAGCTCGCCCGGCTTGACGCCATCGAGATTGACGACCGGAACGATGCCGCCCATCACCATCGGGAATTGCACCAGGCCGAACTTGTTGAGGTCGTCGGCCTTGAGCGGGGCGTCGGTCGCGCCGAACGTGACGGTCTTGGCCTGAATCTGTTTGATGCCGCCGCCGGAACCGATCGACTGATAGTTCAGACCGTTGCCGGTTTCCTTCTTATAAGAATCCGCCCATTTGGCGTAGACCGGATACGGGAAGGTGGCGCCCGCGCCCGATATGTCGGCGGCTTTTGCTGCAGCGATCGTCGCGATGGCGATCATGCCGGCGGCCGCGATTGTCCTGATGTGTTTCAAGAGACTCTCCATCCATGCTGACAGCCAAAAGCGGGTGCGAGCCGGATGCTCGCGTTATTCCCTCGCCGCGGACGGCTGCTTGTGAAACTCGACGCACTCCACTGCGCTTCGGGAACGTATTGTTTGTTTGAGATCAATTCCGAAGCCGTTCGCAGCGATAAGGAGCGCATGCGTCGCTTCTATAAAGGTTCGGTGACAACGGCATGACACCGCAGCCCGTTGAATTATCGATAAATTTCGCGATTCCGGGTCAGGAGCCGGTGTGCAGCGGCAAATGCGCGGTAAACGTGGCGCCGCCGCCGCGCGTGCTCTCGACCGAGAGCCGGCCGCCATGCCGGTTCAAGATGTGCTTGACCAGAGCAAGACCGAGGCCGGTGCCGCCCTGGGCGCGGCTGTCCTGCACGTCGACGCGATAGAAGCGCTCGGTGAGGCGCGGCAGATGCTCGGGCGCGATGCCCGGACCGTAATCCCTTACCGCCACCTGCGCCTCCTCGCTGCCGTCACGCCCCGCGCCGCGCGTGAGCGCGATATCGACGCGCTTGCCCGAGGCGCCGTATTTCAGGGCGTTCTCGGCGAGATTCTCGAAGGCGCGGATCAGTTCGTCGCGGTCGCCAGCCACGATCAAGGGCTGCTCGGGCGCGGCGACACGGATTTCGACGCCGCGATCGCGCGCCAAGGTCTGCAGCCCGTCCACAACCTGGCGCAGCAGCGGCGTCAGATCGAGCGGCGTGCTGGGCCGCAAATGCGCATTGAGCTCGATACGCGACAGCGACAGCAAGTCGTCGATCAGTCGCGCCATGCGCGTCGCCTGATTGCGCATGATTTCGAGGAAGCGCTCACGCACCGCGGCGTCCTCTTTGGCCGGGCCCTGCAGCGTCTCGATAAATCCGAGCAGCGAGGCGAGCGGCGTGCGCAGCTCGTGACTGGCATTGGCGACGAAATCCGCGCGCATTTCCTCGACCCGCCGCAGCGGCGTGAGGTCGTTGAATGTGATGAGGATCATCGGCGCCGCGCCGGACGTGAACGGCGAGACGAACACTTCGTACCAGCGGTCGATCGGCACGCGCTCGAAATATTCGACGCGCTGCATTGTGCTGCTGGCGGCGGCCTGGCGGATTGCCTCGATCAGTTCGGGGATTCGCAAGGTGATGAAGGCCTGGGCACCGATCTGCAATGCCGGCACGAGCCGCTTCGCCGCTGCGTTGAAGGCGACGAATTGCGCCTCGGCATCGAGCAGGATTGCGGGCTCGGGCAGCGCGGCGATGACCGCCTGCAACGCGGCGTCGCTGGATGGCGGAACGGACGATGATCGAGCCGGTTCGGGCGGGCCGGAAACGCGGCCCCATAACCCGCGCCAGCTCGCCGTGTCAGTCACGCTCGATCTCGCTGCGCAAAGGCGCCGTCGTATCGACGGCGCGCGCCGGCGGCAATTGCGGCCGGCGCAGACTTATCACCAGCTCGCGAGTGCCGAGGATCGCCAGCGCGAGCGCGAACGGAACGATGTAATAGAGCAGCCGGAAAAGCAGCAGCCCCGCAAGCAAGTCCTCGCGGTCGAATTCCCACAGCGCGACCAGCATCGCCGCGTCGAACACGCCGAGCCCGCCCGGCGCGTGGCTGGCGAAGCCGAGCAAGGTCGCCGACACGAAGATCACGGCGAGCGTCACGAAGCCGATATGCGGCTCGGTCGGGATCAGCATGTACATCGCGAGCGCGCAGCAGCTGAGATCGACGATGCCGATGCCGACCTGAAGCAGCGTCAGCGGGCCGTCCGGGAGCCGGACCTGCCAGCCGCCGCGGCCAAGCTCGCGCGCGCCGGTCCACACCCAGGCGATATAGGCGCCGAGAATAGCGAGCACCGCCAGCGCGATGAGCCGGTTGGCAAAAGGCGGCAATTGATTGATGGCGCTCGCCGCATCCGGCTCGTAGGTGATGCCAAGGCCGAGCACCGTCGCGTTGCCGAGCCAAAATGTCAGGCCTGCGATGAAGCAGATTTTGGCGACGTCGATCGCGTCCAGCCCCCAAGCCGAATAGATCCGGTAACGCACCGCCCCGCCGGTAAAAACCGTCGCGCCGATATTGTGGCCGACCGAATAGCTGGTGAACCCGGCAAGCGCCGCGATCGAATAGGGCACGTCCTTTCGGCCGATCGTGCGCAGCGCGAACAGATCGTAGAACGTCAATGTGAAATAGCCGGCGGCGACAAAGCCGGCGGCGATCAAGATGCTATGCAGCGGCGTCGCACGCAGCGCGTCGTAGACTTCCCTGATCTCGATCTTGTGCAGGATACGATAGAGCACCACCGCGGCGATGGCGATGATCGCGAGGCTCAAGACAACGCCGAGCCGATTCCAGCCAATTTTGGTCTGACAAAAGCGCGCCACCGCGCGCAAAGCCTTGAGCATTTCTTTCCCCGCAAGGGTCTTTCGCCCTCGCTCTATTCACCTAGCAGAACCGCCGATGCCGCGCGAGGCTGAGATTTAGGCCCGGAAGAACGCCTGCAGCGCCCGCGTGGTTTCCTGCGGCGCCTCGTCCATCAGGTAATGGCCGCTGGGGACTGCCGTCGCGCCGACTATATTGGCGGCGTATTGCTTCCAGATTTCCGCCGGCCCGGGGTCATGATGGCGGCCGACGCCTCCGGTCGCGCCCCACAGCAGCAGCACCGGACATTCGATCTTGCGGCCCGCAGCGATATCCGCGGCGTCGTGCTCGAGATCGATTCCGGCACCGGCGCGGTAGTCCTCGCAGATCGCGTGGATGGTCTCGGGATTGCGAAAACAGCGCTTGTATTCCGCGAGCGCGGCGGGATCGAAGAAGGACAGACCTTGCGGCGTCTTGGCCAGCTTCTTCTCGATGAACCAGTCCGGATCGGCACCCATCATTTTTTCCGGCAATGGCGCGGGCTGGATGTTGAAGAACCAGTGCCAGGAAAACGTTGCCCATTGCTTGTTGATGTGACTGTAGAGGTAGTGCTGGGGAATGATGTCGAGGATCGCCGCGCGCTCGACCTTGCGCGGATGGTCGAGACACATGCGATGGACGACACGCGCGCCGCGATCATGTCCCGCCACCATGAACCGGTCGAAGCCGAACGACGCCATCACCTCGATCTGGTCCTGCGCCATGGCACGGAAAGAATAATTGGCGTGGTCGGCGCCGCCCGGCGGCTTTTCGGAATCGCCGTAGCCGCGCAGATCCGCGGCGATCACCGTGAATTCCCGCGCCAGCACCGGCGCGACTTTGTGCCAGTTGAGATGATTAAACGGATTGCCATGCAGCAGGAGAACCGGCGGGCCGCTGCCGCCTTTCGCGGCGACGATGCGGGCGCCGCTTGTCTTGATCTCGCTGCGGGTAAAGCCTTCGAACATGGGCCTCTCTGTTAAAGCAAATGCCTGGCCGCGATAGAAGCTCGCACGAAGGTGCGTGCAAGCTCTAATTTCAACCCGTTTTGATTGGGTTTCCGCCCTCGTCCGAAGCTCCTACTATCCTTTTGAACCTTTCGGCCCGTTCCAGCGACATATCGGCAAGACGGTAGGCCCGCGGCCATGCAGACGACCCCGGACGATGTCCTGATCGGACGTATCGCCAATGGCGACCGCCTTGCGATGCAGGTGCTGTATGCGCGGCATCACGTGCGGGTTTACCGCTTCGTGCTGCGGCTCGTCCGGAATGAAGCAACGGCCGAGGATCTGATCAGTGAGGTATTTCTCGATGTCTGGCGTCAGGCCGGCAAATTTGAGGGCCGCTCGCAGGTCTCGACCTGGCTGTTGTCGATCGCTCGTTTCAAGGCGCTCTCCGCTTTGCGCAAGCGCGGCGAGGCTGAATTGGATGATAAGGTCGCGGAAGCGATCGTCGACACTGCGGACGATCCGCAGGCCACACTGGAAAAGAAGGATACCGCCGCCATTCTCCGCAACGCATTGACCGCATTGTCGGCCGAGCATCGGGAAATCGTGGATCTCGTTTACTACCACGAAAAATCTGTTGAAGAGGTCGCCGAGATTGTCGGCATCCCCGAGGCGACGGTGAAAACACGGATGTTCTACGCACGAAAGAAGCTGTCAGAAGTGCTGAAGGCGCAAGGAATCGAACGAGGATGGCCATGATCACGAAGAATGCGCCCGAGCGCGAGGAGATCGAGCATCTCCTGCCCTGGCATGCGGCCGGCACCCTAAGCCACCGCGACGCCAAACGCGTTGAAGATGCTTTGGCGGCCGATCCCGACCTCGCTCGACAATACGCGCTGGTGCGCGAAGAGCTCGGCGAGACGATCATCCTCAATGAAAAACTGGGGGCGCCATCGGCGCGTGCGATGGAGACGCTGTTTCGTAAAATCGACGCGGAGCCGGTCCGCAAGCCTGCGGTGTCGCTCAATCTCGCCGATCGCCTTGGCGCATTCCTTTCCGGCCTTGCCCCGCGCAAGCTTGCGCTCGCGGGAGGTATCGCCGCGATCGCCCTTATTCTGCAGGCCGGCATCATCGCCGGCATCCTGCTGAATGAAACGGCGCCCGGCGGCTATCAGACGGCGTCCGCGCCATCGCGCGCGCCAATAGGCGGCAGCTTCGCCATGATCCGTTTCGCCGACAAGGCGCCGGCCGCTGACATCACTGCCTTTCTCGACTCGAATAAATTGACGGTCGTGGGCGGACCCTTGGCTGGCGGGCTCTATCGCGTGCGCATTGCCGCCACGGCTTTGCCGAAGGATGATGTAGCCCGCATGATCAAGTTGTTGCAGCAGGACAAGACGGTCGAGTTCATCGCGACCACGGATTGAACACGGAGCGTTGCCATGCGCGCCATACGCACAGTTATCTTAGCCATTGTCCTTGCGTCGCTGCCTGCCGCTTTCGCCAGCGACGTCAGCGCGCAGACCAACGACGACAATCCAAAGTATCGCAAACTGAAGAACGGGCCGCAGAAGGCCGGCACCGGCAGTCGTCGCTTTGCTGTGACACCCGCGGCTCCCAGCCTTGCCACGACGCCGCGTCAGGGGCCGTCTAATGCGGCTGCCGGTGGCGGTGGCGGGAATTATCCGCCCAACCGCGGCGGCTATACGGGCGGTGGCGGACGCGGTCCTTACGGCGGCGGCGGTAATTACAACGGGGGCGGCGGCTTTCGCGGCCCCGGGTGGGGCGGCGTCCTTCCAGGTGTCGTGATGGGACTTCCAGGCGCGTTGCCGCCCGGCGGCGGTTATGCCCCGCCCGGCGCCTACGACCCCGACGATTACGATTATCGCAACAACCGGCTGCCAAACCGCCAAGCGGCCAGGCCGCCTAAACAGCAGCGCACAGCGCAACGCCGGCCCGGCTCCGGCGTCCCGCCGGCGAACGAGCAGCGTCTCGTGCCCGACGAGGTCGTGATCGAACTGCCCAACACAACCTCGGCGCAAGCCGTCTCTGCGCTGGAGCAGCGGCACAACCTCACGCGCTTGCAATCGCAGCCAATGCAGCTTGCCGGCACGACGTTTTATCGTTGGCGGATTCCGGATGGTCGCTCGGTGTCCACCGTGGTGCGCGCCCTGGAGAACGACGGCACCGTGTCGTCGGCGCAGCCCAATTACCTTTTTGCGCTTCAGCAACAGGCAGAGGCCAAGGCCGAGCCGGTGAAGGCCGATCCTGCTGACGGCGCAGTCGGCAAGCCGCAGAGTCTTGGTGAGAAAGTTCAATATGGGATCGCCAAGATGCGGCTCGGCGAGGCTCACGGCGTTGCCAAGGGCAACAAAGTTCTGATCGCCGTGATCGATTCCGCGGTCGATCCCGACCACCCCGAGCTCGCAGGCGCGATTGCCGGCAGCTACGACACACTCGACACCCCGCTCAAGCCGCATGCGCACGGCACAGCGATCGCCGCCCTGATCGTCGCCCATGCCAAACTCACCGGCACCGCGCCGGGCGCGCAGGTGCTAGCGATCCGCGCCTTCGATCCTGCCGGCTCCAGCGGCGCCGAAGCCACGACCTTCAGCATCCTGCGCGGCCTCGATTGGGCCGTCGTCAACGGCGCGCGCATCATCAATATGAGTTTTGCGGGACCGGCCGACCCTGCGATCAAGCGCGGTCTTGAAGCCGCGAAGAAAAAAGGTCTGGTGCTGATCGCCGCCGCCGGCAATGCGGGCGCCAAGTCGCCCCCGCTTTATCCTGCGGCCGATTCAAATGTGATCGCCGTCACCGCGACCGATGCCGACGACAATCTGTTCGAGGGCGCCAATCGCGGCAAACACATCGCGGTCGCCGCGCCCGGCGTCAACCTGATGGTCGCGATTCCGGATGGTGGGTATCAGGTATCGACCGGAACGTCCTATTCGGCCGCCGGTGTGAGCGGCATTGCCGCGCTCATGCTGGAGCGTAATCCCCGGCTGACGCCTGAAGGCGTGCGGGCAATTCTGATGCTCACCACAAAGGATCTGGGACCCAAGGGCCATGACGACCAGTTCGGCGCCGGCCTCACAGACGCCTATCGCGCGGTGACCCAGGACCCCGCGGCCGTGCGGGTCACCAGCGCGCCAGGCCGCTGACATCTGCTAAAGTCCGGAATGCTCGCGAAACATTCCGGCACGCCGGTCGTCAAAAGCTTGCGGGTGGTCCCGGTCGCCGGCCACGACAGCATGCTGCTCAACCTGAGCGGCGCCCACGGCCCGTTCTTTACACGGAACGTGGTGCTGATCACGGATAGCGCCGGACGCACCGGCCTCGGCGAGGTGCCAGGCGGCGAGGCTATACGCCAGACCATCGAAGACGCGCGGCCTTTGGTCGAAGGCAAGCCGACGGGCGATGTCGAGGCGATCCTCGCCAAGGTGCACGAGACCTTCGCCGACCGCGACGCCGGCGGGCGCGGGTTACAGACCTTCGATCTGCGCACCACGATCCATGCGGTGACCGCAATCGAAGCGGCGCTGCTCGATCTGCTCGGCCAGCATCTCGGTGTCTCGGTCGCGGCGCTCCTTGCCGACGGCGCCCCTCGGGCGCAGGTCGAAATGCTCGGCTACCTGTTTTATGTCGGCGATCGCAGAAAGACGGACCTCCCCTACCGCGAAGAGCCTGCCGCCAAGGATGATTGGAGCCGGCTGCGCCATGAGGAAGCCCTCACGCCGCAATCCGTGGTGCGGCTCGCGCAGGCGGCGTTCGAACGCTATGGCTTCAATGACTTCAAGCTGAAGGGCGGCGTGCTGCGCGGCGAACAGGAGATCGAAGCGATTAGTGCGTTAGCGAAAGCGTTCCCCAAAGCGCGCGTCACGCTCGATCCCAATGGAGCGTGGCCACTCAAGGAAGCGATTGCGCTGTGCAAGCCGATGAAAGGCGTGCTCGCTTATGCCGAGGACCCTTGCGGCGCCGAGGGTGGTTTCTCGGGCCGCGAGATCATGGCCGAGTTTCGCCAGGCCACCGGGCTTCCGACCGCGACGAATATGGTGGCGACCGACTGGCGTCAGCTCGCGCACGCGATCGCGCTCAAGGCGGTCGACATCCCGCTCGCTGATCCGCATTTCTGGACCATGCGCGGTGCGGTGAAGGTCGCGGCGACGTGCAAAGCCAATGGCCTGACCTGGGGG
>JAFBAG010000231.1 GCA_019247925.1 Pseudolabrys sp.
AGCCGATCGCGCCTTCGATCTTGGAGCGGTTGCGCACAATGCCGGCGTCTTTCATCAAGGACTCGATCTTGCGGGTGTTGTAGCGCGCGATCTTCTCCGGCTCGAAGCCACCGAACGCTTTGCGGAAGTTATCCCGCTTGCGCAGGATCGTGATCCAGGAGAGCCCAGCCTGAAAACCGTCCAGGATCAGCTTTTCAAAGAGGGCGCGGTCGTCATATTCCGGCACGCCCCATTCGTCGTCGTGATAGGCCATGTAAAACGGATCGGTCCCTGGCCAGGGACAGCGGCGCAGGCCGTCATCATGGCTGATCGCGGTGACGATGCGCTTCTTCATGCCGGCAGCACTATGAAGATTTGGCGCCGGGCACGGTGAACTTTGCCCAGGCCGGCTGCAGCGGCTCGATGGTGATGCCGCCGGCAGTGAGTGCCGTGCCTTGCTTCTGCGCGTCTTCGAGGCGATCGAGGCGCAGCATTGCAATGCCCCGTCCTTTCGCCGTGGCGGTCAAAGTGCCGACGGTTTTTTCACCCGCCATGACCGGCAGTCCAGACATCGGCGCGAACTCACCATAGTCAATGGGGACAATCCGGTTGCGCGCCGTGGCGCGGTGTTCGACGCGAGACACGACTTCCTGGCCCACATAGCAGCCTTTGTGGAAATCGATGCCGCCAAGCTGATCCATGTCGGCCTCGTGCGGAAACGTATCGCCATAGGCGAAGTCCGATCCGCCACGCGGAATGCCGAGCGTGATACGGCGCACTTCATAGGCATCGGCATCGGTCAGGTCTGCGCCGAGATCTTTCGCCGCTTCCGCCGCAAGATGGGGCGGCAGCATGGCGCGGCTGCCGAGCGCTTCGAGGCGGGGATCGATATAGGCCAGTCCGTATTCGCTCAGGCCCGCGTCGTCCCAGAAGGCCATCACGCCCAGCACATCGGAGAGGTCCTCGATGATCGCTTTCGCGCGCAACTTGTAGAAATTGAGCTTTTCAACAAGCGTCGGAGCGATGGCGCGCGGGCAGTCGAGAAAAAAGCCCGCGCCTTCCGCGGGATCAATCTCGGTGATGATGAAATCCGCGATGATCTTGCCCTGCGGGGTCAAAAGCGCGGCAAACCGCGCCTTTCCCGGCGCGACCTTGTCCATGTCGCAGGTGAGCAGGCGATCGAGCAAAGGGCGCGCATCGTCGCCCACCACTTTGACGACGCCGCGATCGGGGAGAAGGGCTGCCTGCATGGGGTTGTGAAGTCTCTTGCCAGAACTTGCGGCGAAACGTAAGCGCTGTCGGCAGCGCGATAAAGGCCATGAGCATGGCGAAAACCTACGACCTGATCCTCAAAGGCGGCACCCTAGTCAGCCATGACCGTGCCGGACCGGCCGACATCGGGGTGCGCGCAGGACGGATCGCAGGTGTCGGCGATCTCGGTACGTCCTCCGCGGGCGAAACGATCGATTGCACCGGTCTGCACATCCTGCCTGGCGTGATCGACAGTCATGTGCACTTCCGCGAGCCTGGCCTGACCCACAAGGAAGATCTCGAATCGGGCTCGCGAGGCGCGGTGTTGGGTGGCGTCACCGCGGTCTTCGAAATGCCGAATACCGATCCGGCCACCACGAACGCCGATGCCATCGCCGACAAGGTGAGGCGGGCGCACCACCGCATGCACTGCGACTTCGCCTTTTACGTCGGCGCAACGCGGGAGAACACGCGAGCCTTAAGCGAATTGGAGCGCTTGCCGGGCGTTTGCGGCGTCAAAGTCTTCATGGGTTCGTCGACAGGTTCGCTCCTCATCGAGGACGATGCCGGCGTGCGCGCGGTGCTGCAAAATATTTCCCGCCGGGCGGCGTTTCATTCGGAAGACGAATACCGCCTGCGCGAGCGGATGAATTTGCGGGTCGAAAACGATCCGCGCTCGCATCCAGTGTGGCGCGACGCCCAAGCGGCCCTGATGTGCACGCAGCGCTTGATCGCGCTGGCGCGTGAGACCGGCAAGCGCGTGCATGTCCTGCACGTGACTTCGCGCGAGGAGATGGAATTTCTGGCGAGCTGCAAGGACGTCGCGACATGCGAGGCGACGCCCGCCCACCTCACGTTGCATGCGCCCGATTGCTACGAGCGGCTCGGCACTTTTGCGCAGCTCAATCCGCCGATCCGTGACGCGGGCCACCAGACCGGATTGTGGCGCGGTATTGCGGAAGGCGTGGTCGACACTATCGGGTCAGATCATTCTCCGCACACGCGCGAGGAAAAATCCCATCCCTATCCGAAGACACATTCCGGCATGCCGGGCACGCAAACTCTGCTGCCGCTGATGCTGAATCACGTCAACCAGGGACGGCTTAGCCTGCAACGGCTGGTCGAACTCACGAGCGCGGGTCCCGCGCGGGTGTTCGGCATCGCCGGCAAGGGCCAGGTCGCGACGGACTTCGACGCCGACCTCACAATCGTCGACCTCAAGCGTCGCGAGACGATTACGGAGAGCTGGATCGCCTCGCGCGCCGGGTGGTCACCCTATAGCGGCATGGCGGTGACGGGATGGCCCATCGGCACAATCGTGCGCGGCCAACGCGTCATGTGGGACAATCAGGTCGTGAACCCGGCGAAAGGCGAGCGGGTGCGATTCGTCGAAACCTGACCTAAGGGAACCCTGACGGCGGTTTTCCCCAGAAGAATCAATCTTCGTCCCACCGTGGAATTGAAATCCCATCACCTGTGTTTATGACGGCAGCGGGGACTGCGCGCGCTGGCTCGTCGGCCAGAACTGCGGGTGGGGGGAGAATGACGACAGACTTCGTGTCGCTCTGCCTTGTGGTGGTGTCGGCAACGAATTCCGTACGGGAGACTTGGCGCCGGGGCGCCGGTCTGGCCTCCGTCCCGATCGATTTTTTCGGTGGGGATGCGGCAGAGGCGCGGGCGCGGCTGGCGAAAGGCGGCATCGATCTCCTGATCCTGGATGCAGCATTGCCCGAGAATGAACTTGCTGGATTGGTTGCTGCTGCGAAGACCAGCGCACCGCGACCTTTTGTTATTGGCGCCGGTAGCAAGAGCCGCATGGAAGGCCTCGATGCGACCGTCGCCAAGCCTGCCGATAACGAGGGCGCGCGTTTGCTGGTCGAGCGCTGCGTCAAAACACGGCTGCCGCAGCGGTTATTGATCGTCGACGACTCCGGCACGATGCGCGGCATCGTCCGCAAGATTCTCTCCGCCAGTCGCTATGCGCTTCAAGTCTCGGAAGCCGAAGAAGGCATCGGCGCGCTCAAGAAGCTCAATGAGACGGCGGTCGATATCGTGATGCTCGATTACAACATGCCGGGGTTCAATGGGCTCGAGACGTTGGCCGAGATCAAGCGTCTCGCGCCGAAGGTTTCCGTGATCATGATGAGCTCGACCTTGGATTCGGCGGTCGCAGAACGTGCGCAGGCGCAGGGCGCAGCCTTTCTCAAGAAGCCTTTCTATCCCGCCGATGTCGACGCGATATTCGACCGGCTTTACGGCTTTACGGCGAGCTAGGCGATAATTACTGGCGCGGCTTGTCGAGCGTGAATTCGCCGTTGCGGATCCGCGGGCCAAGTCCTTCGGCAAAGGTCGCTGCCGCGTCCTCACCATAGGTGGCGACGAACTCGATAAACGCGGTGAAGAGCGAAGCTTGGGCGAGGCAATCGCCGTCAACCCCGTCGAGCCGGGCTTCCGCCCAGGCTTCTTGCAGATAGCCCACTGCGACGCGTTTTTGCTCGCTGTCGCTTTTCGGTTCTTTTCCGGACACTACCGGCCGCCCCAGGTCACGCATTGTCGCCCCACTGGACGTCGAATGACGTCCGTTCCCAGCGACGACGTTAGCATGCGGCATTCGCGCGGCGAGAAGAGACCGGGGGTAAAGTTACCGGCGCAGGGTTAATTGGCGTAGCGCGCGGTGATATCGCGGGCGATCCGCGCGCCTTCGGACAGGTAACGGCGAATCGCGATGTCGGCGGCGGGTGTGCAGCTGCGATAAGTCTGCTGGAATCCGCGGTAACCACGATTATAGCTGGCGACGATGCGCGCCCGCCGGTCGCCGCTCGCGGTCTCGGCGTCGATCAGCGACTGCATTTCGTTCTTCCATTTCTGGCCTTCATTCGCGCCGCACAACGTGCGCAAATACTGCAGCGCGCCGAGGATTTCGGCGAGCCGTTGCAGGTCATTGTCGTAAGGCGCTGGCCCGCCCTCGATCGCGCGCGCCGGCGTCGCGAACACGAGAAGGGCCACCACGAAGGCAGCGACGATGCGGGTCATGGCGAACATATGCGCTCTGGAGGGCCGTGCGGCAAGCCGTTAGCGCGACGGAAAAAGCTTCACCGCCGCCGCCACGATTTCCGCGAGCCCTTCCGTCGTTTTCAACCCGGCAAGCTCGGAAGGGTCACGCCAGCGGGCCTCGGAAATCTCGTCATTGGGCGTCGGCTCCCCGGCGATCCAGCGAGCCGCGAAACACAGGACAACGAAATGCCGTTCGGCTTTGCCCTCGGCGTTACGCATGATGATTTCGCGATGGCCGGCAAATCCAAGCGGCGCGATGTCGAGCATTGTCTCTTCCTTGATCTCGCGGATGACGGCCTGCTCCAGCGTCTCACCGGCTTCAACCGCTCCGCCGGGCAGCGTATAGATACCGGCGCCTGGCGCGCGGGCCCGCCGCACGATCAGCACCTTGCCATCGCGCAGGATAGCGGCGCTGACCGCGAGAAATGGCCGGTCTGGAAAAGCCCGCGGATCCGCCACGCTCTATCGCCTCATCAGTCGGTCGACGGCGGCCTGGGCGTCGGCGTCGCTCACAGCTTCACCGTTGATGATGGCGCCGGCGCGGGCGATCAGCGGTTTCAGCGAGGCCGCGGTGCGGCGGGCAAGTCGCGCGGCGTTTTCCGCGGGGAGCCCCGCCTGCATGGCAAGGCGCGCGGATTGCAGCACGTCCGTCATTGTGTCGGCCAGCGTGTCGAGACAGTCGCGGGCCGTCGGATCGGCAGCGTCATAGGCCGCGACCGCCATCTGGCGTTCCTTGAAGCGCGATGCCGCGAAATGCTCGCGATAGGTCAAGGGCCGCCACGCCAGAAAGTCGTCGATGCAGTCCGGGCAATCCGGCAGCATTTCGAGCAGCATCACGGCTTCGTTGAAATGGTTGAGGTAGTCGGTGGCGAGACCGGTGACCGGATTGATGTTGGCCTGCGCGAGTTGCTCGCTGAGCTCGCGCGCCGTCCCGTCTTTGCCGTGAGCGCCCATGCGTTTGCCTGCCCGCAGCCTTGCAGTCTTATAGGTTATTGTTAAATCGGGCTTAAGCGAGGAAACAGCGCGAATGTGCGGCCGCTACGCAGTAACACTGGCGCCGGAAGTGTTCCGGCAGATGTTCGGCTATCCGGAGCAGCCGAATTTTCCGCCGCGTTACAATATCGCGCCGACTCAGCCGATTGCCATCGTGCGGATGAAAGAGGGCCGGCGCGAATTCGCGCTGGTGCGCTGGGGCCTGCTGCCGTCCTGGGTAAAGGACCCCAAGGACTTCGCGCTGGTGATCAATGCACGCGGCGAATCCGTACTCGATAAGCCGGCTTTCCGCGCGGCGATGAATCGGCGGCGCTGCCTCATCCCGGCCGACGGCTTCTATGAATGGAAAGCGGCCGGCAAGGGCAAGCAGCCGCATTTCATCCGGCGCAAGGATGGCGCGCCATTCGCTTTCGCCGGACTGTGGGAATGCTGGACGGGGCCGAACGGCGAGGAGCTTGAAACGGCAGCGATCGTGACGACCTCCGCGAACCGCGACCTCGCGCCGATCCATGAACGCATGCCGGTCGTGGTGCCGGCGGATGCTTTCGCGCTCTGGCTCGACCCGAATGTCGACGAGAAGACAGCCGCCTCGCTGATCGCGCCGGCCCAGAATGATCTATTCGAGGCCTATCCGGTGTCGACGGCCGTCAACCGCGTGGCGAATGACAATGCCGAGTTGGTGGCGCGGTTCGATGGGCCGCCCGCGCCCGCGCCGCGCCAGGCCGCACCGAAAAAGGCCGCTGCCGCTCCCGCGACCCGCAAACCGCCGAAAGACGACGGTCAGGCTTCCCTGTTCTAGAGCACCTTGCCGGGGTTCAGGATGCCGTTCGGATCGAGCGTGCGCTTGAGCGTGCGCATCAGCTCGTAGGCGACCTTGTCTTTCACCTGCGGCAGCAGATCGCGTTTCATCACGCCGACGCCATGTTCCGCCGAAATCGAGCCGTGGTGTTTCTTGACGACGTCGAACACGGCCGCATTGACCTCGTCCCACCGCGCCAGAAACGTGTCGCGGTCGGCGCCTTCCGGCTGGGTGACGTTGTAGTGGATATTGCCGTCGCCGGCATGGCCGAAGGGCAGTGGCCGGCAACCCGGAATGAGCTTCGTCACCGCGGCATTGGCTTCGCGGATGAAAGCCGGCACGGCCGCCACCGGAACGGAAATGTCGTGCTTGATCGAGGCACCGATCCGCCGCTGCACTTCGCCGAAGGCTTCACGGATGAACCAGAAGCCCTTGGTCTGCTCGAGGCTTTCGGAGATCGTCGCGTCGTCGACGATGCCTTTTTCCATCGCCGCAGCGAGGATGCTCTCCAGCGTTTCCCGCAGGTTGGGGCGCTGCGATGACAGCTCAATCAGCGCGTACCAGGAGTGCGGCTTGCCGAGCGGATCGCGGGTGGTCGGCCAATGCTTGATGACCGCCTCGATCCCCATCCGCCCCATGATCTCGAAGCTGGTGATCTCGCCTGACGCATGTTGTTCGGCGATCTTGAGGAGTTCGAGCGCGGCTTCCGGATCTCGCAGACCCGCATAGGCGGTCTCGACCGCGCGAGGGCGCGGCACGAGCTTGAGCACCGCCGCGGTGATGATGCCGAGCGTCCCTTCGGCGCCGATGAAGAGGTTCTTGAGGTCGTAGCCGGTATTGTCCTTCTTGAGCTTGTTGAGGTTGTCGAGGACCCGGCCATCCGCCAGCACCACTTCGAGGCCAAGGCAGTGTGTGCGCGCGATGCCGTGTTGGACTGCAGCGATGCCGCCCGCATTGGTCGAGAGGTTGCCGCCGATCGTGCAGGTGCCTTCGGAGGGCAGGAGCTGCGGGTAAAGGCGGTCGGCCTTGGCCGCCGCTTCGCGCGCGTGCTGCAAGGTCACGCCGGCTTCGCAGGTGATGGTGTTCGAAAGCGGATCGACTTCGCGGATCTTGTCGAGCCGGGTGAGCGACAGGATGATCTCCCCGTTAAAGGGAATCTGGCCGCCGACCAGGCCGGTATTGCCGCCCTGCGGCACGATTGCCGTGTTGGTCTCGTTGGCAAGCTTGAGGATGGCGGACACTTCCGCGACCGAGCCGGGCCTCAGCACCATTGCGGTCTTGCCGCGATAAAGATCGCGCATTTCGCGCAGATAGCTTTCCTGCACGGCGGGATCGGTTATCGCGTATTTCTCGCCGACGATCGTCTTGAAGCGATCGAGCAGCGCAGAACTCGGGTTCGGCGTAAGCATGCGGTCAGTTTACCTCGGGGCCGCGGCGCGCGTCAGCCGGTCATTGATGGCATCGCCAAGCCCGCCATGGGGCACGGGCATCACGGCGATCGCAGTCGCGCCGCCGGCATCGAATGTGCGCAGATGCGAAAACAGGTTGGCGGCCGCCTCGACCAGGTCGCCGCGGGCCGAGAGATTGAGGACCGGGCCGGCCGTGGGGAGGGCCTTCCCGAAGGCGAGCAGTGCTTCGCCCGCGTGCAGATTTTCGGCATTGAGGCGAAGCCTCGCTTTCGGCGCATAGTGCGAGGCGAGCATCCCAGGGGCGAGGGGAGCGTCATCGCCAGCGGTTTCGGCCAGCGTCAGGCGGCTGCCAAGCGTCGCCTCGATCTCGGCGCGAGCAATGCCGCCGGGCCGGAGCAAAGCCGGTGCGCCCAGCAGCGAGACGATCGTGGATTCCACACCGACCTCGCAGGCCCCGCCATCGATCACCAGTTCGATGCGGCCACGCAGATCGGTGAGCACATGCGCCGCGCTGGTCGGCGAGACATGGCCGGACCGATTGGCGGAAGGCGCGACGATGGCCTTGCCGAAAGCCGCGAGGAGTTGCCGCGCGAGCGGATGCGCCGGCACGCGCACGGCGATGCTGTCGAGGCCAGCGAGCGCCAGGTCCGCGACCGGGCAATTCGGCTGCTTCGCAAGAACGAGCGTCAGCGGGCCGGGCCAATAGGTGACGGCAAGTTTTTCGGCGGCCTCATCGAACACGGCGAGCTTGCGCGCCGCGGCGACATCGGCGACATGCGCGATCAGCGGATTGAAAGCCGGACGGCCCTTGGCCGCGTAGAGCCGCGCCACGGCTTCGCCTTGCGTGGCATCGGCACCGAGCCCGTAGACCGTCTCGGTGGGGAAGGCGACCAGTCCACCGGCGGCGAGCGTGCGCGCGGCCGCGTCGATGGCGTCCGCTCCCGCTTGCAACACCCGCGTGGCGGGCTCCGCCGTCATGGTTCCTCCAATGCTTGCGGCTTGATGGGGGCTGGGGTTATAAGCCGCCCCTCAGTCGGAGTGTAGCGCAGTCTGGTAGCGCACCACGTTCGGGACGTGGGGGTCGCAGGTTCAAATCCTGCCACTCCGACCATTTCTCCCCCACAATCAGGCTTCTTTTTGGGACCATGTCGGCTTGCCGAATGCGGCTCGCGCCGCGTAACGTCGCCCATCAAAGAACAGCCGGCGCTCAGACCGGCAATTCGGGAGGATTTGGAACATGACTTCGGTCGCCACTTTGCTGCGCCTTGCGTTTGCGCTCGTCTGCCTTGCGGTGGTGTCCGTGCCATCGGCCAACGCGCAGGGCTATCCGAACCGGCAGCCGCATGTCCTTGTCGGCTACCCCGCCGGCGGCTCGACCGACATTCTCGCGCGCATCTTCGCCGACTACCTGAGCAAGAAGTTGGGCCAGCAGTTCATCGTCGAGAACCGTCCCGGCGCCGGCAACAACATCGCGACCGAAGCCGTCGCCAAGGCGCCGCCGGACGGCTACACGATCATCCTGGTCAATCCCGCCAATGCGGTGAACGCGAGCCTCTACAAGAAGCTCAATTTCAACTTCATCAAGGACATCCAGGGCGTCGGCGGCTTCATCCGCGTGCCGAACGTGATGGAAGTGCATCCCGACGTTCCGGTGAAGAACGTCAAGGAATTTATCGACTATGTGAAGGCCAATCCGGGCAAGGTGAATGTCGCGTCTTCCGGCAACGGCACCTCGATTCACATGTCGGGCGAGTTGTTCAAGATGATGACCGGCGTGCAGATGCAGCACGTGCCGTATCGCGGCTCGGCGCCGATGCTGACCGATCTGATCGGCGGTCAGGTGCAGGTGACGTTCGACAACATGCCGTCCTCGGTTCCGCACATCCGGGCCGGCAAATTGCGGGCGCTCGCTGTGACGACAGCGCAGCGCAATCCCGAATTACCTGACGTTCCGACGGTCGCGGAGACGGTGCCGGGCTACGAAGCCTCGGCATTTTTCGGCTGGGGCGTTCCGCGCGGCACGCCGAAGGAAGTCATCAACATCCTGAACAAGGAAATCAACGAGGCGATCAAGGATCCGGCGATCGCCGCCAAGCTCAAGGAGCTCGGTGGCGTGCCGATCCCCGGCACCGCGGAAGACTTCGACAAGGTCATCGCTGAAGAGACCGCCAAATGGGAGAAGGTGGTCAAGGCGGCGAATATCACGGTCGAGTAGACCCGTGTGCGCGTTTGACGGCCGGGGCGGGTAATAACTTGCAAGCGCTCGCTTGCCCCGCCTGCGGCCAAAGGACCGCGCATCGCTTTCTCTACAGCAAGCATGGCTGCGACGTTCTTGCGTGCGAAACGTGCGGCTTGGGCCGTGCGGTCGGCACGCCGTTCGACCCGGCGCGCTATTACACGGGCGAATATTTCCAGGGCGGCCGCGACGATGGCTACGCGGATTATCTCGGAGCGGAGGGCGTACTGCGGCGGGAATTCGCGGGCGCTGTTGCTCTGATCCGCCGGCTGCGGCCGGGCGGGCGCCTGCTCGAGCTTGGCTGCGCGTACGGTTTTTTTCTCGAAGAGGCCAAGCCCTATTACGACGTCGTGGGGATTGAACTCGCCGACGACGCCGCTGCCCATGGCCGTGCCCGCGGCTCGAATATCATCAGCGGCGTGGCTGATGCGGAGACCTTGGCGAAACTCGGCAAATTCGACGTCATCGTCATGCTGGACGTCATCGAGCACTTGCCAGATCCGCGCGAGACGCTGTCGCTGTGCGAGCGGAATCTCAATCCCGGCGGCATTATCGTTCTCACGACCGGCGATTTCGGCTCGGTGCCGGCACGGCTTCTTGGGGTGCGTTGGCGGCTGATGACGCCCCCGCAGCATTTATGGTTTTTCACGCGTCAAAGCATGCTTGGCTTCGCCCGCTCATTCGGTTTGCGGCTGGAGCGGTTCAGTCATCCCTGGAAAACCGTGTCGCTATCCCTGATCATCTATCAGTTGCAGCGCATGCTCGGCTTGCCGCGGCGTGCCCCAACTGCCGCAAGTGGCGTCGGCATTCCGGTGAATTTGTTCGACGCGATGCGCGTCGTTCTGCGCAAGCCGGCATCATGATCTCTCCACCAGCGACGATCTGGATCGTCATCGCCGCGTATAACGAGGGACGCGCCATTGGCGATGTGATTGGGGCGTTACGGCCTGAAGGCTATTCCGTCGTGGTCGTGGATGATTGCTCGCGCGACGAGACGGCGGCGGTCGCGCGCCAGGCGGGCGCGTCCGTTCTGCGGCACGCGATCAATCTGGGGCAGGGCGCGGCCTTGCAAACCGGCATCGAGTTCGCGCTCGCGCAAGGCGCGGAGATTTTGGTGACGTTCGACGCCGACGGGCAGCATCGGGTTTCGGATATTCCG
>JAFBAG010000253.1 GCA_019247925.1 Pseudolabrys sp.
CTATGAGCCCGCGCCGACTTACAGCTACGGCCGGACTTGGCGCGGGCGCACTCGCTCCGATACGGGCGGGCCGCTGGCGCCGAACGACTACAACAGCAGCGCGGCCTCGGTTCAGTAATCCGGGACGAGCTGATTGAAAAGGCGGGCTTCGGCCCGCCTTTTTATTTGCCCGCGTAGGCAAGACGATCGAGCGCGCCCTGCAAGATAAAAGCAGCGGCGTGCTGATCGATGACGGCGGCGCGCTTCGCACGGCTGACATCGGCGGCGATCAATTCACGCTCGACCGCGGCGGTCGACAACCTTTCGTCCCAGAGAGCGATCGGCAGATCGGTCAGGCGCGCCAGATTGCCGGCAAAGGCGCGCACCGATTGGGCGCGCGGCCCTTCGCTGCCGTCCATGTTGACGGGCAAACCCAAAACAAACGCGACGGCGTTGCGCTCCGCGGAGAGGGCCAACAAGCGTTCGGCGTCGGCTTTGAATTTCGTGCGCGCTATGGTCTCCACACCCGTCGCCAGTTTGCGATCGGGATCGCTGCAGGCAACGCCAATGGTCTTGGTGCCGAGATCAAGACCCATGAGGGCTCCGCGCGGGGGCACGTCAGCGAGTGCTTCGAGGAGCGGGAGCGCGCCGGCCATGTTTAAGGAACGCTGCCTTCGGGCAGCGTTGCCACATGCGCGGCGATCGCGCCGGCTGTCGTGAGCCAGACTTTTTCGTCGGCGTTTTCCACGATGTGGTTGATCGCGCGTGCGAGATGCAGAAAACGATGCGGCCAGCCGACCAGATAAGGGTGCAACGCGATGCCCATCACAATGGGACGCAGTTCGCATTCGGCGCGCAGCACGTTGAACGTGTCGATGATCATCTGCCCAAACTCGTCACCCTCGCGCTTGCGCGCGACGATTTGAGGGATGTCATTGAGCTCCTGGGGGTATGGGACCGAGAGGATGCGTCCGCTCCTTGTCTTCATCCAGACCGGCTGATCGTCGTGGCACCAGTCGAGCAGATAGGTGTAACCAGCCTCCTGGAGGAGGTCGGGCGTCTTGTCCGATTGGGAGATCCAGGGGCCGAGCCAGCCGAGCGGGCGTTTGCCTTCATGCTTAGTGATGGTCTCCGTCGTCTCCAAAATGAGCTGGCGCTCGCGATGTTCAGGGAGGTCGCCTTGGCGTTCGGAATTGGTGCGGCCATGGCCGACGACTTCGCGGTCCTTGAAGCAGGCGACAGCTTGTGGCGCGTGCTCATACATCGTCGCATTGGCAAGCACCGAAACCGGCATGTGCAATTCTTCGAACAGCTCCGCCATCCGGAAAACGCCGACCCGGTTGCCATAATCGCGCCAGCTGTAATTGGCGACGTCGGGCTTTCCTTCATGCGCGGGATTGAGCGTGGCCCCCAGGCCTTCGCCGAAGGAGAACCATTCGAGATTGAGGCCGATATAGATCGCCAGCCGCCGCCCGTCGGGCCAGTCATAGACCGGCCGCTCATTGATCGGTGAATAAGGGTATCGGCCGTGCGTGCGGATCAAAGCCATGTCGTGCCCCCGTGCCGGCAGTCTAGCGCATTGCGTCGCAAAATGCGGGTCTGCTATCAGTCCGCCTGGTTCGCCCAGAGTTTTCCATGTCCGTTGATGCTGTAACCGTCCGCCGTATCGCGCGTCTCGCCCGCATTGCCGTGGCCGAGACCGAGGTCGAGCATCTGCGTGGTGAACTGAACGCCATTTTGGCCTTCGTCGAGCAGCTCTCCGAAGTGGATGTTGCAGGCGTCGATCCCATGACCTCGGTAACGCCGGTGGCGATGAAAAAGCGCACCGATGTCGTGACCGATGGCGAAAACGCCGACGCCATCCTTAAAAACGCGCCCTCGACCCAGGACCATTATTTTCTGGTCCCCAAAGTGGTCGAGTAATGGCGGAACTCACTTCTCTTACGCTGGCGCAAGCACGCGACGGTCTCGCGAAAAAGGCTTTCAGCGCGGTCGAGCTTGCCGATGCGCATTTGCTGGCGATCGAGCAAGCGCGCGCGCTCAATGCGTTCGTTTTGGAAACACCCGAACGCGCCCGCGCCATGGCGAAGGCAGCCGATGCCCACATTGCCGCGGGCAAGCAAGGTCCGCTGGAAGGCATTCCGATCGCCGTGAAAGACATGTTTTGCACGGAGGCGGTGCGGTCAACCGCCTGCAGCCGGATTTTGGAGAATTTTGAGCCGACCTATGAGTCGACGGTGACGGCCAATCTCTGGCGTGACGGCGCAGTGATGCTCGGCAAGACGAACAATGACGAATTCGCAATGGGTTCGTCCAACGAGACATCGGCGTTTGGTCCGGTGACGTCGCCGTGG
>JAFBAG010000039.1 GCA_019247925.1 Pseudolabrys sp.
CAATGCGACTGGCACGGCAACGCTGGCGGGCACGGTGAACGCCCAGTTCGCCGCCGGCTCCTACCTCACCAAGAGCTACACGATCCTCTCAGCGGCGGGGGGACGAAGCGGGACCTTCAATACGCTCACAACCAGCAATCTTCCTTCAGGCTTTACTGCGGCGCTGCTTTATTCCGGCACTGATGTGATCCTGCAACTGACAGGTCAGTTGAATGCGCCCGGGCAGAACCGCAACCAGTCGAACGTCCAGACGGCGCTCAATAACTTTTTCAACAATGGCGGCGCGCTGCCCCCCGCGTTCCAAAATGTCTTTGGTCTTAGCGGCAGCGCGCTCAACACCGGACTGAGCCAACTGTCAGGCGAGGCGGCAACGGGCGCGCAGTCGACCTCCTTTTTGATGCTCGGCCAGTTTCTCAACCTGATGCTCGATCCCTTCGTCGACGGCCGTGGCGGCTTCGGCGCATTTGCCCCGGCGGTACCTTTTGCTGCCGAAAGCGACAGCGGATTTCCGCCGGACGTCGCGAGCGCCTATGCAAAGGTCACGGGATCCAAGATGCCGGTCAAGGCGCCGCTGCAAAGCAGCGCGTCGCCATGGACGATCTGGGCGGGCGCCTATGGCGCTGCAGCGGATAGCGATGCCGACGCGGTGACTGGCAGCACGGCACGGCGCAGCCGTGTCGGCGGCGTTGCAGCGGGTGGCGATTACCGGATCAATCCGGATTCCCGGATCGGTTTCGCTTTGTCCGGGGCTGGCGGCAACTGGAGTTTGGCGCAGGGGCTGGGCGGCGGAAGCGCCGACAGTTTCCTCGCGGGCATTTATGGCGTGACAGGCTCGGGCCCGCTTTACGCTGCCGGTGCGCTGTCTTTCGGCAATCATTGGGTGTCGACCGACCGCTTCTCCTTCGCGGCGGATCGCGCGACCGCCGCATTCCAGGCGCAAACTTACGGCGCGCGTGCCGAAGCCGGCTATCGCCTGTCGTCGATGTTCGGCCGCATCGCGCCTTACGTCGCGGTTCAGGCGATTTCGTATCGCGGTGAGGCCTATCGTGAAAACGACGTTACGGGGACCGGTTTTGCGCTCAACGTCGCTGCACAACGCGCCGACGAGGTTCGCTCGGAACTGGGTGCGCGCGCGTCCGCGACCCTGACCCAGGGCCCCGGCACATATACCGTGGCCAACGCCCGGCTCGCCTGGGCCCATAACTTCTCGTCGGCCCCGACGGTCGCGGCCTCGTTCATCGCACTTGCCGGCTCGAACTTTACTGTCACCGGCGCCGGCCCCAACCGCGATGCGGCACTTGTTTCAGCCGGCCTCGAATGGGGGATTGCACGGGGATGGACCTTGGCGGGCAAGTTCGACGCGGAAGTCGGCGATACGGCCCGGTCCTACGGCGGCCGCGGCACCTTGCGTCACGTCTGGTAGGCTGGGGGCCGACCCTCAAAAAGCCTCGATTTTTCCGGCACTTTGCGGCTTGACAGCCCTGTGTCGGGTGCTAAAACCCGCGCACTTTTCGGCAGGCGGTGAGCTTCGCTTGTTCGGAACGGCCGCCCGAAGGCCTTGAGAAATCAAGAGATTTTCGGCGCATCCTGCCTCGACGAAAGAAGCTCAAACGCTGCCTCTGACAGCCTGATGTCAGATTCGAGAGTGATGGTTGCACGGCTTAACGCCGCGCGGCCGTTCGAACGGAGAAGCGCCCTGCCGCGATTTGGCGGTGGCGCGAATCCGTTTTGCGTTTGGGAATTTTGTCCGCGGGCTGCGGTCCGCAAAAAGGGTCACGAAGGCAAGATGCCGACGATCAACCAGTTGATTGCCAAGCCGCGCCGCCCGCTGAAGGCACGCAAGACCGCTCCGGCGCTCGAGAACTCGCCGCAAAAGCGTGGCGTGTGCACGCGCGTCTACACGACGACGCCGAAGAAGCCGAACTCGGCGCTGCGCAAGGTCGCGAAAGTGCGCCTCACCAACGGCTTCGAAGTGATCGGTTACATCCCGGGCGAAGGCCATAACCTGCAAGAGCACTCGGTGGTGATGATTCGCGGCGGCCGCGTGAAGGACCTGCCGGGCGTGCGCTACCACATCCTGCGCGGCGTGCTCGATACCCAGGGCGTCAAAAACCGCAAGCAGCGCCGTTCGAAATACGGCGCCAAGCGCCCGAAGTAAGGAAGAACATCGATGTCCCGCCGTCACGCCGCCGATAAGCGCGAAATTCTTCCCGATCCGAAATTCGGGAATGTCGTCGTCACCAAATTGATGAATACGATCATGTACGCCGGCAAGAAGTCGGTGGCCGAAGGGATCGTTTATGGCGCCTTCGATTTGATCGAGGGCAAGACCAAGCAGAGCCCAATCAACGTCTTCCAGGCTGCGCTCGACAACGTGATGCCTTCGATCGAAGTGCGCTCCCGCCGCGTCGGCGGCGCCACCTATCAGGTGCCGGTCGAAGTGCGCTCCACCCGCCGCCAGGCTCTCGGCATCCGCTGGATCATCGAGGCCGCGCGCGAGCGCAACGAAAAGACGATGACTGAACGACTCTCGAGCGAGCTGCTCGATGCGTCCAATAACCGGGGAAATGCCGTCAAGAAGCGCGAAGACACGCACAAGATGGCGGAAGCCAACCGCGCCTTCTCGCACTACCGCTGGTAACCGGCACAGCCAATAGGAACGATAAAGAAAAATGCCCCGCCAACATAAAATCGAGGACTACCGCAACTTCGGCATCATGGCGCATATTGATGCCGGCAAGACGACGACGACCGAGCGGATCCTCTATTACACCGGCAAGAACCATAAGATCGGCGAGGTGCACGAAGGCGCCGCGACGATGGATTGGATGGAGCAGGAGCAGGAGCGCGGCATCACCATCACGTCGGCCGCGACGACCGCGTTCTGGAACGGCAAGCGCCTGAACATCATCGACACGCCCGGCCACGTCGACTTCACCATCGAAGTCGAGCGCTCGCTGCGCGTTCTCGACGGCGCGGTCGTGGTTCTCGATTCCAACCAGGGCGTCGAGCCGCAGACCGAGACGGTCTGGCGCCAGGGCGACAAGTACAAGGTGCCGCGCATCGTCTTCGCCAACAAGATGGATAAGATCGGCGCCGACTTCTACATGTGCCTGAAGGACATCGCCGACCGCCTCGGCGCGAAGGCCGTGCCGATCCAGCTGCCGATCGGCGCGGAGCAGAACTTCAAGGGTCTCGTCGACCTCGTGAAGATGAAGGGCGTCATCTGGAACGATGAATCGCTCGGCGCGAAGTTCGATTATGTCGACATCCCTGCGGATATGGCCGACCAGGCCAAGGAATATCGCGAGAAGATGATCGAAGCGGCGGTCGAGCTCGACGACGCCGCCCTCGAAGCCTTCCTCGAAGGCAAGGAGCCGGACGAAGCGACGCTCAAGAAGCTGCTGCGCAAGGCCGTCATCACCGGCGCGTTCTATCCCGTGCTGTGCGGCTCCGCGTTCAAGAACAAAGGCGTTCAGCCGCTGCTCGACGCCGTCGTGGATTACCTGCCGTCACCGGTCGACGTTCCGGCGATCAAG